>NZ_JASNGB010000114.1 GCF_030271215.1 Deinococcus rhizophilus | reverse complement strand
ATCTCGTCTCCCGCTCCATCCCACCCCCCACCCCTCATGGTGGGGGATTTTTTGTGGTGCTTATTGGCCCTTGCGTATGCTGGCCATTCATTACGCTGTTACGCTGTGACGTATGAAGCTGCTGGTCGTCGGGGGAGCGGGATACATCGGGTCGCACACGGTGCAGCAACTGCTAAGGGCCGGGCACGAGGTCGTGGTGCTGGACAGCCTGACCAGCGGGCACCGAGGGGCATTGCCGGAGGGGGTAGAACTGGCACAGGTGGACCTGCTGGACGCGGAAGGGCTGCGGGCAGCGCTGGCTGCGCACCAGCCTGACGCCGTGATTCATTTTGCCGCGTTGATCGAGGTGAGCGAGAGCATGGGCGCTCCAGGCCGCTATTACCGCAACAACGTGGTGGGCAGCCTCAATTTGCTGGAGGCCATCGTGCAGACGCGGGTGGTGCCGCTGGTCTTCTCCTCCACGGCCGCCGTGTACGGCACCACCGACCATGTCCCCATCCCCGAGGACGCCCCCCTGCGTCCCGAGAGCGTCTACGGCGAGACCAAGCTGATGACCGAGCGCATGATTCACGCTTTTCACGCGGCGCATGGCCTGCCCTTCGTGGTGCTGCGCTATTTCAACGTGTGCGGGGCGGCGCCGGGCGGCGAGATCGGGGAGGACCACGCCAACAAGACCCACCTGATTGAACTGGCGGCGCTGACGGCCCTGGGCCAGCGCGGGAAGATGATGATCTTCGGGGACGACTACCCCACCCCCGACGGCACCTGCATCCGCGATTACATCCACGTGCAGGACCTCGCCGACGCGCATGTGCTCGCGGTGGAGGCTCTGGAGCGCGGACAACTCAGGGCCGCGACCTACAACGTGGGCCTGGGCCACGGCTTTTCCGTCCGGGAGGTGCTTGACGCCGTGGACGCGGTGATCACCGAGGACGGCCTTCCGCCCCTGCCACGCGAGGTCGCCCCCCGCCGTGCGGGTGACCCACCCCGTCTCGTCGCGGATGCCCGCCGCATCGTGGAGGACCTGGGCTTCCAGCCGCAGTTCACCGACCTCAAGGACATCGTGCGGACCGCCTGGGAGTGGCACCGGGCGCACCCGCACGGCTTCGGGGGGTGAGCGGCGACCCTGACCTCTCCTTCGTGGTCCACGAGCTTCACCGTACTCTGCTGGCTGACGAAGTGGAACGGGCCGTGGCAGCGGGTGTTTCAGGTCTTCGGCTGGGCGGTTCCGTGGCGCGGGGGACCGCCCGGCCCACCTCCGACCTCGACCTGTGGCTCTACTGGCCGGGGGCGCAGCCTTTCGAGGCCCAGGAGCGCGGTGGGCTTCTGGTCGAGCGGCATGGGCACACGCTGAACCGGGCGTGGCAGGAGGTGGAGGAGGGGACCGGGCTGACCCTCCTGGGCTGGGCCGAGAGCCGCGTGCTCCACGATCCCGGCGGGGACCTCGCCCGGATTCAGGCCGAGGCCCGGCACCTCCTGGCGGCCTACCGGACCCCGGAGGCCGAGCGGCGCAGGCTGCGGCACTGGCTGACCTCCACCCTGGGCAAGCTGGAGGGGGCGGGGTCTGATCAGGCGACTTTCCTGACCCGCACGACCCTTTGGACGCTGGCGGAGGCCCTGTGTGCCGTGAATGACCATCCCCCCCCTGCCGTCACCCGGATGTGGGAGGTGTTGCCGGAGCTGCCTCAGCAGCCCGAAGGGGACTGGCTGGGCCGCCTGCTGAGCGGCCCGGATGAGGTGCGGGCCTTGCGGGAGCTGGCCGGGTGGACGCTGGCACGGCTCTGACCCCCGCCTCCATCCCTTACCCTGCCTCCATGACTCCATCTGACCTGACCCCCCACATCGAACGTGGCCTCGCGGACCTGCGCGACCTGGTGGCTCTGGAGAGCGTCTCGGCGCAGGGGCGGATGCTGCCCGAGACGGCAGCGTTCGTGACCCGGTTGCTGGAGGCCGAGGGCTTTGCCGTTCGCGAGTATCCCGGCGAGGTCGCGCCCGTGCTGGTGGCCGAGGCGGGCGAGGGTCCCGCCACCCTGCTGATCTACAACCACTACGACGTGCAGCCCGAAGACCCGCTGGAGCTGTGGGACACGCCGCCTTTTATCCTCACCGAGCGAAACGGACGGCTCTACGGGCGCGGCGCGTCGGACGACAAGGGCGAGCTCGCCTCGCGGCTGGCGGCGGTCCGGGCGGTCCGGGAGCGGCACGGCGGGCGGCTGCCCGTGCGGGTGCGCTGGCTGATCGAGGGCGAGGAGGAGGTGGGCAGCCCCAGCCTGGAACGCTTCGTGGAGGAGCACGCGGACGAGTTGCGGGCCGACGGCTGCTGGTGGGAGTTCGGGTCCATCGACCCCGGGGGGCGGCCGGTGATGTACCTGGGCCTCAAGGGGGTCATGTGCGTGGAACTGCGCTGCCGGGTGGCCGACAGTGACCTGCACAGCAGTCTGGGCGCTGTCGTGGACAATCCGCTGTACCGCCTCGCGCGGGCAGTGGCCTCGCTGCGGGACGATGCGGGCCGCGTGACCATCCCTGGTTTTCACGACGACGTGCGGGAACCTTCCGAGGCTGACCGGGAGGCCATCGCCCGGATTCCCGGCGACGGCGGGAGCGTGCGCGAGACCTACGGGGTGACCCGGCCGCTCGCCACCGGCCCGGCCTACCACGAGCGGCTCAACTTTCACCCTGTGGTGAACGTGAACGGCTGGGGCGGCGGGTATCAGGAGGAGGGGAGCAAGACGGTCCTGCCCGCCCAGGGCTTTGTCAAGCTGGATTTCCGGCTGGTGCCCGATCAGGACCCGGCGCGGGTGCTGGCGCTGCTGCGGGCGCACCTCGACGCGCAGGGGCTGAGCGACGTGGAGGTCGTGGAACTCGAAGCCCATCAGAAGCCCGCCCGAGCCGACGCCGACCATCCCTTCGTGCGGACCTGCGTGGAAGCGGCGCGGGAGGCGCACGGCACCGACCCCATCGTGAATCCCAGCAGCGGCGGCAGCGGGCCGATGCATCCCTTCGGGGCCTTCGTGGGCGTGCCCTGCGTGGCGTTGGGCATCGGGAACGTGGGGGGGCGGGTCCACGCGCCCAACGAGAACATCCTGCGCGAGCATTTCGAAAAGGGCGTGGCCTTCGGCGTGGCGCTGCTGGAGGGGCTGGGACGGGGGTGAAAAGCGGCCAGCTTCCGGCCGCCCGCTAGATGTCCTCGTGCCCGGTGTCCATCCGCACCACGCGGGGGCGGAACTCGGCCACCACGTCCACGAGGTCACGCTGGCGGGCGATGACCTCCTCGATGCGCTTGTAAGCTTGCGGGGCCTCGTCCACCCCGCCGCCGATCAGGGTGATGCCGCGCTCCTTCAGGTACGCCTGCACGTCGCGCTTGTTCAGCGCCCGCTCGGCGGCCTTGCGCCCCATCTGGCGTCCGGCCCCGTGGCTGGCGCTGTCGAGGGCCTCCGCGTTGCCGCGCCCCCGCACCACGAAGCCGGGATCGGCCATGCTGCCGGGAATCAGGCCCAGCCGCCCGGCCTCGGCGGGGGTGGCCCCCTTGCGGTGGACGATGACCTCCTCGCCATCCGGGAGCGTCTGCCGCCACGCGAGGTTGTGGCTGTTGCTGACCTGCGCGAGCGGCCCCACGCCCAGGGCGCGGGCGAGGCGGGCGTGGATCAGGTCGTGGTTGGCCAGGGCGTAGCGGCCCGCGAGGTTCATCGCCTGCCAGTAGCCCTCGCCCTCCTCGGTGTCCAGCGGCAGCCACGCGAGCTTGCGGGCGGCGGGGTCCAGGGTGGGATGCAGGGCCTGCGCCACCCTGGTGTAGTGGTTCGCCACCTGCGCCCCGAAGCCCCGCGAGCCGCTGTGAGACAGCACCGCGAGGTAGTCGCCCGCCTCCAAGCCCAGGTCGGGCGCGGCCAGCGTCAGGGTGCCGAACTCCACGAAATGGTTGCCGCTGCCCGAGCTGCCGATCTGCTCGGCGGCCTTGTTCCGCAGGTGCCGCAGCAGCGCCTGCTCGCGCCACGCGGGGTCGTGCAGCACCTCGTGGTCGCCCCGGAAGGACTTCTCGAAGCTGACGCCCGCGCCGAAGCGGGTGTGCTTCATCAGCAGCCCCCGGGCCTCGTCGGTACTCAGCCCACCTGGGGCCAGGGGCAGCACGCTCAGCATCATCGAGCAGCCGATGTCCACGCCCACCCCGTAGGGAATGACGGCCCCCTCGGTGGCCAGTACCCCGCCGATGGGCAGGCCGTAGCCCACGTGCGCGTCGGGCATCAGCGCCCCCGCGCGGCTGACCGGAAGCTGCATCGCCACGTCCATCTGGCTGCGGGCACCGGGCTCGATCAGGTCCTCGCCCCAGACCCGGTAGGGCAGCGGTGTGGGCCGCAGCGTGGCCTGCGCCGCCGCCCGCGCCCGGGCGTCCCGCGAGGTCAGTTCCGCCGCGAGGTCGGCGTAGACGCCCCCGGTGACGTAAGCCTCCGGGTGGTCACGCACCGAGGCCAGCTCGCCGATGATCTCCTGGCGACTGATGCCTGCCCGCTCGCGCAGCTTGGCGGCGTCCAGGGCGAGCGCCACCGCCCGGCCCCCGAAGCCCAGTCTGGTGATCTGTTTGCCGTTCATGCCTTCAGCCTCTCCGCGCCCGGTGTGGGGCACCCCGTGGGTGGGGGGCCGGTCCATTCATGCAAGTCCCCCTCCCGCCGGACACAGGATGCCGCCGGAGGCTGGAGGCGACGTCGGCCGGACGGCGGGGCGAGGAACAAGGCGCTCCGGCGGGGCTTACTCCCACTCCTCCTCCTCGGCCTGGTGGGTCAGCTCCCGCGCCCAGTCCAGCACCACGTCGGGGTGGAGGTCGTGCAGGCGGTCCAGCAACCTCTCCACGTCGGCTTCCCCCAGGCCCGTCAGCGCGGGGAGCCGCCGGGGCGGGGCAGCGGGCACGAAGGACGCCGGGTCGTCCATGAACACGAGGAGCGTGGCCGCCGCGTGCTTGCAGATCGCGTTGTGCTCGTCGGGACAGGAGCAGGTGACCTCGCCCTTCTTCAGGTCGGTGCGGACCCGGTAGGGGGCCGGGCGGCTTCCCTGCACCCGCGCCCGGATCACGTCCCCCTGCCGCTCCCGCCGCTCCCGCCGCTCCACCTCGCCCACGAGGTCCCGCGCCCGCTCGCGCACCTTGCCGGACACGTGGCGCAGCAGCTCCGCCGGGGTAAAGCTCACCGCCGGGCCTCCAGCGCCGCCCGCGCCTCCTCCACCTCGTTCCAGGGGAGGGCCTCGCCCCCGCGCTCCAGCGTGTCCTCGGCCCCCTTGCCCGCCAGCAGGACGGTGTCGCCGGGGCGGGCCTGCCGGAGCGCGTGCCGGATGGCCTCCCGGCGGTCCCCGACCGACACGAAGTTGTCCCGGCCCGCCTCCCGCGCCCCGCGCTCCATCTCGGCGAGGATGTCCGCGAGGGGCGTGTCGCGGTGGTCTTCCTCGGTAAAGACCGCGTGGTCGGCCCGCCGGGTCGCCACCTCGCCCAGCGGTGCCCGCTTGCCGGGATCGCGCAGACCGCCCGCCGACCCGATCACCACCCACAGTTGCCCCGGTGTGGTCGCCCGCAGCGTTCCCAGCGCCCCCGCCAGGCTGGGAGGCGTGTGGGCGAAGTCCACGATCACCCGCGGGGCGTCCTCGCTGCCGGGCACGAGTTCCATCCGCCCCGGCACCCCGCCGAAGGAGGCCAGGCCCGCCGCGAGCTGCTGTGCCGTCGCTCCCAGACGCGCCGCCGCCGCCATTCCCGCCAGCGCGTTCGCCACGTTGAAGCGGCCGATCATCGGGAGGTGGGCCGCGAACTCGCCCAGCGGCGACGTGACCCGGAAGTGCAGCCCGGTCGCCCGCTCCTGCACCCCGTGCGCCTGCCAGTCGGCGGGTGAGCCGTCCAGGGAGTAGGTCGTCTCGGTGGGGGCGACGCCGGTCAGCCGGGCCGTCCAGGGGTCGTCGGCGTTCAGCACGGCGAAGGGGGCGCGTTCCACCAGCTTGCGTTTCTCGGCGAAATAGGCCTCCACGGTTCCGTGAAAGTCCAGGTGCTCGCGGGTCAGGTGGGTCCAGACCGCCACGTCCCACTCCACCCCGCGCACCCGCTCCAGCGCCAGCGCGTGGCTGCTGGCCTCCAGCACGGCGGCCTGCCCGCCCGCCTCCAGCAGCTCACGCAGGGTGGCCTGCAGCTGCGGGGCTTCGGGGGTGGTGAAGTGCGCGGGGAAGTGGCGCAGCACGCCGTCGGGCAGCTCGTAGCCCACGGTGCTGAGCAGGCCGGTGGGTATCCCGGCCGCCCGCAGCAGGTGCCGGGTGAGCCAGCTCGTGGTGGTCTTGCCGTCGGTGCCCGTCACCCCCACAACCTTCAGGGCGCGGCTGGGGAAACCCTCCAGCGCCGCCGCCGCGTCGGCCAGCGCTGCCCGCGCGTCTGGCACCGTCAGGTAGGGCAGGGGAGAGGTCTGCCCTTCACGCAAGCCCTCGCCCAGCACCGCCACCGCGCCCCGCGCCGCCACCTCCTCCAGAAAGGTGTGCCCGTCGAAGCGGGCGCCCCGAATCGCCACGAACACGAACCCCGGTTCCACCCACGCCGCGTTGTGGGTGATGCCCCGCACCTCGGCGGCGGGCAGGTCGGCGGCGGAGACGTTCAGGGCGGCGGCCAGCTCGGGCAGGTGCATGGGAGGGAGGCTAGCAGAGACGCCCCAGCCTCCTACCGCAGCAGCGGGAGCCCGAAGCCCTGCGCCTGCACCCGGCTGCACACCCACTGAAAGGCCGCCGGATTCTGCACGAAATCCAGCTCGTCGCCCGGCACCCGCACGACCGGGCAGGCGTCAAAGCCCTGCACCCACCCGTCGTAGAGCCGGTTCAGGCCCGCCAGGTACGCCTCGGGGATGTCCTTCTCGTAGGCGCGGCCCCGCTGGGCGATGCGCTTTTTGAGGGTGGGCAGCGAGGCGTCGATGTGAATCAGGAGGTCGGGCACCCGCAGGGCCGGGAGGACGCCCTCGTACAGTCCCCGGTAGGTCGCCCAGTCGCGCGGCTCCATCTGGCCCGACTCGTAGAGGTTCCGGGCGAAGATGTTGGCGTCCTCGAAGACCGTGCGGTCCTGAATCACGTACCGCGCCCCGGTCACCATCTGGAGGTGCTGTTCGAGCCGCCGCGACAGGAAGTACACCTGACTGTGAAAGGAGTAGCGCCGCATGTCGCGGTAGAAGTCCTCCAGGTACGGATTCTCGGCGTAAGGCTCGTACACCGGGCGCAGGCCGTAGCGGTCGGCGAGCATCCGCGTCAGCGTGCTCTTGCCGCTGCCGATGTTGCCGGAGATGGCGAGGTACATGTCAGCGGCTCCGCTGCTGGAACGTGGGATGTGGCCTGTGGAACGTGGGGAAGGCGTCGTCGCTGTCCACGTTCCACGGCCCACGCTCTACGGTCTGCCCCCTCACACCACCGCCCCCTCTCCCACGGGTCGGCCCGCCCGCAGCGCCGCCTCGATCTCGGCGTGCAGGGCGTGTTCGTCGTCGGGATTGCCCACGAAGTCGTAGCGGCTGGCGTCGACCGTCAGGAGCTGGCCGGGGTAGGTGCGGAAATACTCGTCGTAGCGGGCGGTCAGGTCCGTGAGGTAGGCGGCCTGCATGTCTCGCTCGAAGGGCCGCCCGCGTTTCTCGATGCGCGAGAGCAGCAGCCCCGGCTCGGCCCGCAGGTACACCACCAGGTCCGGGGTGGGCAGCCGGGGCGAGAGGTGGCTGTAGAGGTCCTCGTACAGCGCGAACTCGGCGTCTTTCAGGTTCATCGCCGCGAAGATGAAGTCCTTGTCGAAGAGGTAGTCGCTGACCACGTTCCCGCTCCACAGCCCCGGCTGCGCGAGCGCCGAGAGCTGCTTGAAGCGTGAGAGCAGGAAAAAGACCTGCACCTGAAAGGCGTAGGCTTCCGGCGAGTCATAGAAGTGGGCCAGGAAGGGATTTTCCTCCACGACTTCCAGATTCAGCTCCGCACCGGAGCGCCCCGCGAGCCGCCCCGCCAGGCTCGTTTTTCCCACCCCGATGGGGCCTTCGACGACGACGTACATAGCACCAGGGATCATAGAGCTTCCGGCCGCCCGGGGCCAGCAACCAGAAAAGGGGCAGCAACCAGAAAAGGGCGCTCCAGCACGGGCCAGAGCGCTCCAGAGCAGGCGGCAATCACTGCAGGGTGCGTTTCTGCAGCGTCACCCGCACGTTCACGCTTTTCCTGTTGCGCCACACCCGCAGGTTGACGCTCTGGCCGGGGCGCTTGGCGGCCACCAGCCGGGTCACGTCGTAGCTGCCGCGCACCCGCACGCCGTCCACCGCCACGATGATGTCTCCCAGCGGGGCGAGCAGCTGCCCGCGGCTGTTGCGCAGGCTGCCGCGCAGCCCGGCCCGGCCCCCGGCGGACCCGGCGGCGACCTCGTCCACCAGCGCTCCCTCCGAGCTGCTCAGGCCCGCGAGCTGCCGCAGCGCCGGGTCGAGGCTGTCGAGGTCCTCCAGCGTGACCCCCAGGGTGCCGCGCTGGGGCACGCCGATCTTCTCGAGGTCGTCGAGGCTCTGGCGCACGAGGTCGCTGGGAATCGCCATGCCGATGATGCCCGGCACGAACAGGTTGGGCGCCGCGTTCGCGTCGGCCACGCCCACCACCGCCCCGCGCGAGTCGAGGACCGGGCCGCCGCTGTTGCCCTGCTGGATGCTGGCGGTGGTCAGCAGGTACTGCCCGATCTCCTGCCCGAGCTGGTCGTCACGCGGCACGTCCTGGGCACTCGCCATCACGCTGAAGACCCCGGTCCCCACGAAATTGGGAATCCGCAGCGGCGTGCCGATGGTGATCAGCTTCTGCCCGGGAATCAGGCTGGCGCTGCGCCCGAAGGCCAGCGTGCGCGGCGCCGACACCCCACTGACCCGCAGAATGGCGATGTCGATGCCGGGGTCGATACCCTCCACCCGCGCGGGCACCCGCCGTCCGTTGTAGAGGGTCACGCTGACCGATTCCTGGTACTGGATGACGTGGTAATTCGTGACGATCAGGTTGGACTTGTAGAAAAAGCCGGTGCCCGTCTCCACCGGGTCGTCCCCGGCCTGCAGGAACTCCCGGCGCAACCGGGCGTCGACCCGTACCACCGCCCGCAACGACTTTTGCGCCACCTCGACCGTGTTGATCTCGTCGGTGGTGGCGAGCGCCCGCTGCGCCTGCACGCCCTGCCCGTGCCCGGTGAAATAGACGGCGGCTCCCGCCCCGGTCAGGAGCAGGGCAGCGGCCAGGGCACGCAGCGCGGTGGTCACTCGCCGCCGCCGCCCGCGCTGCCGCCC
>NZ_JASNGB010000113.1 GCF_030271215.1 Deinococcus rhizophilus | reverse complement strand
TCCCGGCAGTCCGGCCAGCATCCCGGCGGCGAGGTCGTGCGCCCCGGTCGCGCTGCCGGGGGTCGCGTAGAACTGCTGGCTGTGGGGGGCGCGGGGGTCGGCGGGGCGCCGCAGCGCGGGCACGAAGGTGTCGGTCAGCGCCCGCAGGGTCCGGCGCTGGGTGGGGCTCAGGGGGGCAGGCTGGGACACGGCAAGGCACTCCGGGGGGCAGGAAAAAGGCCGGGTCCGGTGGCTCCGGCGCGGCAACACTTCACGGGCAACACGTCAGGATCAACGTTTCGGGAGTTTGGTGGACCCAGTCTAGCAAAGCCCCGCCCGCCCCCGGAGTACGCTGCCCGCATGGCTTCTCCCATCCTCGACCTCGCGGGCGTGACGCTGGAGGTTGGCCACCTGCCGCGCGGGGTGCGCTTCTATACCCAGGTGCTCGGCCTGACGCTGCTGCGCCACGACGGGAGCCGTGGCGTGGCCCACTTCCGGGTGAACGACACGCAGACGCTGACGCTCTGGAAGCCCGTGACCCGGCAGCCCAACGACCCCCGCCTCGCGCCCCTGCACGTGCGGGGGGCCTCGCACCTGCATTACGCGTGGCAGATTCAGCCCCACGAACTGGACCGCTGCAAGGCCCTGCTGGACGAGCACGGCCTGCCCTGGCAGGAGATCGACCTCGGCACCCCCGAGCGGCCCGATCCCACCGTGTACTTCTTCGACCCCTTCGGGCATGGGCTGGAGCTGCGCGGGGTGGACCTCGCGGACGGGCGGCAGCCCGCCTACCCGCCCACGCCGGGAGACGGCGAGCGTGGCCCCCACGCCCTCCCGGTGCTGGGGCTGCGCGAGGTGGCGCTCGCCTTCGTGGACTACCCGGCGATGAAGGAGCGGCTGCCCCGCGCCTACGGTTTTGCCTTTGCCAAGGAGCAGCCGGACCGCGACTTCGCGCAGTTCACCCTGGGCCCCGGCCCTGAGCCCGACGGCAACGGCACCCCCCGCCGCTGGCTGTACGCCTGGGACCCGCAGGTGGGGCTGGCCGACATGTTTGGCGGTGACCACGTCTACGCCCAGTTCTACGCCCATCTGGACGAGGTCCGCCGCCGGGTGCGGGCGGCCGGGCTGCCGCATGTGGAGGCAGAGGGCCGCCTCACCGTGCGCGACCCGGAAGGCCACGTCTTCGGGTTCCTCGCGCCGCCTGCGGGCTGAGGCTGCGGGCTGAGGGGTCAGGCGGGCAGGCTCCGGCCCTCCGGCCGCGCCGCGCCCCGTCTCCGCCCCGGCTCCGTTAGAATCCACAGCCGATATGCCCCTGTTTTCCGGTTCCCTGTCTGCCCTGGCTCCCCGGCGATGAGCCGCCCGGCCGACCCCGCGGCCCCCGCCCTGCTTGAGCTGCTGGACGCCGGAGACGACGCCCTGTTCCTGCTCGACGGCGAGGGCCGGTTCGCGTATGTCAACCGACCTGCGGCGAGGCTGGCGGGGATGGAGCCGGAGGAATTGCTGGGTCTGGTGCTGGAGCGCGACCTCGGCGGGCGCTTCAGCCCCCGCTGGCCTGCCGCGAGGGCCCACGCCCGCCGCACCGGGCAGCCGACCGAATACGAGTCCCACAGTCCCCTGACCGGCGGCTGGGTCCGGGTGCGGGTGGTGCCGTGCGGGGACACGCTGGCCGTGCAATTGCGGGACGTGACGGCCCTGCGCCGCGCCGAGGCCCTGCAGAGTCTCGGCGCGGCGCTGGCCGAGGCCCGCACGTCGGCAGGCGTGCTGGAGGCGCTGCTGCGGGGGGTCGTGGTCGCCGCCGGGGCGGTGGGGGGACAGGTCGTGGACGGGGCAGAGGCAGGTCGCCCGCCCCGGGCCACGACCGGTGAGGCGGTGCCTGCCCCCGAACTCGCGGCCAGGGTCCAGCAGACCGGGCAGCCGGCATTTCAGACCGGAGTCTCTACGGGTGAAGCCTCTGTGACCGCAGACCCCGTGGCTGCCCACCCTGTGCCCCTCGCGGCCCTGCCCTTGTGCGTGGACGACGGGGTCTGGGGGGTGCTGGTCCTGACCTTCGCGGCGGGCGAGCAGCGCGGGTTCGCGGCGCCCGAGCAGGCTTTTCTGGACGCACTGGCGCAGCAGGGGGCGCAGGCGCTGGGGCGGGTGCTGGCCGAGGGGCGCCTGGCCCGGCAGGCCGAGGTGCTCGACGCCCTGGGCCGGGTCGGGCCGTCGGTCGCCGCCGAACTCGATCTCGAACGGCTGATGCAGGCGGTGACCGACGCGGGGGTGGCGCTGAGCGGGGCCGACTACGGGGCCCTGTTCTACAACCCGTCCGGCGCGGAGTCCTTTCCCCTCTACGCGCTCTCGGGGGCGCCGCGCGAGGCGTTCGCGGCCTTTCCCGCGCCGCGCCCGACCCAGGTGTTCGGGCCGACCCTGACCGGGCAGGCGGTGGTGCGCTCGGGCGACATCACCCGGGACCCCCGCTTCGGCCACAACGCGCCCTACCGGGGGCTGCCGCCGGGGCACCTCGCCGTGCGCAGTTACCTGGGGGTGCCGGTGGTGTCGCGCTCGGGGACCGTGCTGGGCGGCCTGTTTTTCGGACACGCCGAGCCGGACCGCTTCGACGAGCGGGCCGAGCAGCTGCTGGTGGGCCTCGCGGCGCAGGCGGCGGTGGCCCTCGACAACGCGCGGCTCTACCAGGAACTGCACGAGGAACGCGCCCGGCTGGGGGCGCGCGTGGCGGAGCGCACCCACGAACTCGCCGAGCAGGCCGCGGCCCTGGGGGCCTTTGTGCGTTTCACCGAGGCGGTGGGCACCCGCACCGACGTCTCCAGCCTCGCGCAGGAGGCGCTGGGGGTCTTCCGCTCGTTTTTCGTGGAGTGCAGCGCGGCCTACTACGAGCGCGAGGGCGAGCTGTGGCGGGCCCGCGTCTGGACCACCGACATCGCGCCGGAGGTGGTGGCCTCCATCACGGGCGGTGTTCCGCTGGACGCGCCCGCCTTCGCCGAGGCCGAGCGCACCCGCGAGCCGGTCTTCGTGGACGGCTGGAACGCGGGCGAGCAGCAGGTCGCCGCGACCGAGGACTACGGCACGGTGGCCCTCTACCCGCTGGCCGTGGGGGCAGAGGTGCCGGGAATGCTCGCGGTGGGCCTCAAGACCGAGGGCCAGTGGTCCGAGCGAGGCCGGGCGATCGTGCGTTCGGCCGGGCGCAGCCTCGCCCTGTCGCTGGAGCGGGCCGACAGTGCCCGGCAGCTGGCCGCGCAGCGCGACGCCCTCGCCGCCCGCACCCGCGCCCTGGAAGCCTTCGCCGACCTCTCGCGCGACCTCACCCTGGAAGCCGACGCCGGGGTGCTGATTCGCCGGGCCCAGGAGATCGTGCTCTCGCTGCTGCCGGGCGGCTACTCGGTGTACTGGGAGCCGGAGGGCGAGCGGTGGGTCAAGCGCTCGCAGGTGGGCGACCTGCGCAGCGAGACCCTGCAGCGCGAACTCGACGCCGGGCTGCCGCTGCGGGAGACGCCCACCATGTGGGTGCCCCTCCAGACGGGCGAGCCGCTCTACCAGGACACCTACGACGGCGACCGCGACGGCCTGGGCGATCAGGTCAACCACATCGCGGCGGTCGCCTCGCTGCCCGTGCGGGTGGGGGACGCGGTGCGCGGGGTGATCGTGGTGGGCCTCTTCGGGGGGCGCAGCTGGACCGGCACCGACCGGGCGGTGCTGGACACGGTGGCCCGCAGCCTCAGCCTGACCCTGGAAGGCGCCGACAAGGCGCGGGCCCTGCAGCGGCGCACCGAGGACCTCGAGCGCAGCAACGCCGAACTCGAACGCTTCGCCTACGTCGCCTCGCACGACCTGCAAGAACCGCTGCGGACCATCGCCAGCTTCACCGAGCTGATTGTCAAGCGCCACGCCCACAGCCTCGACCCCCAGGGGCAGCGGTACCTCGACTTCGTGGTGAAGGGCGCCGAGCGCATGAAAAGCCTGATCGACGACCTCCTCGTCTTCTCGCGCCTGAACGCGGTGCAAGAACCCCTGGTGCCGGTGCCCAGCCGGGAACCGCTCGCCGAAGCGCTGGCCCGGCTGCACGGCGCCGTCGAGGCCGCCGGGGCGCGGGTCGTGACGGGCGAGTTGCCCACCGTCCTGGGCGCACCGGGCGAACTCACCCAGCTGCTGCAGAACCTGATCGGCAACGCGGTCAAGTTCCGCCGGGAGGGCGCCGTGCCCGTCGTGGAGGTGGGTGCCGTGCGTCAGGGCGACGAGTGGCTCTTTACCGTGCGCGACAACGGCATCGGTTTCGAGCCGCAGTACGCCGAGCGCGTCTTTCAGATGTTCCAGCGCCTTCACCTGCGCGAGCACTACGAGGGCACCGGCATGGGCCTCGCCATCGTCCGCAAGATCGTGCAGCGTCACGGGGGCCGCGTCTGGGCCGAGGGAGAGCCGGGGCAGGGCAGCGCCTTTCACTTCACCCTGCGGGCCGCCGGAGCCGGGGAGCAGGAATAAGCTCAGGGGTGGACCGACGCCCCCTTCCTCAGCGCCTGTTTCAAAAGTCAGCTAGGGTTCGTGGACTTCCCAGTCAACAGACAACGGAGTCTTTTACCCCTCCCCCCTTGCGGGGGAGGCTGGGACTGGTACAGCTCCGCAGGAGAGGGGGGAGCCGCAGACGGCTTCCGGGCGCACTCCACCGACCATGAGGACTCTGGTCCCACAGGCTCTCGGGTCTGNGGGACTGGTACAGCTCCGCAGGAGAGGGGGGAGCCGCAGACGGCTTCCGGGCGCACTCCACCGACCATGAGGACTCTGGTCCCACAGGCTCTCGGGTCTGCCCCTCCGCCGGGAAACCGGCTCCCAGCACCACAACCCCCCCCCCCTCCTCGCGGAAGGGGGAGAGGGGGGAGGCGGGGTCTCTCAGCGCAGGCCGCCGCTCAGGACGGCCGCCAGCCGCTTCGTTCCGGCACGTTGCAACTCGTCGAGTTGTTCGGCGCCCTCGCGCAGCAGGGCCTTCCAGCGGTCGAGGCTGCGGCCCTCGGCGCCCTGCGCCCGCAGCACCGCCGAACTGACCGCGAAATGCGCCTCGGGCAGCAGTGCCAGGGCCCCGCTCGCTCCAGCGTGCCGGGCCCCCAGCAGCGCCCCCAGCATCCCGACGCTGTTGGAGCGCTCCATCAGCTCGCGCTGGAAGGTGCGGTCCTTGACCGACGCGATCACGTCCCAGGCCGCGTCGGCGAGCGCTGTGGTGGGCGAGGCAGGTCGGTGGACCTCCACCGCCAGGGTCTCCCCCTGCCGCCAGGTGCGGGTCCACAGGCCGCCGCGCTCCTGGGTCCAGTGGGTCTCGAAGTCGCGGGCATCCTCGACCAGCACCCTGAGCTGCCCCAGGCCGGGCCGCAGGGTCACCCGGTGCCCGTCGGGCAGCACCCCCCACTCGCTCAGGCCGTCGGCGCCGGGCGCCGTCATCACCGCGTAGGTCGCGGCGACGGTCTGCGGCCCCTCGCTCACGCGGGCGCGTTCGGCCCCGTCGACCAGCAGGGCGATCTCCAGACCCCCCTCGGGGCGGCGCAGCTCGGCCGCGTGGCGCAGGTGCAGCAGGCCCAGGCCCCAGCGGTCGTGGGCGAGGCGCAACTCCTCGCTCAGCGCCGCATTCAGGCGGTCCTCGCCCACGCCGTCGGCGAACAGGGCGGGCGCCTCGCTGCTCACGCCCGCCGTGGCGACGAGGTCGGCAAATTGGGTCAGCACGTCCGCCCTGACGGCGGCGGCAGGCTGCTCGGTCACGTCCTTTTTCCTGGTGGCTCGGGTCATCGTTACCTCGGTGAAAGTCAGGGGGCGTTCTGTTGTGAACAGATCAAATCCGCCCATATTATGTCACAAACGGCGTCGTCAGGCCAGCTGTGGCGGGTGCCCGCCTGAAGGTGTCTGCTTGAAAGTGTGCGCTTGAAAGTGTCCGCTTGAAAGAGTGCCGTCAGGAACCGCGCCGTAGGCTGGGCGTGGAGGATGGGGCCTTGGGCTACACGCTGGACGGACGACTCGCGACCGTGCTGACCGCCCTGGGACGGTCGGCGGGCGACGACGTGCTGGCCCGTTTGCCGGAGCTGCTGGCGGCCACCGGCCCGGACGCCGCCGAGGTCGTGGCTCCCGGCGCGGGCGAGGTGCCGCTGCGCTGCGGCAGCGAGGTCGTGCGGACGCTGAGGCTGCCGCCCGGCGCTCCCCTGGGGTCGTGGCTGCTGTTCGCGGCCGGGGTGAGTGCCCTGCTGGAGATGGGGGCCGGGCAGGCGCGGGCCGAGCGGCTGCACCGCCTCACCGAGCAGCTGGCCGGGCAGGGCGAGGACCTCGACCTGATGCGGCGCATTCTGGAGGGCGTCGTGACCGAGTTCGGGCTGCGCGGCGCCCAGGGCCTGCGCGACCGCCACGGCACCCTGCACCCCGAGAGCTGCTGGCGGGTGGGCGATCCCGGCCCCCTGCCCGAGTGGAGCGCCGACGAGCGTGCGGCCCTGCGCGGCGGTCACCCCACGGTCCGCGAGGACGGCCTGCTGCTGCCCCTCGCCGGGCGCTGGCGGCCCCGGCTGGCGATGTGGTTCACGGCGCCCCCTGGCCGCGCGTGGTCGCCGCACGACCTCGACCTGCTGGGAGCGATGGCGCACGCGGCGGGTCTGGAGTTCGAGCGGGTGCAGCTCACCCGCCACATGGCCGCGCTGCTGCGGCTTCAGGAAAACCTGCTGGCCCTGGAGGCCGAGGCAGCCTACCGCCCCCTGCTGCAAGAAGCCCTGCGCATCATTCCCGGTGCCGAGACCGGCTCGCTGCTCGTGCGGGAAGGCGACGTCTTCCGCTACCGGGCCGCCATCGTCCACGACATGACCGAGTTGCGGGACGTCACCTTCACCCTGGAGGACGTGCGCGACCGCTGGTATGGCCTGGGTCTGGATGCCTGGACAGCCGGGGTCCCGCGCGTGCTGGTGCAGCCGGGACAGGCACTGAACGGCACCGGCCACACCCGCGCGGGGGTCTGGGTGGACGACCTGCTCCCCTCGGTGTACGGCATCTCGGCGAATGTGGGAGTCCCCGTCCTGTACCGGGGCGAGGTCTACGCCTTTCTCAACATCGACGCGCGGCATGACCCCCACGCCTTCGGCGGGGACTCGGTGGAGGTGGCCCGGACCTTCGCCCTGCACGCGGCGGCGCTGCTGCGCGAGACGGCCCAGCGTGCCCGCATCGAGGAAGCGGCCCGCACCGACGTGCTGACCGGGCTGCCCAACCGCCGCGCGTTCAGCGAGTCGCTGGCCCGGCAGGTCGCGGCGGCCCGGCGGCAGGGCAGCGCCCTCTCGCTGCTGGTGCTGGACGCCTCGAACTTCAAGGCGATCAACGACCGCCTCGGGCACGTCGCCGGAGACAGGGCGCTCCGGCAGATCGGCGCGGCGGTCACGGGGGTGCTGCGGGCCGGGGACGAGGTCTTTCGCTGGGGCGGCGACGAGTTCGCGGTGCTGCTGCCCCGCACCGCCGCGCCCGAGGCCGAGACGGTGGCCGGGCAGATTCACGCGGCGCTGCGGGGCCAGCGGGTGGGGGGGCTGCCCCTGCACGTCACGGTCGGCGTGGCGGGGACCCGGCCCGGCGAGCTTCCCGACGGCGACGGCCTGCTGCGCCGCGCCGACGCCGCGATGTACCGCGCCAAACGCGAGGAACAGCGCTGCGCCCCTGCTGTCCTCACAGCAGTCCCTGCCGCAGCGCCTTGACCGCCGCCTGCGTTCGGTCCGCCGCCCGCAACTTGACCAGCACGTCCTGCACATGCAGCTTGACGGTGCTCACGCTGATGCCCAGCCGGGCGGCGATCTCGCGGTTGGGGTGGCCGTCGGCGATCAGGCGCAGCACCTCGGTCTCGCGCGGGGTCAGCGGCGGGGCCGAGTCGGGGGCCCGCACGCCGCCCAGCACGTGGTGCGCGATGCGGGGGTCGAGGTACGCGCTGCCCGCCGCCGCCGCCCGTACCGCCAGCAGCAGCAGCTCGGGCGTCTCGCGCTTGAGGCAGTAGGCCTCGGCCCCCGACGCGAGGGCCGCGAACACCTCGTCGCGCAGGTCGTGCGCCGTGAGCATCACGATCCGCACCTGCGGCCAGCCGCGTTTGATCTCTGCCGCTGCCCGCACCCCGTCCATGCCCGGCAGCCCGATGTCGAGAACCGCCACGTCCACCGGCACGCGGGCGAGCAGCTCCAGCGCTTCCTCGCCGCTGCGGGCCTCGGCGACCACCCGCAGGTCGGGTTCGAGTCCCAGGGTGGCCCGCAGCCCGTCGCGGGTAAAGGCGTGGTCCTCGACCAGCAGCACGCGGATGGGGGGGGTGGGCGCCTTCATCCCCGTCAGGCTACCCCGCCTACCCCGCCCCCGCGCGTGGCAGGGTCAGGGTCAGGACGCTCTGGGCGCGGGCGGTGCGGGCGTAACTCACCGTGCCGCCGTGCGCGTCCGCGATCTGCCGGGTGAGGTACAGGCCCAGCCCGGTGCCGCCCCCCGCCCCCCCGCCCCGGAAACGCCCGAACAGGGTCGCCTCCCGCGCGGGGGGCACGCCCGGCCCCTCGTCGGTGACTGACAGCACCGCCTCGTCCCCGTGCCCCCGCAGGGTCACCCGCACCGTGCCGCCCGGCGGACTGAACTTCACCGCGTTTTCCAGCAGGTTCTGCACGGCCCGCCGCAGGTCGTGCGCCAGCCCGTGGACGCTCACGCCGTCCAGCTCCGGCTCGAAGACCACCCCCCGCGCTCCGGCCCGCTCTGTCAGCTGCCCGATCACCCCCAGCGTCAGGTCGCGCAGCTTCACCTCGCGCCGCTCGCCGCCGGGTTCGCCGCTCTCGTACTTGGCGAGCAGCAGGAGCTGGTCGGCCAGCGCCAGCAGCTCGGTGTTCGCCTCCAGGCCGTTGTCCAGGGCCGCGCGGTAGGTTTCCGGGAGGGGCCCGTAGGCTCCCCGCAGTGCCGCCCGCATGTTCATGGAGTTCGCCAGCAGCGGGGTCCGCAGGTCGTGCGAGAAGGCGTACACGAGGTCTTGCAGCACCTCCCCGCGCCGGGCCAACCGCTCGCCCTGCACCCGCAGGTCGTCCAGCAGCGCGGCCCGCTCCAGCGGCGCTTGCAGGGTCGCGACGGCCCCTCGCAGCCGCTCCGGGGGAAGAGATGGGCGGGTGATCAGCACCAGCAGGTCCTCCCCGTCCCGGCGGCGCAGGTGCCCGGTAAAGGCGAGGGCCGCCGCGCCGCCCTCCTCCCCGGTGCGGGCCAAGCCGGTGCGGGCCAGCACCTCCAGCGGGAGGCGGCGGCCCAGGTGCGAGGGAGCGTCCGGCGGACTCAGCCCGTACGGTTCGCGCAGGGTGGC
>NZ_JASNGB010000112.1 GCF_030271215.1 Deinococcus rhizophilus | reverse complement strand
GCCGCCGGGGGCGAGGGGAGGCGGGCACCCCTCCGAGGCGGGCACCACCAGCGTCAGCGGCCCCGGCCACAGCCCGGCGAGGGCGTCTACCACCTGCGGGGTGCGGGTCAGGGGACGGGCGCAGGCCACATCCAGACACGAGACCTGCACGGGTTTGGCGGGGTCGCGGCCCTTGAGGGCGAGGAGGGCCGCCAGCCCCCCCGGGGAAGCCGGGTGCGCGGCGAGGCCCCAGACCGTCTCGGAGGGGTAGCCGACCACAGCGCCCCCGGCAAGGAGGGCGGCGGCCTGGGTGACTCGGGGGAAGGCCCCGCTGGGTAAAGGTGTGTTCATGGGAGAGTCGGGGCGTGCGGCCCACCCCCGTTGTAAGGGGAACGCAAGACCCCCGTCACTATAGTTGCGCCCATGCCGGTCTACGAATACCGTGTCCGGGACCGCTCCGGAAAGGTCCTGAAATCCCAGATGGAGGCCGAGACCGAGCGTCAGGTCCGCGACGCGTTGCGGGCCAAGAACATGATGATCGTCGAGATCAAGGCCCCCAAGACGGGCCTGAACGCCGACGTCAAGATTCCGGGCCTCACCGACCGCCCGCCCGGGCTCAAGCAGGTGGCGGTCTTTTCCAAGCAGCTCGCCACGCTGATCAACGCGGGCGTGCCGCTGGTGCAGTCGCTGGCGATTCTCCAGAAGCAGATCGAGAGCAAGGCCTTTCAGGGCATCATCAAGAGCGTCCGCACCGACGTGGAGGGCGGCACGCCGCTGAGCGAGGCGCTGGTCAAGCACCCCAAGGTCTTTAACCGCCTGTATATCAACCTCGTGCGGGCGGGCGAGACGAGCGGCACGCTGGATTCCATCCTGGAGCGCATCGCGGCCTTTCAGGAAAAGGAACTCGCCCTGCGCGGCAAGATCAAGAGCGCGATGACCTACCCGGTGATGGTGCTGGTCTTCGCGCTGGGCATCACCTACTTTCTGCTCACGACCATCGTGCCGCAGTTCGCGGGGATTCTGGCGCAGCTCAACGCGCCGCTCCCGTTCATCACCAAGATGCTGATGGCGGTGTCGGACTTCCTGCGGTCCTCCGGGCTGCTGATCTTCGTCTTTATCGCGCTGATCGTGGTGGCCTACCGCTTTATCTACAAGGCGCCGAAGGGCCGCCACGCCATCGACGACATCAAGCTGCGGCTGCCGGTGTTCGGCAACCTGCTGCAAAAGAGCGCCATCGCTTCTTTCGCCCGCACCTTCGGCCTCTTGATCAGCAGCGGCGTGAACATCATCGAGAGCCTGGAAATCACCAAGGGCACCGCGGGCAACGCCATCGTGGAAGAGACCATCGAGAACGCCAAAAACGTGGTGATGGTCGGCGAACCGATGAGCGCGAGCCTCGCCACGAGCAAGGTCTTTCCGCCCATGGTGGTCAGCATGGTGTCGATCGGCGAGGAAACCGGCGCCCTGGACTCCATGCTGGGCAAGGTGGGCGACTTCTACGACCGCGAGGTCGACGAGGCCGTCGAGAGCCTGACCGCCGCCATCGAACCGCTGATGATCGTGTTCCTGGGGGCCATCGTGGGGACCATCGTGGCGGGGATGTTTCTGCCGATGTTCTCGATTATCGGCCAGCTCAGCCAGTGAGCTGACGGTTAGAGCTGAAGATGTCAGCTGAGAGCCCAACTTGTCAGTGAGCCTATCAGCCCTCCTCAAGGAGGGCTTTTCGTTGTCTACAACACCACTTCGTCGCCGCGCGCTCCTCTCCGACACCCGCCCCTGACTGCATAAGGCGATGTACTGACATCTTCAGCTCTCAAGGGTTGGCAGCTTGAGGAGCACAAGTCGCACAGAACCGGTACTGAACAGACATACCAGCGAGATGTCAGTTGAGAGGTCAACATGTCAGTGGGCTGAGCGTCGGCGTAGACGATGTGCCGAGCTGTTTCGGCTCTCCTCCAAGTCAAGTCCTGACATGTTCAACTCTCAAAACCTGGGGAACGGTCATGGTCTTTCGCGTTCTGGTACGGCATGGCAAGTGTTTTTCAGTGGCCATGTCAGTTGAGAGATCGACATGTCAGGGCTCTCGGCGCCTCAACATCGCCGGCTCGCGTGTCATGACATCGCTTCTTGCAAGAACTTGACGCGACTGTTACGTCCGTAACATACTGATCGCAGACGCCCACGGGTGCTCTGAACTGCGCCTCTTCTCCGTCCCCGTCCGCCTGTGGTCCGGGGCGCCGTCATCCCTATGCCAGCGCAGGGCCCGGCCGCGTCGAAGGGGGATCAGCATGTCAGCACGCCGCCAGGAAGGGGCCCGGCCATGACTTCGACAGGCTTCAAGCTCCTCTACCGCCCACGCGGTTCCAGGGAGCTCCTCAGCGCGGAGATGCCCCTGTTGCGCAGCCTGAGCCTCTACGACCTCGACCCCGCCCGCGACGTGCCCAACTACCACGGGCAGAGCCACCGGGGCGGCTGGTACGCGTCGAGCAAGGTCGGCGGCCACCTGCGCCACGAGTCGGGGCTGGAGCGGCTGCGGATGCAGTTCCTCGACTTCGACCCACGGGTCACCACCTTCATGGCGCAGCCCTTCACGCTGCAGTGGTCCGAAGGCGAGAAGGTCTACCGCTACACCCCGGACCTGCTGATCGTGCGCGCCGGTCAGGCCCGCGTGGTGGAGGACGTGAAGCCCGCCCAGTTCCACGGCTCGCCGAGGCTCCAGCGGGCCTTTAAGGCGGCCCGGGAGGCGCTCGGTCCCATCGGCGTGGGCTTCAACCTCTGGGCCCCGCCGGAGCCCACGGTGGTCCGCAACGTCCAGTACCTCGCGGGCTACCGCCGCGTCCCGGCTGGGCTGAGGGAACACCTGGGTCCCATCCTCGCCGCGCTGCGTGAACGCCCCCACGGCCTGATGGAGCTCGCCGCACGCGTCGGCCCCGCTCCGCTGGTGCTGCCGGTGATCTACCACCTGATCTGGAACCACCGCGTCGCCGCGGACCTCTCGCGTCCCCTCTCCCTCGAGACGACGCTCTCCCCCGCTCCCCTGCCCGGGGAGGCCGCCTGATGGGCGGCGAGGGCAGGCCGCGCCTCGAGGCTGGCGCGGTGGTGCGCTTCCAGGGAGCCACCCACCAGGTCGTCGGCTACGAAGCGGATGGGCGGATCAGGCTGAGGGACGGCCAGCGCGGGGAGCGGGTGCTGGACCCCGGCGACCTGGTGGGCGATCCCAGCTTCGGCTTCGAGGGGCAGGAGGCGGCTCCCCTGCCCCCGGCCCAGGCGTTCTGGGATCGGCTGGACCCGGAGGTGAGGGCCGGGGCTCTGCTGCGCGAGGAGCATGTGCGGGAGGTGCTGACGGGCCACCGGCTGGGCCAGCCGGACGACCGCTTCCCGGGCGAGCCCCGCCCGGCCTACCAGGAGGGGACCAGCCGCGAGCAGCGGGTGCAGGCCAAGGCGGCCGAGCTCGGCGTCAGCGGGCGGCAGATCTACCGCTGGATGAGCGACTACCGGGCCGCCGGCCACCACCCCGCCGCCCTGGTCAGCGGGCATCAGACCCGGACCTCCAGCCGCCTCGGGGACGACGCGCTCAAGCTCAGCGAGGCCATCCTGCGGGTCGCCCGGCAGCGGCGGGAGGACGCCGACCTCTCCTTCACCAGCCTGCGCGGGCTCGTTCAGCGCGAACTCGAAGCGATGGGCTGCCCGGAGGTCGCCCTGCCCACCCACAACACCTTCAACAAGCTGGTGCGGCGATTCGCTCCAGAGTTGACGCACAACGCCAAGCGGCGGCGCAGCGACGCCAGCACGGGGACACGCCGCCCCTTCGGCAAGGTGGTGTGCGTGCGGCCCGGCCAGTACGTGCTGATCGACATCACCCCCTTCGACCTGCTCGCCCGCAGCGAGGTCGACGGGCGGGAGCTGAGGCTGCGCATGGTCATCGCCATGGATCTGTACTCGCGCGCCATCGTCGCGGCGCGGCTGATCGAGTGGGAGCCCCGAGGCGTGGACGTGACCACGTTGCTCCTCGATATCGCCCACCCGGTGCGGCCTCACCACTCGTGGCCGCCCCTCCCGGAGGACGCGCGGCTCCCCTACCTCGGCATCCCCGAGGGGCTCATGCTGGCCGCCCACGACATGCCGGAGGGCGAGCCCCTGCTGAACATCCCGCCGGTCCTCCCCGAGGCCGTGGTGGTGGACAACGGCATGGTCTTCCTGAGCGGCCAGTTCCGCGACCTCTGCGCGCGCCTGGGGACCGACATCATGCTGGCCCGCCCCGGCACGGGCAGCGACAAGGCGCACATCGAGCGGCTCTTCCTGCACATCCGCCAGTCGCTCGCCGAGCGACTGAAGGGCTACGTGGGGCCCCACGTCCTGGCGCGTGGTCGCCACCCCCGGGCCCTGCACTTCCCCTGGGAGCTCCAGTTCGAGCTCACCGGGTGGGTGGCGAGGTACTACAACCACCGGCCCCACGATGGGCTGTGCCACCCCCGGACGCCGAAGGTCAAGCTCACCCCCGCGGAGATGTTCGCCTTCGGCGTCTCGCACGCCGGGCACCTCACCGTTCCCCTGGGCCGGGACGCCTACTACCTGGCGCTCAGGACCGAGCTGCGGGTGATCAGCGACACCGGCGTGCAGCTCGACGGCTCGCGGTACGACTCGGAGGCGCTCAACCCCTACCGCAACGCGGAGTCGCCCTACCTGGACCTCGGGAAGCGCTGGCCGATCAAGGTGGACGCGCGCGACCCCACGGTGATCCACTTCCAGGACCCGCTGACCCTGGCGTGGCACGAGATCCCCGAGCGCGACGCCGCCTGGCGCTCCCGGCCCTTCCAGCAGGAGCTGGCCGATCAGGTGAAGGTGGTGCTGGAGGACCGGCGGACGCAGCAGGCGGAGGCGGACCTGGAGGCCCGCAAGCGCGAGATGGACGACGCTTACCGGGCGCGGGCCGAACAGTCCCTGAGGCTGGCCGAGCGGACACGTCAGCAGGCGCTCTCCACCCCCGCCAAGCAGGAGGTCGCCCGGCGCGAGGGGGCGCGGGCCCAGCAGGAGGCCATGACGGGCAAGCCCCGGGGCGAGGCCAAGAAGGCCAGGGAGAAGCCCCTCCGCCCACCGCGCCCGGCGGAGCCGGAGGATCTCGATGACGGCCTCTTCGGCATCGTGGGGGATGAGTTCTGATGGCGGGCATCCTCCTCCCCTTCCAGACGGCCAGCGCGGACGACCAGAACATCTACACCTACGAGGGGTGGCGGGCCTACGTGGACGCCCCCACGCTGGAGCCGCCTCCCCGGATGACGCGGGCCGCGTACGAGGCCCTCTCCACCCACGTCCGGGCGGAGTACGACGAGGCGCGGCGGCTGTACATCATGAGGTTCGGGCCCCTGAACACGCCGGACATGCAGGTGGTCAAGCTCGCCATCAAGGAGCAGCTGGAGGCCAACATCCGCGCCCCGCGCCACCAGGTGAAGGTGGGCCTGGTGGTCGACGGCCACGCCAACCTCGGCAAGACCACCATCGCCAAGGCGGTGGGGCGGCAGTTCGAGCGCCGGGTCCGCGGCCCGGGGACCGTCCCGGACCCGCGGGCGCACGATGAGTTCGTCCCGGTGGTGCACGTGACCTTGCAGCGGGACACCACGCCCAAGGGGCTGGCGCAGGCGATCTGCGACTACCTCCACGTCCCGCACCGCCGGGACACCACCGAGCCCGTGCTCGTGCGGGCGATCTACCGGGCGGTGGAGCGGCACCGCATCCTGCTGTTCGTGGTGGATGACATCCACTTCCTGCAAGCGCGTTCCAGGGGTGGGCAGGAGACCTCGAACTTCATGAAGTCGCTGATGACCATCACCGGGGCCACCTTCGTCTACGTGGGGGTGGACGTCGAGCAGATGGGCGTCTTGCAGGAGCACGGCACCCCCACGCTCGCGTCCAGCCAGACCGCCTCGCGCTTCATCCACCTCCCGGTCCGGCCCATGGAGAAGGGGAGCGAGGCCTGGCGGCGGCTCCTGCGGGCGGTGGAGGGGCACCTGCCGCTGCTGGACCACGAGGCGGGCACCCTGGAGCGCTGCGCCGACCTGCTCTACAGCCGCACCGGGGGCAGCGTGGGACCCCTGATGAACCTGCTGCGGACCACGGCGCTCCGGGCGGTGGGCGGCGAGGAACGCCTCGATCACCGGGCGCTGCGGGCCGCCCGCATGGACTACCGCTCCACCATGGAGGGGAACCTGGAGGACGGGGACGCGTGGTAGCCGGGGTGCGCCCCTTCTCCTCGGTGCCTGGGCTGCTGGGGGGACCGGAGGGCCCGGAGTCCTTCGCCAGCTTCGTGGACCGCCTGGCCGCGCACCAGCTGGTGCCCGCGCCGATTACCACCCTGCTGGCGGAGGCGGGGGTGATCCCCCAGGATCGCCACGACGTGCTCCCAGCGGGGTACGGGCTGGACCTCACCTCCGAGCAGCGGGAGCGTTTCGCCTACGCGTGTCGCCTGGAATCGGGAGAGCTCGCGGCGATGCTGCTGCGGTCGCTGGACGGCGTGGCCTTCGACCTGACGGGGCTGGACGTGACCCACCCCAACAGCGTGCGCGTGGTGGGGCACCGGGAGTGGGCGGGTTTCGCGGGGTCGGCATGCTGCCCGGCCTGCCTGGCCCAGACGGGGGGCTGGCGGCTGCGCTGGAAGTTGTGGACCTCCTTCGTCTGCCTGACGCACGGGACGCTGCTGATGGACGTCTGCCCCCGCTGCGAGCGGCGCACGGGCGGCTACCGGGCCGAGCGGAGCAACGCGCCCCGCTTCGCCACCCACGTCCCGAGGCCCGGCTTCTGCGCCAACTCCCTCTCCCCCGGCAACAGCGGTCTGGGACGCGCGGCCCGCCCCTGTGGAGAGGACCTGCGGCAGGTGCCGACGTCGGACCTCTCCGGGGCACCCCGGTTGCTCGAAGCGCAGCGGGCGGTGAACGGGGTGCTGGAGGTGGGCGTGGCCCGCGTGGCCGGGGAGGAGGTGTCCTCGCTGACCTACCTGGGGCACCTGCGCTCCTTGATGGCCCTGGCCCTGCACGCGGCGCAGCCGGGGGACCTGGGGAAGCTGCCAGACCCCATCGCCCGTGCGCTGGCACAGGCCTGCGAGGTGCGGGACGAGCGGCGCGTCTCCGAGGCGGGGGTGCGCGGCACGGCCCTGCATCCCTACAAGGGGGCCCCGGGGGACACCCGGCTGGTGGCGGCCATCCTGCCGTGGGCGGTGGAGCTGCTGGCGTCGCCGGACCAGGAGGGGGTGACGGACGGCCTGCGTCCCCTGGTGGAGAGGTCCAGGGGCATCCGGGGGAGCGCGGTGCGGGCGGCAGCGCGGGACTTCCACCTGCGGGGGCCGCTGGAGGTGGCGCTGGACCAGGTGCTGGCTCCCCGGGCGCTCTTCCACCGGACGATGGGCCACCTGGCCCCGGCGGGGACGGGGAGCTACCGGGTGTTCGAGACCCGCCACGTCCCGCACCTGATCTGGGAGGAGGACTTCGAGCGCGACTTCCGCCCCCTGCTGGAGGGCTCGCGCATCGGGGACACGGCGGCGAGGGTGGCGGTCAGCGTGGCGCTGGTGCGGCTCAGCGGGCGACACACGGTGCCGGCCAGCATCCGGCTGCTGGGGCTTGAGGGGCACAGCCAGGGGGCCAGCCTGAACCCGCTGGTGATGCACCTGGGGAGGACCGGGGGCAAGGAGGCGTTCCAGGAGGCCCTGCACGGCCTGGCGACGCGGCTGGAGGGTCCGGGGCCACACCGACACCGGGACTACCGGGCCGCACAGGAGGCGCTGGCAGGCTTCGTGGTGCTGGACTTGGAGACATGGGAACGGTGCCGGGAGGCGGCAGGGATGAGGCCGAACCGGTCTGAGGGCTTGCGGCGCAACACCGCCGCATGGGTGTGGGCGACGGTGCTGAGCAGTGATCCGGCCTTCTCGCCCGCGCTTTCCGCCGATTGCGGAAAGCAGGACGTTCTGCGGGAGGTCTACCGGCGGTTCGAGCGGGAGCAGTTGCCGCGGCTGGGGGAGGTGTTGGGGGAGGTCGCTCGGGAGGTGGGGACGACGTTGGGGTAGGACGCCTCCCCTCCCCGGCTAGACTCCCTCTCATGGACACCGCGCCCACCGGGCAGATCCTCGCCAGTGCCTACACCCTCGACCCCGGGACCCTCGACGAAGCAGCGCGTCACCTGGGCAGGGAGGGCTGGACTGCGCTTGTCCCTGAGCTGGTCTTCGAGCCCTGGGATACCGGGGGCGGTTGCATGATGCTGGTCGCCGACGTTCCCGGCGTGGATGGCTACCGGGTGGGCATCACGGACGGGGAAGCGGAGGTGCCAACCCAGGCTGACACCTTCTGGGTGGGCCTCCTCGATCCGGATGGTGAGGAGTTGTACGTGGTGCAGGTGATGGACGGACGCCTGATGGGCAGCCTGCAGTAGCCAGCTCAGGCGAGCAACCTCCTCTACGAAGAGGTTTGCGTCCGGCCGCTTGACACTGCTTCCATATACTGACCTCAACGTGCCTGACTCCCGGAAGAAGCCCAAGGACAACACAGCGTCGCTAGAGGACTTGGGGATCTCCCTTGACGCGTCGTTGCAAAACGTCGACCCCGAGAGCTGCGGGGGCATCTTCTCGTTTTTCAGTGGCGCGGGCTTTCTCGATCTGGGCTTCGAGGAAGAGGGCTTTGTTCCCGTGATGGTCAATGAGTACCATCCACCTTTTCTGGCCGCCTACAAGCACAGCCGCAGCCGCCTGGGGATCGCGCCGCCCTCCTTGGGCTATCTGGGAGGCAGCATCGAGGCGCTCCGGCGGGAGCCTGGCAAGGCCTGGCTCAGCCAACGCATCGCGGAGGCACGTGACCTCGGGAAGCCGGTGGGGTTTGTAGGGGGGCCGCCGTGCCCCGACTTCTCCAACGCTGGGAAGCACCGGGGCAAGGACGGTGAGCATGGGCGGCTGACGAAGGTCTACGTGGACCTCATCCGTGCTCAGTTGCCAGACTTCTTCGTGTTCGAGAACGTCAAAGGTTTGCTGCGCAACCACGCAGAGCACCTTCGCGAGATCGAGCAGCAACTGGGGGCCGCTGGGTACAGGTTCGCCACCAGGCTCGCGAACGGTCTGGAGTACGGGGTGCCACAGGACCGGGAACGTGTCGTGATCATCGGCTTCCACAAGCGTCTCTACGAGCGCGCCGGTCAGATCCTCCCCCGTCGCTATCGCCTTGGGCACACGATCTGGCATGAGGAGCTGCTGCACGACATCGATCAGGTCAGGAGCCTCCCCTGGCCGGGAACGTCGCCCTTCGGTGAGGATCTGGGGGTCACCTGCCCTGAGGGCCTTCGCCCGGAGTTGACCGTTCAGCACTGGTTTCGGAAAGGCTCTTCCTGGATTCCGGGGAGCTGAGGGGTAGCGGGGGTAA
>NZ_JASNGB010000111.1 GCF_030271215.1 Deinococcus rhizophilus | reverse complement strand
ACGAATGCGGAAACCCACCGCATTCTTATGGCAAATGCTCTAGCGTCTCCAGCCCCTCACGGCGGCAGAGCGCCGCAAAGGAAAAAGGCAGGGCTCCTGGGAAGTTCTCCAGGGGCTCCGGTCTAGCCTGGCCTGGCCTGTCTCAGCGGGCCGAGCCGTACATCACGGGGGGCAGCACCCGGCGGGCGCCGAGCAGCTTGGGTTCCCAGTAGGCGTCCCCCTGCAGGCGGTCGACGGCGACCTGCTTGCGGTAGGAGTTGGCGTTCACGAACTGGCCCCCGCCGAGGTAGATGCCCACGTGGGTGACCTCGCCGCGCCCGACGGTGTCGAAGAAGACGAGGTCCCCGGCCTGCAGGTCCGCGACCTCGACGGCCTGACCCGTCCGGGCCTGCGCCGCGCTGGTGCGGGGCAGGTCCACGCCCAGCGGCGAGAACACCTGCAGCACGAATCCGCTGCAGTCCAGCCCGGTGCGGCTGGTGCCGCCGTACACGTAGGGCACGCCCAGCAGCGCCATCGCCGTGCCGCGCCAGTCGTCATCCGTCGCGGAGGGGGCGGCGGCCGGAGTGACCACGCCGGGAGCCACCGGGGGGAGCGGCAGGGGGAGGGACTGCGCCAGCACGCGCGGGGCAGCTGCGGGGGCGGCGCCCGGAATCTGGAGCACCTGCCCGATTTCCAGCACCGTCGTCGCGGGCAGGCTGTTGGCCGCCAGCAGCGCGTCCACGCTCAGGCCGTACTGCCGGGAGATGCCGTAGAGCGTTTCTTTGGGCTGCACCGTGTGCGCCGCGCCCACCGCCCGCACCCGCAGCACCTGCCCCACCTGCAGGTCCGGGGTACTCAGGCTGTTCAGCGCCAGCAACTCCTCCACCTTCAGGCCGTGCGCCCGCGCGAGGCTGTAGGCCGTGTCGCCCTTTTGCACCGTCACGGCTCCCCCGGAGCTGGCCCCCGCAACATGGGCGCCGCCCGGGAGCGCAGGGCTCACCGGGCTGGCGGGGGGGGTGGCAGTGGCAGCGGCAAGCGCCGGAGCGAGGCTCCCAGACAGGCCCAGGGCGGTGAACACCAGAGCGGCGCGGACGGCGGCGGGAAAGCGCGGTGCAGGCTTGGAGGGTGCAGGCATGGGAAAGGCTCACAGGGCGCGAAAGACAATGGGGCGACGCCGCCAGCACACGGCTGACCGGGTGGGGCAAAGATGAGAGGTGCCCGAAGAGAATCTGAAACAGGGGCACTGTACCAGACTGAGGTCACATTTGCCAAGCCTTTATGCAGTCAGGTGGTCATCCGCCCCGGGCACGGTGTGCGGGTCAACGGGAACCCCCTCCGCGAATGGGCCTATTGTGGACGGATGCTTGCCCGCCTTTCCGGGTGGCGTGCCCGGACGTTCAGCGCCCTGCGACACCCCAATTACCGCCGCTACTGGTTCTCGCAACTTCTCTCGCTGATCGGCTCGTGGATGCAGGCGACCGCGCAGCAGTACCTCGTGCTGGAGCTGACCGGGGGCAGCAGCGCGGCGCTGGGGTACGTGACGGTGGCGCAGTTCCTGCCCAGCCTGCTGCTCTCGCTGTTCGCGGGGGCGGTGGTGGACCGGGTGCCCCGGCGTCAGGTGCTGCTCGCCACCCAGATCACGCTGCTGTTCACGGCGGTCACCCTGGCCGTCACCACCCACCTGGGGGTGGTCACGCTGCCACTGGTGATGGCGATCGCCTTTGTGGGAGGCGTCGCCAACGCCTTTGACATGCCCGCCCGCCAGAGCATGGTCGTGGATTTCGTGCCGCGCAGCGACGTGCCCAACGCGGTCGCGCTGAACAGCCTGTCGTTCAACGTGTCGCGCACGGTGGGGCAGGCCCTGTTCGGCATCGTCGCCGCGCTGGGGGTCACGCTGCTGGCCGCCGGGAACCCGGACGACATCTCGCGGCTGGCGCTGCCCTTTTACCTCAACGTCTCGTCCTTTTTCGTGGTGCTGTTCGTGATCGCCACCCTTCCCTTTCCCCCGCGCGAGGGAATCCCGCAGGGCAGCGTGGGCGAGAACATCCGCGAGGGACTGGCCTACGTGCGGCGCACCCCGGCGGTGCGGAACGTGATGCTGCTCGTCGGGCTGATGAGCCTGACCATCATCAATTTCAACGTGATCATTCCCTACTACGCGCGGGTGGTGTTCGGGGCGCGGGAGGCGGCCTTCGGGACCCTCTCGGCGATGTTCGGGCTGGGGGCGATGGCGGGGGCGCTGTGGCAGGCCAGCAAACCCAACCCGCTGCGGAACCTGCGGCTGGGGGGCGTGATCCTGCTGGCGAGCGCGGCGGCGCTGGCCCTGACGCCGGGCCCGCTGCTGGCCGGACCCGTGCTGGCCGTGTGCGGCTTCGGGATGCTCTCGCTGCTGGTGAGTGCGAACAGCGCCGTGCAACTGTCCATCCCCGACCACCTGCGCGGGCGGGTGATGAGCCTGTATTCCTTCGTTCTGGTGGGCATGGGGCCGCCCGGAGCCCTGATCGCCAGCTTCCTGATCGGCAAGGAGGGACCGCTGGGGCCGCGCGTGGGCCTGCTGACCCTCGCCGCGCTGGGGGGCCTGAGCCTGCTCTTCTTGTGGGGACGCCTGCCCCGGGAGTTGCCCCGGCCAGAACCCGCGCCGGGGGCAGCTCCGGCGGCAGCGGACTGACCTCCGGGTCATCCTCACAGCCCAGCAAGAACCGCCAGGACACGGTGCCCTGGCGGTTCTCTGTGCTGAAAGGTGCCGGGCCAGGACAGCTTCAGCTCATGCGGGCTCCGTCTGCCCCGTTAACAACCCGGGACGGCACCGGTTCGCCCACTCCACGCCCGGAACCCGTGTCTTTCCCACTCGCGCTGCCCGGATTGCATCACTGCGTCAACGATTCCATCCGAGTCTGTCTCAGATGAACAGCGGCGCGTCGGGGTCGTCGGGCAGGGGGCGGTCCTTGCGGGCGAGCAGCGCGGCCGCCGTGCCGATGCCCACCAGGGCACCGAGTGCCAGCAGAGCGAAGACCCAGGAGATCGGGGCGTGGCTGCGGTCTGAACTCATGCGGGCAGCATAACAGCCGCGCCCGGCTGCCTTCCCCTTCCCGCAGGAGCCGCCGCCCTCACGGGAACCTTTCCTAAAGGTGGCGGCTGCGGGCTCAGAACGGCCAGACGCGCGGAATCACCAGCAGCGACACCACGAAGGTCACCAGCGTGAGGCCCGTCCCGACCCGCACGAAATCCATGAAGCGGTACCTCCCCGGCCCGTAGACCAGCATGCAGGACGGCTCCAGCGGCGTGATGAAGGAATTGCTGGCGGCGATGGTGATGCCGATCACGAAGGGGCGCGGATCGTAGCCCAGCGCCGTGGCCGTGCCGATGGCAAGGGGCAGCATGACGAGCGCCGCTGCCTGGTTGCTCATGGGCTGGGTGAGGGCCACCGTCACCGTGAAGAGGGCCGCCAGCAGGCCGTAGGGTCCCAGCGGTTCCAGCATCCCGGAGATGGCCCCGGTCAGGACCCGCGCGGCCCCGGTGTCCTCGAAGGCGGTGCCGAAGGCCAGCATGCAGGCCACCAGCACGATCACCGGCCACTCCACCGAGCGGTAGGCTTCCTCCGGGGTGACCAGCCGCAGCGCGAGTGCGAGCGCCACCGCGATCACGACCGCCACGCTGAGGGGCAGCACGCCCAGCCCGCCGAGCACCACCGCGCCGCCGAACAGCCCCAGGGCGAGGGGAGCGCGGCGGCGGTCGCGCTGCGCTTCGGTCAGGTCCCCCAGCACGGTGAGGTGGTCTCCCAGGCCCCCGAGGCGGTCGGGCGTGCCCTGAATCAGCAGCACGTCGCCGACCTGCACCCGCAACCCGCCCAGGCGCTCGACCGTCCGGGCGCGGCGGTGCAGGGCCAGCACCGAGAGGCCGTAGCGCTCGCGGAAGCGGGCCTCGCGCAGGGTGCGGCCGATCAGGAGGCTGCCGGGCAGCACGACCGCCTCCACCAGCCGCACCGGGGCCGAGCCCTCCACCTGCAACTTCTGCTCGCTCTTGGAAAAGACGCCCAGGGTGCTCTTGCCCGCCAGGATGCGCTCGGGCGGACCCTCGACCGCCAGGGTGTCGAGTTCCTGCATCTGAAAGTCGGGGCCGGGGGCATAGATCGTCTGCTCGCCCCGGCGCACCGCGACCACCGTCAGCCCGTGGTCACGGCCCAGCCCCGACTCGCGCAGGGTCTGCCCCGCCAGCGGACTGCCGGGCGCGACCGTCAGGTCCGCGAGGTAGGCCCGCAGAGAGGCTTCCAGCTCGGCCTCACGCTCGGGAAGCAGGCGGGGAGCCACGAAAAAGAGGTAGAGCAGGCCCACGATCGCCACCGGAACACCCACCCAGGCCAGCTCGAAAAAGCCCAGCGGGTCCAGCCCCGCGCCCGGCAGGGCCCCCGACACGACGAGGTTGGTGCTGGTGCCGATCACGGTGACCGTCCCGCCCAGGATGCTGGCGTAGGCCAGCGGCAGCAGCACCCGGCTGGGGGCGATGCCCGCCCGCCGCGCCAGTCCGGTCACCAGCGGCAGAAAGACGGCGGTGGTCGCGGTGTTGCTGGTAAAGGCGCTGACGCCCGCGACCGTGCCCAGCATGCCCCGCACCATTCCGGCGGCATTCCGCGCACGCCGGGCCAGCGTGGTCCCGATCCACTCGATGACCCCGGCCCGCAGCAGCATCTGCGTGAGGATAAAGAGGCTCGCCAGCGTGAGCACGGTGTCGCTGCCGAAGCCCGCGAAGGCCTCGCGGGTGGGGATCAGCCCCAGCACCAGCAGGGCCGCGAGCAGCAGCAGCGCCGTGACATCGACGGGCAGCCACTCGGTGGCGAACAGCAGCAGCGCCAGCCCGAACAGCAGCAGCAGGATGGTGACGGGGTCCATGGCAGGGTCCGGGCCTGGGGAGGCGCGGGGCTCAGGCGTCCGGCGTGCGCCCGGATTGCCCGGATTGCCCGGACTGCTCGGCGACCGCGCGGGCCAGCGTGACGATCAGGCGGGTCACGTCCGCGAAGACGAACAGCGCAATGCTGCCCACCCCCCCCGCGATCAGGGTCCACAGCCCCTGGAACGCCTGCCCGTCGAGGTACTGCACCAGCGCCAGGCCCACCGCCGCCAGCCCCAGCACGACCGCCAGCACCCGCAGTCGCCCGACGAGCGCGTGGACCGCGTTCGCCCGCTCGGCCAGCATGGGCAGGGCCGCCAGGGACGCCGCGGGTTTGGCGGTGAACTCCTCCACCGGGGGGGCCGACACCAGGGGGGCCGACACCGTGGGCACCGGGGCATCCTCCCGCTGGCGCTCGGGGGTGGGGGTGGGCGCGGGAGCGGTCGGGGCCGGGGTCACCGCAGAAGGGGTCGCCGTCACCGTCGTCACCCGGCGGTTGGCCTCGCGGCGGTCGTCGGCAGCGGCGCTGGGAGCCGGTGAGCGTGTTGCCGGGCCCGGGCCCGGAGGGGTGCCAAACGTCTTGAAGCCGCCCGCGGCGGGCAGCGGCGCCGAGGGGAGGTTCTTGGCGCGGGCGGTCGCGTCACGCACCTGGGGAAAAAAGGCCTGGACCTCGGCGGGGTCGAAGCCCAGCAGGCTGGCGGTCAGGGCCGTCCCGGCGGGCGTCTCGACCCGCAGCAGCCCGTCACCGTCGCTGTGGATGCGGTTGAGGTCGCGCAGGGTGACCCGCCGGGTGCCGCCCGCGTCCTGATAGATCAGCAGGCCCTCCAGCAGCATGAACAGGGCGTCTTCCTTTTCCAGGGTCGCCAGGGGCGTTCCGCCGATTCCAAGGTCCCGCAGGGCCGTCTGCACTCGCTCGCTCGTCACTGTGTCCTCACCTTGCCCGGCAGGATAGCGGCTCGGGACCGGGGAGCAGGCAGGCGGGCGAGGATTCGGGGACGCCCGAGCTCACGTGGCGGGTGTTCAGGGAGGCCCTGGGCTCTGCGCATTCCCGCCCCATTCCCGTCCTGTGTTCGCCACGCACTCCCCCGGCCGATCCCGGAACCGACCGCGGCGTACTTAACGCCCCTCTACCCCCGGCTCACCCGCCGCAGCCGGGGCTGCGCCCACACTGACCCATGACCGACAACCGGTACGGAGACGCCCCGCTGGGCCGCAGCGTCGAGGAAGTTGAGCAGGAGAGCGGGAACCTCGTGAATTCTCCCGTTCCAGGCGAGATGGTCCGCGACGACGACGCGGCGGCCCTGCCCGCCATCGTGAACAGCAACCAGAGCGCCAGCCCCGCCGTCGTCAATACAGGCAACCTGATGGAAGGCGGAGGCGGCGCAGACGACGGCACCGCCCGCACGAACCGGGACAGCGGCGAGGAAACAAGCTGATCCATGGTGCGGACAGCTTCGTCACTTTGCGCCGCCTCCCCACACTGCTCCTCCCCACCCCCTCCCCCGCAAGGGCAGAGGGGCTTTTCTCGTCCCGCACGCCATTCTTTGACCTCCCCTCGTCGGGAGGGTGCACAACTGCCCGTACCCTTGCTGAGCCGGGTTCCTCTCCCGGAGCCTGTATGGGCCGCTGAATCCAGCCGGGCGCAGGCGTCCGATTCAGCCCTGCGGCATCAGATGAGGTCGCGGGGGCGGTAGGTCACAGATTCCGCGAGGTGCGCTTCCGAGATCTGGTCCTGTCCGGCGAGGTCGGCCACGGTCCGGGCGACCCTGAGGACGCGGTCGAAGCCGCGCCCGGTCAGGCCGAGTTGCCGGGCCGCCGCCCGCGCAAAGGCTTCCGGGCCGGGGGCCAGATGGGCGTGCTGCCGCAGGGCCTGCCCGGCGAGGTCACTGTTGCGGCCCCCCTGCCGGGCGAGCATCCGGGCACGCGCCGAGGCCACCCGCTCGCGCACGACCCCGCTGGATTCGCCCTCGGGGGCGCGGGACAGCTCGTCCACCGTGAGCCTGGGAACGCGGCACACGAGATCGACCCGGTCCAGCAGCGGGCCGCTGAGCCTGCCTGCGTACCGCGCCCGTTCGGTGGGCGTGCAGGTGCAGGCCCGCTCGGGGTCGCCGTGGTGGCCGCATTTGCAGGGATTCATCGCGGCGATCAGCTGAAAGTTGGCGGGGTAGGTCACGGTGGCCCGCGCCCGGCTGATCGAGACGGTCCGGTCTTCCAGAGGTTGCCGGAGCGTCTCCAGGGCCTTGCGCGAGAACTCCGGAAACTCGTCGAGAAACAGGAGGCCCCGGTGCGCCAGCGAGACCTCGCCGGGGCGGGGGACGCTGCCGCCGCCGATCAGCCCGGCGTCGCTGACCGTGTGGTGCGGGGCACGGTAGGGAGGCCGCCCCACCAGCCCACCCCGCGCCGTCAGCAGTCCGGCCGCCGAGTGGATGCGGGTGACCTCCAGCGCCTCGCTGCGGGTCAGCGGCGGCAGCAGTCCCGCGGCCCGGCGGGCCAGCATCGTCTTGCCGCTGCCGGGCGAGCCCACCATCAGGAGGTTGTGGCCGCCCGCGAGCGCAATTTCCAGCGCCCGCTTGGCCCCACTCTGGCCCTTGAGGTCCGCGAGGTCGGGAAACGTGTCCTCGTCGGCCAGGGGGTCGGCCGGGGGAGCCGGGGGGATCGGGGCCTCCCCGCTGAGGTGCCGCACCGCCTCCAGCAGCGTGTCGGCCGGATAGACCGCGACGCCGTCGATCAGCGCCGCCTCGGCCGCGTTGGCCCCCGGCAGCAGGGCGGGGACGCCCTCCTGCGCCGCGAGCAGGGCCACATTCACCGCCCCCGCGATGGGCCGCAGCGACCCGTCGAGCGCGAGTTCCCCGGCGCAGACCAGCCCGCGCAGGGCACCAGCCGGGAGAAGCTCCTGCGCGGCCAGCAGCCCCAGCGCGATGGGAAGGTCGTACAGCGGCCCCTCCTTGCGCAGGTCGGCGGGAGCGAGGTTCACGGTGATCCGGGCTGCGGGAAAGGGCAGGCCCGCGTTGCGCACCGCCGCCCGCACCCGCTCGCGGGCCTCGCTGACCGCCTGATCGGGCAGGCCCACCACCATGAAACTGGGCAGGCCGGGCGAGACGTCCACCTCGACCTCGACGGGCACGGCGTCCACGCCGATCAGGGCCACGCTGCGGGCGCGGGCGAGCATCAGCGGCGCCCCGGGGATGGCGGGAGGACGGCCGTCCTCGCGGTCGGGGGAACCACACGGTCAGGGGTCACGCGGGCAATCTAACAGGGGCGGTCTTTCACCCACCCCACAAATCGGCGGCGCTGGTGGCGGGTCAGGACCCGGGGGTGTCGCCGCGGGGGGCAGGCGTCACGGGTTGGGGAGTCACGGTCTGGGACGTCACGGGCTGAGGCACCACCGCCTGCGCGGGGACAGCCACCGCCACCGGGGGCACGACGGCCTGCGCCACCACCGTCTGGACCGGGGCCGGGGCGGAAGAGGCCGCAGGCTCGCGCAGGCTGCCCTCCAGTTCTTCCTTGAGTCCGGCGGTGCTGCGGCGGAACTCGCGAATGCCCGAGCCCAGGCTCTTGCCGAGTTCGGGGAGTTTCTTGGGACCGAACACCAGCAGGGCGATCACCAGAATGACGAGAAGTTCAGCGGGTCCGATATTGGGCATGGAAAGACCTCCGGCAGGGTGGGGGGTGGGCGGACTGGCGTGAGTGTACGCCCGCGCGGTTCAGGCAAACGTCAGGGGCACTGGATTGAACCGGGCCCGGGCGCGGCCGTGGGCAGGCTCAGGTGGCAGGCCAGCCACCCGGCGTCCTCGACCAGACGCGGCGTTCCCTGAACGTGAACCGTGGCGTAGGTCCAGATCGGCACGACCTTGCCGGTGTCCCGGTTGGTCTCATACCAGGAGGGCGTGACGTACGCCTGCGGCCCCTGAAAGACGAGCAGGCATTCGGCGGCCGCAGGCCCGTTCCTCAAGCCGCGGATTGGCGCGGGCCGGATGCGCCTGCAAGGTGCCCTTTTGCGAGGCGGACGCGGCCAGGAAGAAGAGAATGGGGTTCGCCATCAGGCTGCCCGCCCGCCCCTGCGGTCATCAGCAGGCCCAGGGGGGACTGCCGGATCAGCCCGGGCTGGACCTCGAGCCTGTCCTCGCGGAAGTACGGGGGCTGGTGCAGGGTCGGCCCCTCCGCGTGGATTCAACGGCCAGGGTCCTCCGCTCCCTCCCGGTAGGCCCGCAGCGTGCCGTTCATGAAGGCGACGTACAGCGTGCCCGCCGCCGCGAGGGGGGTGGCCTGCACGCCTTCCTTCTCGCGGCGGTGCCAGCGCACGGCCCCGGTCTGAATGTCGAGCGCGACGAGTTCGCCCGCCTCGGAGGCCAGGAACACCAGGCCCGCGCTCACGACCGGGCTGGCGGTGACGCGGCCTTCCAGGGTGTGCGCCCACACGTCCTCGCCGTCCAGGAGCCGCAGCGCCCGCACGGTGCCGCCCCAGCCCGCCACCAGCGCGAGCCCCTCGGTGAGCGCGGGCGCGGCCCAGATCTCGTCCTCCAGGTCGTAGGTCCAGAGGGTCGGCTCGGGGCTGTCCAGCACGGCGCGGCCCCCGTCGGCCCGCAGCGAGAGGGCATGGACCTCGCCGGGCCAGGTGGGGATCAGCAGGGTGGCGCGGCCCGGCGCGGTGGGGCGCAGGGCGGGGGTGGCGTGGACGGTGCCGACCTCCACCTTCCACAGCGGGGTGCCGGTGCGGGCGTCGAGGGCGTGCAACCA
>NZ_JASNGB010000110.1 GCF_030271215.1 Deinococcus rhizophilus | reverse complement strand
GGGACTGGAGACGGACGTGCCCGATCCCTGGGCCGCCCACGACGCGGAGGCCGCGCGGCGCCGGGCACTGGTGGACCGGGCCTGGGAGACGACGGGGCTGCACGGGGATGACCTCGTCGCGACCCTCGCCGTGGCCGCCGACGCCTACCTGGTGCGGCGGGGCGAGTCGGGGCTGAGCGTGATCGCGGGCTATCCGTGGTTCGCGGACTGGGGACGCGACACCATGATCGCGCTGACCGGGCTGACGCTGACCACCGGGCGGCACGACGAGGCCCGCGCCCTGCTGGACACCTTCTTGCGGACGCTGCGCCGGGGCCTGATTCCCAACAACTTCCTGGAGGACGGCACGGGCGCCGGATACAACACGGTGGACGGGGCGCTGTGGCTGGCGGTGGCGCTGGAGCGGTACGTGGCGGCGACGGGCGACCTCGCCTTCGCGCGGGAGGCGCTGCCCCGCCTGCGGGAATTGCTGGACTGGCACGTGCGCGGCACCGACCACGGCATCCGGATGGACCCGGCAGGCGGTCTGCTGCTCGCCGGGGAGCCGGGCGTGCAGCTCACCTGGATGGACGTGAAGATCGCGGACTGGGTGGTCACCCCCCGCCACGGCCAGCCGGTCGAGATCCAGGGGCTGTGGCTCGCGGCGCTGGGGGCCGAGGAGCGGCTCTCGCATCTGCTGGGAGAACGGCCGCACTACGGCGAACGGCTCGCCCAGGCGCAGGCCAGCTTCGCGGCGTTCCTGACGGGCGAGTTTCCCGCCGACACCCTTTCCCCAGAGGGCGAACCCGACCCCAGCGTCCGCCCGAATGCCCTCATCGCGCTGGCGCTGCCCGACACGCCCGCCGCTCCCGCGCGGGTGGAGGGGGCGGTGCGCCGGGCCGAGGCCGAGTTGCTGACCTCGCTGGGGCTGCACACCCTCAGTCCGCTGGACCCGCGCTTCCGGGGGAACTACGGTGGCGACCAGCTCGTGCGCGACGCGGCCTACCACCAGGGCACCGTCTGGCCGTGGCCGCTGGGCGCCTATATCGACCTGCTGCTGGGGCGGGGCGAGGTAGGCCGTGCCCGCGCCACGCTGCGGGGGCTGACGGGCCACGTCGGGGAGGCGGGGGTGGGGCACGTCAGCGAGGTGTTCTCGGGCGGAAGCCTGCGGCCCGGCGGCTGTCCCTTCCAGGCCTGGAGCGTGGCCGAACTGCTGCGGGCGCACGTGGCGGTGGCGCGGGCCGAGCGGGGAGTGCCCGGCCCCTAAGCCCGCCAGAAAGACCGTGTGGCGCACGGCAAGCGGGGACACGTCCCCACACTTATGTCCTTGACGCCCCCCCACCCGGGGCCTACAGTTCGTGTCATGGAGACACTTGCCCTGCCGCCCCAGGCCACCCAGGTTGGTCTGGCGGTGGACGTGGCGGCCTTTGCCATGCACGGGGGCGAGTTGCAGGTGCTGCTGGTGCAGCGCGGCGAGCTGCCCCACGCCCGCGACTGGGCGCTGCCCGGCGGCTTCGTCCACCCCGGCGAGGACCTGCACGAGGCCGCCCTGCGCGAGCTCCGCACCGAGACCTCGGTGACGCTGGAGCCCCGGCACCTCGAGCAGTTCTATACCTTCGGGGCGCCGGGCCGGGACCCGCGCGGGCGCATCGTGTCGGTGGCGCATCTGGCGGTCCTCGCGCACGGCACGGTGGACGTGACGGGCGGCGGGCACACCCTGGGCGCGGGGTGGTTTCCGGCGCACCGCCCGCCCGCGCTCGCCTTCGACCACGCCGCGATCCTGGCGCGGGCGCTGGGGCGGCTGCGGGTGCGGCTGGACTACGCGCACCTCGCGCTGGAATTCCTGCCCGACACCTTCACCCTGCCCGAACTCCAGCGGGTTCACGAGGCAATCCTCGACCGGCCCCTCGACAAGCGCAATTTCCGCAAGCGGCTGCTGGCGCAGGGGCTGCTCGTTCCCAGCGGCGAACGGCGCAGCGGGGTGGGGCGGCCCGCGCAGCTCTACCGCCGGGCCAAGGGAGCGAAGGCGGCGGCGCTGTAGGGACGGGCCGACGGGTCGGGGCATCCCCCTGCCGGGCACGGTCCCCGGCGAGCCCCGCCGGTACAATGGGCCAGCTATGGACATGAAGAAGCTCATGAAGCAGATGCAGCAGGCGCAGGTCGCCGCCGCCAGGATTCAGGAAAACCTCGCCGCGCAGTCGGTGGAGGGCACGGCCAGCGGCCTGGTGACCGTCACCATGAACGGGCACGGCAAGGTCATGGCCCTGAAGATCAAGCCCGAAGCGGTGGACCCAGGCGACGTGGAGGCCCTCGAGGACCTGCTGCTGGTGGCCCTGCAGGACGCCAGCGCGAAGGCCGATGCCCTCCAGCAGGACGCGACGCGCGGGCTGGGGCTGCCCGGCTTCTGATGGGAAGCCGTCAGCGGGGGCGAGCATGAAATACCCACCCAGTCTGGTGGCGCTGATCCGCGAACTGTCCCGGTTGCCGGGCATCGGCCCCAAGAGTGCCCAGCGGCTGGCCTTTCACCTGTTCGAGCAGCCGCGCGAGGACATCGAGCGGCTGGCCGGGGCGCTGCTCTCGGCCAAGCGCGACCTGCACACCTGCCCGGTCTGCTTCAACATCACGGACGCCGAGCGCTGCGACGTGTGCAGCGACCCCTCGCGCGACCAGCAGATCATCTGCGTGGTCGAGGAACCTGGCGACGTGATCGCCATCGAACGCAGCGGCGAGTACCGGGGGCTGTATCACGTGCTGCACGGGGTCCTGAGCCCGATGAACGGGGTCGGCCCCGAGCGGCTGCACATCCGGCCCCTGCTGCCGCGCGTGGGGGAGGGCATGGAGGTCATCCTGGCGACCGGGACCACCGTGGAGGGGGACGCCACCGCCCTGTACCTGCAACGGCTGCTCGAACCGCTGGGCGCCGTCGTGAGCCGCATCGCCTACGGCCTGCCGGTGGGCGGGGCGCTGGAATACGCCGACGAGGTCACGCTGGGCCGGGCGCTCAGCGGGCGGCGCCGGGTCAGCGAGGCCGCGCCGCCCGCCGTCCCCCGCAAGCCGGAAGACGAGGGACCCGAGCCGACCTCCGCTCCCCTCTGACCCGCCCCTCCCCCGCCCCGCCCGGACCTCTCCCGGCGGGGTTTTCCTCGGGAGCGGGTACGGTGGGAGGATGGAGACCCCGGTGACGCCCGCCCCGACCGACGAGTGGTTCCGGCCCGTGCCCCTCTCCGGGCGGCACGTCACGCTGGTGCCGCTGACCGAAGCGCACGCCGCCGACCTGCACGCGGGGGCGGACGAGGGCACCTCCGCGCTGCTCTCGCGTGGCGGCCCCGACCCGCAGACGGTGGAGGGGTGGGCCGGGTACATCACCCGGCTGAACGCCCTGCCTGCGCGGCTGAACTGGGCGGTGCTGGTCGGGGGCCGTGCCGCAGGCCGCATCAGCTACAGCGAGGTCCGGCCCGCCGACCGCTGGGTCGAGATCGGCACCATGCTGGTCCCCGCCGCGCAGGGCACCGCCGCCAACCCCGAGGCCAAGCTGCTGCTGATGGCCCGTGCCTTCGGGGAGCTGGGCGCGAACCGGGTGCAGTTCAAGGTGGACGCCCGCAATGCCCGCAGCCTGCGCGCGATGGACAAGCTGGGGGCGGTGCGCGAGGGCACCCTGCGGCAGTACCAGGTGCGCCCCGACGGCTACGCCCGCGACAGCGTGATGTTCAGCGTGCTGCGCCGGGAGTGGCCGGGGGTGCAGGCGGGCCTGGAAGCGCGGCTGGCCTCGCGGTGAGGGCCGCCGCCTGGGTACACTGGCCCCATGCCTGCCCCCCTGCGCGTGCTCGGCGTGGTCCTCGCCCTGAGCGCCCCCCCCGCCCTGGCCCTGGTGGTCCCCATGAAGGGCTGGACCCCCGTGGGCGGCAACGCCAGCGTCTGGGCCGACGCCTCGGGCGCGTGCCTGCTGCGCGAGGAACGGCACGGTCAGGCCCTGCCCACCTTCCGCACCCCGGCCTCGGCCCGGACCTTCGCCGTGCGGCTTCAGCGAACGCTGGGCGCCCAGAAGGCCGTGTCGGGGGTCGTGACCCAGCCCGCCCAGCGCGGGGACACCTGGGGCGTGCTGGCCGCCTACACCCACACGGCGAACGGGGTGGCCTACCGCATCGGCCAGCTGTACCTCAGCGACGCGGGCCTGCTGCGAACCGTGACGGGCAGCAGCGCCCAGCACGAGGCCAGCCCCTGCGTGAACGAGATGCGCGAGTTCCTGCGGCACGGGGTCAGGTAGCGGGCAGAGGCGTCTGTGCCCCGCCGAACCCGCTACGCTGCCCGGCATGGCCCGCCGCGTCAACCCGATTCAGGACCGCGCCCGCCGCGCCGCCCTGGAGCGGGCCGCGTACCTGGCCATCTACGAGCGCGGCTACGCGGGCGTGACGCTGGCCGACATCGCCCGGCACGCGGGGGTCAGCAAGGGCACGCTGGCCTACCACTTCGGGAGCCGGACGGGGCTGCTCGCCGCCGTGATGCGCCGCTTCACCCGCACGGTCACGGTCGCCACCCGCCGGGCGCTGCGGCAGGCGGGCACGCCCGAGGCCCAGCTGCGCTCGTACGTGGACAACCAGTTCTACGGGGTGGAGAACACCCGGCGCTTTTACACGGTGTCCCTCGACTTTCTGGCCGCCGCCACCCGTGACCCCGAGCTGATGGCGGTGCAGCGCGACTTCCTGCGCGAGACGCTGGCCCTCGACCTCGAACTCGCACGGCTGGGGGGGGAGGAAGGGGCCGGGGAGCGGGCGCGGCTGCTGCGGGCGCTCGTCGAGGGCCTCAGCGTGCGTTTCCTGGCCGACCCGGAGCCTGATCTGGAAGCGTACCGGGCCGAATGCCTGCGCGGCTTGCGGGCGCTGCTGGGGTGGCGGGGCTCTGGCTTGTAGGGGGGGGTGTCACAGAGGCCCCCCTTCACCCCGGGCCCTCGCCGGGCTCCCTCTGCAAGCCGCTTTGCGAGTCCCACGGAGGGAGGGGCAAAACTCGCCCTCACCCAAAGCGGGCCAGCGCCGCCGCAATCTGCCGGGCTCCCTCCAGCAGCCGGGGACCGGGACGGCCCAGCCCACTCTCGGGGACGGCGACCACCGGTACTCCCAGCCCCCGCGCCTCGATCACCTCCGGGCGCAGTTTTTTGGCCCCGCACCACGAGCAGACGATCAGGTCGGGGCGGGCCGCCCGCACCTCCTCCAGCGTGAGGGGGGAACTGCGGCCAGCCCGGTCCCCCAGCGCGTTGACCGCCCCCAGCCCGGCGAGCAGGTCCGTGACCCACGACTCGCGCGTCGCCGCGATGATGGGCCGGGGCCACCACTCCACCAGCACGCGGGGAGGCCGGGCGAAGGGGCGAGTAAGGCTGGAGAGTTCGGCGCTCAAGGCCCCCGCGACCGCCGCGCCCCGCTGGGAACAGCCGATGGCCCCCGCGATGGTGCGGATGTCGGCCAGAGTGTCCTCCACGCTGACGGGGTCGAGAACCAGGGTGGGCAGTCCCCCACGCTCCAGCCCCTCCACCACCCGCTCCATCCCCGGCACACTGAGGCTGGCGAGCACGAGGTCGGGCCGCGCCGCCGCGACCGCCGCCACGTCGATGCCGAGGTCGGGACCGACCCGGACGGCCCCCTCCAGGCCGGGCGCGTCGCTGTGGCTGTCGACGGCGACGACCTGCCCCGCCGCGCCCAGGGCCGCGAGAATGTCCGAGTTGGAGGCGGTCAGCGAAGCGAGGCGCACGCCCCAGGGTAGCCCAGGGGGCGCAGGCGTCCCGGCCCGGCGAGGGTGAGGGGCAGGGCTGCCCAACCCTTTGCCTAACCCTCCGCGCTTTCCCGCTCAGCGCGGGCCAAAGGGCCCTGACCGCATGGTAGGCTGGGGCGGTATGAAGAACACCTTTGCCGTCACCATGACGCTGCTGCTGGCGCTCACGCTGGGCGGCTCGTATGCCGGGTACCGCGTCGCGACCACCCCGCACCACGCCGAGGAGGAGGAAGCCAAGGCGGGTGCCGAGGGCATCGGGGACCCCACCACGCAGGACGTGAAGAGCGAGGACGCCCCCTCGGCCAAGAGCGCCGCGACCCAGGGCTCCGACCAGCTCACCCAGCCGCAGGGCGACACCCGCCCCGAGTCGCTGGGCGGCGAGCAGTCCGGGGAGAACGGCGCGGTGGCGGCCCCCGGCGGGCAGGAGAGCGGCGGCACCGAGGAGTCCACCCCCGAGGGCGACGGCGTGGGCGGTCAGGAGGAGACCAGCGGCGTGCCCTCGCCCACCGCCCCCGAGGGCGGCGACGAGGAGACCGAGGTGGGGCAGACGGGGGCCTCCAACGTCGAGCGGTCCAGCGCGGCCAACCCCACGGTCGAGGATTCGGAAGCTGCCGACATCGCCGACACGCTGGGCGGCGAGAACCGCGACGACAACGAGGCCCCGCCCCGCCAGCAGGGCGGCGGCGAGCAGGGCGAGGGCACCCCGGCCCAGGGCGCTCCGGCCGGAGAACCCGGCACGGACGCGGGCGACGCAGCGGCGGGCCAGACGGTCTTCGCCTCCAACTGCGCGGGGTGCCACGGGGCCAACGCGCAGGGAGGCCTCGGCCCCAGCTTGGTCGAGGCCGACGGTCCCAAGAACTGGACCCTGGCGCAGTTCGAGACGGCGCTGCGCGAGGGCCGCACCCCCGAGCGCGAACTCGCGCCCACCATGCCCCGCTATCCCGAGGCGCAGCTCAGCGATGCGGACGTGGCCAACCTCCAGGCTTACCTGAAGTCGCTGTAACCAGCCTTCCCCCGCTGCCCCCGGTTTCCCATGAGCCGGGGGCGGCTTCTATGCTGGGCGTATGGCACGCCTGCTCTCGCCTGTGCCCCTGCCGGACTGGGAGGCCCAGGTCACCCCCGCGAGCCCCGAAGCCCTGCCCGGCGCGGCGGGCCTGCTGCTCCCCCACGACGGCGAGCCGGTAGCGGACGTGCGGGACCGCCCGGNCTGTAACCAGCCTTCCCCCGCTGCCCCCGGTTTCCCATGAGCCGGGGGCGGCTTCTATGCTGGGCGTATGGCACGCCTGCTCTCGCCTGTGCCCCTGCCGGACTGGGAGGCCCAGGTCACCCCCGCGAGCCCCGAAGCCCTGCCCGGCGCGGCGGGCCTGCTGCTCCCCCACGACGGCGAGCCGGTAGCGGACGTGCGGGACCGCCCGGACCGCTGGGCGCTGCTGGCGCTGGCGTCGGAGGCCCTGCGCCGGGGGGTCCCCACCCTCGCCTGGGGCACGGGCGCGGCGCTCGCGGGGCGGGTGCTGGGCGCACGGGTGCCGCCCGGTGGTCCCGCCGGGGAATGGACAGAGACGCCGCGTGGGGCGGTCGTCCACGTCTGGGAGGGGGAGGTGCCCCTGCACTGGACCCACGGTTCCCTCACGGCCTGGGCCGGGCCAACCCTGCCGCCGGACTACAGGGCAGCGTTTCTGGCGGAATTAGAAAAGACGGCTCCCCGCCTCCCGGCCACCCCATTGGAGGCCGTCGGCGGCGAGGCGGCGCTGCGGCCGCTGCTGGCCGACTTCTACGCGCGGGCACGGGCCGACGAGCTGCTGGGGCCGATCTTCGCGGCGCACGTGCGGGACTGGGACGCCCACCTGGAGCGCGTCACCGCCTTCTGGATGACGATGCTGGGAGGCAGTCCGGCGTGGCGGGGCAACCTCAACCACGTCCACGCGGGGCTGGGGATTCGTGGACCACAGCTGGAGCGCTGGCTGGCCCTGTTCGCGGACTCGGCACGGGCGCACCTCCCGCCGGAGGCCGCCGACCTGCTGCTGGCCCGTGCCGGGGTGATGGGGGCACGGCTGGGGAACCGCTCCCGGCCGGGGCGCGTAGGCTAGGGGGTATGGTCAACATTCCCTTTCTGCCCCGCTCCGGCGACCCCCTGCCCGACGGCGTGACCCGGCCGACCTGGGTGATTCTCGACCTGCACGGCTCTTACCCGGCGCGGCAGCCTGCGAGCCCGCTTCAGGCGCTGCTCAACCGCACCGAGACGCTGGAGGCACTCGAAGCCCGCGCCGAGAAGCTGCGCGGGGCCGAGTGGCTGCACGGGGTGCTGGTGCGCTTCTCCGAATTCACGGCCTCGCCCGCGACCGCGCACGCGGTCCGGGGCATCCTCTCGCGGCTGGCGGCCGAGAAACGGGTGGTCGCCTTCCTGCCGCAGCTCACCATGACCGGCCTGATCGCGGCGAGCGGTGCCCGTGAACTCGTCTCGCCCGAGTCGGCGGACGTGATGGTGCCGGGCTTCGGGCTGGAGCAGACCTTCCTGGGCGAGTTCCTGCGCAAGAGCGGCATCGAGTTCGAGAACCTGCGTATCCGCGAGTACAAGGCGGCCCTGACCCGCTTCTCGCAGGACCAGATGGACGACGCCAACCGCGAGCAGCTCACCGCCTACCTGAACGGGCTGGAGGCGGCCTGGGCGCGTGACCTCGCGGCGGCCCGCGGCGTGAGTGAGGACGTGGCCCGCGCGTGGCTCACGGGCGACCTCACGAGCGCCCACGCGGCACGGGACGCGGGCCTGATCGACCGCGTGGCCTACGAGGACGACCTGATCGGCCCCGGCACCCGGCCGCTGGCGGCGGTCCTCGACCTGCTGATGCCCAGAAAGCCGAGCAACCCCAGGGCCGGGCGGGTCGCGGTCGTGTCGCTGGTGGGCACCATCGTCACCGGCAAGAGCAAGACCAACCCCCTCCCGCTGCCGCTGCTGGGCGGCCCGCAGGCGGGGTCCGACACCGTGGTCGCGGCGCTGCGCCACGCCAAGAAGGACAAGACGACCAAGGCGATCGTCCTGTACGTGGACAGCGGCGGCGGCTCGGCCCTGGCCTCCGACCTGATCTGGCGTGAGGTGGCGACCTCCGAGAAGCCCGTCGTCGCCGTGATGGGCGAGTACGCGGCGAGCGGCGGCTACTACGTCCTCACCCATGCCAGGCACGTGGTCGCCAGTCCCTACACCCTCACCGGGAGCATCGGCGTGGTCAGCGGCAAGCCGGTCCTGCGCGAGTTCAACGCCCGCCACGGCCTGAGGCCCGAGGCGGTGGGGCGTGAGCGGGCGCTGATGTACACGGCCTCGCGGCCCTTCTCGGAAGACGAGCGCGAGCACGTCAAGCGCGGGATTTCCGAGGTCTACGACCGCTTCGTGGGCCGGGTGGCCGAGGGCCGCAAGATGACCACCGAACAGGTCAACGAGATCGGCCGGGGCCGCATCTGGAGTGGCCTGGACGCGCTGGAGCTGGGCCTGATCGACGAACTGGGCGACCTTCAGACCGGCCTCGCGCGTGCCCGCGAGCTGGCGGGCCTGCCCCGCGACGCGCCCGCCTGGAACGCCGCGCCCGCCAGGACCGGCCCCTTCCCCGACTTCGCCCAGGAAGCCGCCGACGCCGCCCGCATCAGCGTGTGGCCCTTCGGCCGCGAGCGGGTGCTGACGTGGTTCGATCAGGAAGTGAAGGTGCGGTAGAACCAACCTACCCTAAACATTAATCTCCTTAATCTCGATCTCATTTTGCCCCCCCAGAAAACTTAATCTCTCCTCATCACCACAATTTTGGAGGAGGGTTGTATGAAGAAGATCAGTGCAATGTTGGCCGCTTTGGTTCTGTCGTCTTTCCTGGGTGTGGCACAGGCTCGTGAAGAAGGGCCTAAGCTGGAGTGGTGCGGGGCAGGTAGTGTCTACTGACATCTTGCAGTTTTAGAAAAGGCTGTCTGGAACGCGCTT
>NZ_JASNGB010000011.1 GCF_030271215.1 Deinococcus rhizophilus | reverse complement strand
ACACCCCGCCCCCACGCCTGTCAACTCCCCCCGCCCGAGTCTGCACATCCTCCCAAAACGTGCGGCTGGCTGGGGGTCCAAGCGGAGGCCAAACCGGGGCGGTGGCGGCGGTCCTCCGCCTGTATGGAGCGCTCACCTATACTTCCCGGTGGCAATCAGCCCGCGCTCCCGCTCAACGGGAAGGCCGCGGAAGGGAGGCACGCCCATGCAGGAACTGTTGGACAAGCTGGCGTCGCTCCGGGAGTACCTTTGACATTCCCGGCAAGACGAGGCGCCTGAACGAACTGGACCGAGAACTTAGCGACCCCGAACTCTGGAACAACGCGGGCCGCGCCCGGCAGGTCACCCAGGAGGCGGGCAGCCTGCGCCGCATAGTGGAGGAATACAGCTCCTTGCAGAGCGACGCGGGCGGCCTGACGGAAATGCTGGAGATCGCCAGCGAGGACGAGCAGGAGATGCTCGCCGAGGAACAGGCGTCCCTTCAAACACGGGTGGACGACCTCTACCGCGAGACGCTGTTCACCATGAAGCATGCCGACACCGCCGCCATCGTGCGGGTCAAGGGCGGAGCAGGCGGCACCGAGGCGCAGGACTGGGCCGGAATGCTGGCGCGGATGTACATGCGCTGGGCCGAGCGCCGGGGCGACAAGGTAGACATCCTCGACGAACAGCCGGGCGATCAGGCGGGCTACCAGAGCATCGAATTCATCATCCGGGGCGAGAAGGCCTTCGGGATGATGGCCCCTGAGCACGGCGTTCACCGCCTGGTGCGGGTGTCGCCTTTCGACGCGAACAACCGCCGCCAGACCAGCTTCGCGTCGGTGGACGTGGTGCCCGAGGTGCCGGAGGAGGAGATCGACATTCACATCCCCGACTCCGACCTGCGGCGCGACGTGTTCCGGTCGCAGGGTGCGGGCGGACAGGGGGTCAACACCACCGACTCGGCGGTGCGCCTGACCCACCTTCCGACCGGGATCGCGGTGGCTTCGCAGCAGACGCGCTCGCAGATCAAGAACCACGAGATCGCCCTGCAGATTCTCAAGCAGCGCCTCTATGACATCGAGATGCGCAAACGCGAGGAGGAGGAAGCCAAGGCGAGGGGCGAGCAGAAGAAGATCGAGTGGGGCTCGCAGATTCGCTCGTATGTTCTCGACAAGCAGTACATCAAGGACCACCGCACAGGCGTCATGAAGCACAACCCGGCCGACGTCCTTGACGGCGACCTCGACGACCTGATGTGGGCGGGGCTGGAGTGGCTGGCGGGCAAACGCGCCGCCGACGATGCCGGAGACGACGAGTAAGGCTGCCCCACATTCCGACAGATTGCGGTGACATCGCCGCTCTAGACTGGGGACACTGTAGGGGAACTTACGGGGTCCCCTTCACCCTTACCCCCCTGCCATGATTCCAGAGCGCTCCTCCTCCGACCGAACCCCTCCGGGCTACCGCCTCCTGCAAGTGCTGGGGCGGGGGCAGACCTCGTTGGTGCACCTGGCGCAGGACCCGCGCGGGCGCGAGGTGGCCCTCAAGGTGCCGCTGGAGTGCACGCTGCGCGACCAGGAAGCGGCCGAACGCTTTGCCAACGAGGTGCGGCTGACGCTGCAATTCCGGCACCCCCATGTGATTCGCGGCTACGCGGGGAGTCCGTTCGGGGCGCGGGCCTACCTCGCCCTGCGGCACTACGCGGAGGGCACGCTGTCCGACGCCCTGGCCGGGCACGCGCGGGGGGCGCGGCCGGTGGAGTCGCCGCTGCGCCTCCTCGCGGACCTCGCCTCCGGACTGGCGTACCTGCACGCCTTAGGCGTGGTGCATCAGGACGTGAAGCCGCAGAACGTCTATCTGGACGGTGGGCGGGCCGCGCTGGGGGACCTGGGCAGTGCGTACTTCACGGCGCAGGGGGGGCACGCGAGCGGCAGTCCCTTTTACATGGCTCCCGAGATCTACCGGGGCGACCCCAGCAGTCCGGCGAGCGACGTCTACAGCCTGGGGGTGCTTGCCCATGAGGTCCTGGCCGGGGCGCGGCCCTTTCAGGGGGACACCTACGAGGAGCTGATGGCCGCGCACCTCAACCGTTTCGCGCCGCCGCTCTCGGCCCACTGTCCGGAGCTGGCCCGGCCCGTCGCCCGGCTGCTCGACCTGTGCCTCGCCAAGCGGCCCGGCGACCGCCCTGCGGCGGATGCTCTGCGCCGCGCCCTGCTGACGGCTCTGGGAGAGAAGGACGAGGAAGCCTGCCCACCTCTGGCGCAGGCCCCGGCTCCGCGCCCCGTCGGAAGGCACGCGCCGGTCGGGGACCTGCCCGCCACGCCGGAAGCCGCCGACGCCGGGAGCCGCTGGAATCCCTTCAAGCGCCGGAAGTAGCGGCCAGGGGCAGGTGCAGTGCGTACCGACCAGGCCGCGACTCAAAGCCCAGACGGCGGTTGACGGCCAGCATGGGCGCGTTCTGGCTGTGGTTGTTGGTCCGCATGACCCGGAAGCCCGCCGCCCGTGCCCGGCGGATGGCATGCAGCTTGAGGGGAAGGGCCAGACCCTGGCCCCTCGCTTCCGGGTGGGTGGCCGTGAGGAGGTTGTGGGCGAGGTCGCGCTGGGGAATCACCGCAGCTGTGCCCAGCCAGTGGCCCCCTGGCCCCACCGCCAGAATCAGCCAGTCGAGGCGGCCATGCCCGTCCAGGCGCAGTGCCTCGCGGACCTGAGCGGACGGCCAGCGGGGGTGTCCGGCGAGGTCGGGTGTTTCGGTGAGGCGGTCCGCCACGAACGCCAGATACCGCTCCACTGTCCGCCCACCCGCCGCGCCGGGGTCCGTGAAAGCCACTCCCCGCGCTCGCGCCCGTGCCAGCGCCGGGAGGTGGGGCGTCTCGCCGAACGTCATGAGGTCCAGTTCCGAGGCGAAGCGGTGGGCGTGGACGCCAAAGCCCCGGCGCTCGGCCCACCTCAGGCTCCCGGAGTCAGTCTCGGCCACGTCAGCGGCGAGGCCCGCTGCACCGTGCTTGCGGGCGGCCGCTTCCAGGGTGTGCCACAGCGCCTGGCCTGGCCCCTGTCCCCTCGCCTCGGGCGCAACCAAGATGCTGGCGTGCAGGAAGCCCGGCGGATCGAAGGGGAAGGCGTAGAGGTGCGCCAGCCCCCGAAGCTCTTCCCTCTCGCCCACCACCCAGCGGCGGCTAAAGTGCGCCGAAGTGCGCCGGGCCTCTTCGGCGTGAAAAGCGTCCAGGGTGGTCTGGCGGCCGGTCACGCGGTTCACGAGGGCGAGCCAGGCGGGTGCGTCCTCGGGAGCGAAAGGGCGAACGGACGGGGTCATCCGGACCCCAGCGCCTTGACCATCTGCCGGATAGCACCCAGGTGGTAGGCGACGTGGGCGATGGTCCCGGCCAGTCCCCCGGTCGCGTCCCCGGTCACCGGGAAGTCCGTCTGCGTGCGGGCGAAGGCCACCACCCCGTCGTAGGCTTGCCGCACCCGGGCCTGGAGGTCGACCCACTCCGGGGTGCTGACCTCCGCAGGGTGAAAGCTGCCCTTCCAGTCGAAGGGTCCCCGGTCCCCGTCACGTTCCCAGCGCACGACGACCTCCAGATGCAGGGCCGCGTGCCGCGCCTGGCCGGCGACCGACGTGCCGTTCACGTCCCGGCTGGCCTGCTCGGCGCTCAGGGCCGCCAGCGTGGCGAGCAGGCCGTGGTTGCCGCTTCCATCCGCCGCCGTGCCGTCCAGAAAGGCGGTGCCCTGCCCCAGCTCACCACCCTCCACCGCTTCCTGCAGGATATCGAGGAGTCCGTCCATCCAGTGCTGCGGCTGCCCGTGCTGTGGTTGACTGTCGCTCATGCCCCAGCGTACCGGGCCCTGATCGGCGGGAGGGGGCGGTGGGGGCATGGGCCAGGGCGCTCTGGCAAGGCGGCGGCGTCTCTGCTAAAGTTGCCAGTTGCGCCGCGCGGCGAGGCTTGCCCATGTGGAAAGCACTCGGCCTGCACGCGGCTGGAAGCGAGGTGAACCATGAACCAGTACGACCTGAACCTGATTCTGAACCCCAACCTCAGCGCCGAACAGGTGCAAATCGAGAAGGACTACATCGAGAACACCCTGCGCGGCAACGGGGCCGAGATCACGAACCTCGACGACCTCGGCAACCGCCGACTCGCCTACGCCGTGGACAAGGACCGCGAGGGCTATTACCTGATGTACACCATCCGGGCCGGGGGCAACCCCGAGCAGACCATCGCTGCTCCCCTGCGCCTGCGCGACAACGTGCGCCGCATCCTGGTGGTCAAGGACCGCCCGGAGTGGAAGACCAAGAAGGCCTGATTACGCTATTGACGTAATCGGGCCGGAGTTGCTATGCTCCGGTCAACCCGCAAGGGCCAATCCCGCCAGCCAGTCAGAAGCTCCCAGTACGTGTACATCCTGTACCCCGCCAGCAAATAAGGAGACCCAGTTATGGCCCGAGGCATGAACCACGTCTTTTTGATCGGTGCTCTCGCCCGCGATCCCGAACTCCGCTACACGCCCAACGGCACGGCGGTCTTCGAGGCGACCGTGGCTGGAGAAGACCACATCGTCGGCAACGACGGCCGTGAGCGCAAGCTCCCCTGGTACCACCGGGTCAGCATTCTGGGTAAGCCTGCCGAGTGGCAGGCCGAGCGCAACCTGAAGGGCGGCGACGCCGTGATGGTCGAGGGCAACCTGGAATACTCGTCCTGGGAAGCGCCGGAAGGCGGCAAGCGCAGCATGGTGCGCGTCAAGTCCCTGCGCATGGAGCAACTGGGCTACGCGCCCGAGCTCGTGCAGGACGCTGGAGGCGGCGTACGCATGGGCAGCGGCATGAACGAGGTGGTCCTCATCGGGAACGTGACCCGCGATCCCGAACTGCGCTACACCCCCGCCGGAGACGCGGTGCTCGGAATCGGCCTCGCCGTGAACGAGACCTGGAACGACCGCGCTGGGCAGAAGCAGGAAAAGACCCACTGGATCGACGTGACGCTGTGGCGTGAGCTTGCCGAGAGCATGAAGGACCTGAAAAAGGGCGATCCCGTCCTGGTGCAGGGCCGACTTGTGAACGAGGCGTGGACCGACCGTGACGGCAACAAACGCAACTCCACCAAAGTAGAGGCGACGCGAGTCGAAGCCCTTTCCCGAGGCGCGGGCGCACCCGGCAGTCCCGCAGCCACCCCCGCCGGACCTCGCACGCAGACCGCGAGCAGTCAGGCGCGTCCCCAGGGCCAACCGGCCCGGGCGGCGAACACGGGGACCCGTTCGGGGGGCTTGGATATTGATCAAGGTCTCGACGATTTCCCGCCGGAAGAAGAAGACCTGCCGTTTTAAGAGGCAGGGTGTAAGGACTCCCCATGACCCAAGGAAACAGCGCCGAGCGCAAGCCGCGCGGCAAGGGACCCAAGCGTCCCCGCAAGCCCAAGGTGGACCCGTTCTCCATCGGAGAGCTGGAAATCACCGACTACAAGGACGTGAAGATGCTTCGCCGGTTCGTCTCTGACACCGGCAAGATCCTCCCCCGCCGCCGCACCGGACTCTCGGCCAAGCACCAGCGCCGCATCTCGCAGACGATCAAGATCGCCCGCCAGCTCGCGCTGCTGCCCTACACCGAGAAGCTGGTCCGGAAGTAAAGGAGGACCCTGACATGCAAGTGATCCTTCTGGAACCCGGCCGCCTCGGCCAGACCGGCGACGTCGTGAGCGTCAAGCCCGGCTACGCCCGCAACTTCCTGATTCCGCGCGGCATGGCGACCCCCGCCAACGCCGCCAACATGAAGACCCTGGAAGCCCAGCTGCGCTCCCGCAAGAAGCAGCAGGAGAAGCAAAAGGCCCAGGCCGAGGACCTCGCCAGCCGCCTGAACGGCGTGGCCGTGGAACTTAGCGTCCGCGCGGGCGAGGGCAAGATCTACGGCGCCGTGACCCACAGCAACGTGGCCGACGCCCTCGACCAGCTCGGCTTCGACGTGGACCGCCGCCGGATCGAGATGCCCAAGACCGTCAAGGAGATCGGCGAGTACGACATCGTGTACCGCGCCCACCCCGAGGTCAGCATCCCGATGAAGCTCGTGGTGCACGCGCAGAAGTAAGCGCGAACCCGTGCAGCAGGCCCCAGTCTCCCGGCTGGGGTTTTTTCTTTGGGCGGGTTGAGCACGGTCGCCCCCACGACAGCCGCCTACGCTGGCCCATGCGCCGCCTGTGTCTGGCCCTCTCCCTCCTGCTCTCTCCCGCCGCCGCCCAGTCGGGCGGGATTCCGCAGGAGGTCAGCCCCGCCCTGCTCTCGCAACTGCGGGCCGGGGGGCTGGTGCTGTACTTCCGGCACTTTGGCACCGAGGGGGCGGACACGCCCAACGTGACGCCGGGCGACTGCACGGCCCAGCGCCTGCTCAGCACCCAGGGGCGGGCAGAGGCGCGGGCAGTCGGCAGTCTGCTGCGGGAGCTGCGCCTTCCGCTCGGCACGGTGCTGAGCGGCGAGTATTGCCGCAACCGGGACAGCGCCGCGCTGCTGGCCGGGCGGGTGACGCCCACCCCGGCGCTGAACAATCCCTGCTTCCGCAGCGGGACCGGGGCGGACCGGGGACGGGTGGTCGCCAACCTCCGCGCCCTGCTGGGCACGCCGCCCCGCGCGGGCACCAACACCCTGATCGTCACCCACGAGCAAAATCTCCGCCTGACGACGGGGTGGATGCTCGCCGAGGGCGAGGCGGCAGTGCTGCGGCCCCGGCCAGACGGTTCGTTCACCGTGCTCGCGCGGGTCACGCGGGCGGGGTGGCAGGCGGCCCTGCAGTCCGGCCGCTGAGGGCGTTCCCCATTCCCCAGGGTGTAACGCCTGCGCCCCCTTCCTCCCGGCTTACAGTGAGGGCACCCACAACCCGAGTCTTTCCCCTGGAGGTGCCCCCATGAAGACGCCCCTGACCCCCCTGGACCTCGTTCGGCGCGGCCTGAAGACGTACCCGCAGGAAATCGCGGTGACCCAGCCCGACGGCCCGAGTTTTACCTACCGCGAGTGGGGCAGGCGGATTTACCGCCTCGCGCGGGCGGTGGCGGGAGCGGTGCCGCCACGCGCCCGGGTCGCGGTACTCTCGCCCAACACCCACGAGGGCCTGCTGACCTACGCGGGCGTGCCGTGGGCAGGCCGGGTGCTGGTGCCCCTGAACACGCGGCTGGTGCCGGAGGAATACGCCTTTCAGCTGCGGCACGCGCAGGTGTCGCTGGTGCTCGCCGACGTGTCGTTGGCCCCCAAGGTGGAGGCCACCTGCCGCGAGCTGGGCATCCCGCTGTGGACGCTGGGGCGGGGAAGCGACTTCGGTGAGCGGCTGGAGGCGCACGACCCCTCTCCCCTGCCTTACGTGCTCGACGACGAGGACGAGATCATCACGGTCAACTACACCTCGGGCACGACCAGCAGTCCCAAGGGCGTGATGCTGACCCACCGCAACCTGCTGCTCAACGCGGTGGGCGTGCTGTACGCGCTGCACTTCGACTCCGACAGCGTGTACCTGCACACCCTGCCCGACTTTCACGCCAACGGTTGGGGCGGCGTGTGGGCGCCCTTCGGGGTGGGGGCCACCCACGTGACCCTCCCGGCGGTGCGCGGGGACGCCATCCACGACGCGGTCCACACCTACGGGGTGACGCACCTCGCGGCGGCGCCCACGGTGCTGAGCCTGATCACCGACCCCACCACCGCCCGACCGACTCCCCGCCGGGTCCGGGTGGCGACGGCGGGCAGCCCGCCCCACGCCCGCACCATCGCGGACATGAGTGCCCTGGGCTTCGAGGTCGTGCAGGTGTACGGCCTGACCGAGACCAGCCCGCTGATCACGGTGGCCGAACTGTCCGAGTCGCAGCGGGCGCTGCCCGTCCCCGACCGCGCCGCCCTGACCGCGCGGCAGGGGTTCGAGATGCCCCTGGCCGGGGAGGTCGAGGTGATGACCCCAGAACTGACCCCGGTGCCTGCCGACGGCGACACGCTGGGCGAGATCATGGTGCGCGGGAATCTGGTGATGGCGGGTTACCTGGACAATCCGGAAGCCACCGCCGCCGCTTTCGAGGGGGGCTGGTTCCACACCGGGGACGTGGCGGTGCGGCACCCCGACGGACGCATCGAGATTCGCGACCGCAACAAGGACGTGATCATCTCGGGCGGCGAGAACATCAGCAGCGTGGAGGTCGAGGGCGTGCTCTACGCCCACCCCGCCGTGCGCGAGGCGGTCGTGGTGGCCCACCCGGACCCCAGGTGGGGCGAGGTGCCCTGCGCCTTTATCGCGCTGCACGAGGGCGCGGCCGTCACCCCGGAGGCACTCACCGCGCACGTCCGCGAACACCTCGCCGGGTACAAGGTGCCCAAGCACTACCAGTTCCGCGACGACCTCCCCAAGACGGCCAGCGGCAAGTTCCAGAAGTTCCTGCTGCGGCGGGAGCTGTGGGCAGGGCTGGACCGCGCGGTGAACTGATACGGCCTCCGATTGAACAGCGACTGGAGCAGTTGTCCGCAGTACGCCGTGAGAGGAAGGGCACCTCCCACGGCTCCATCCTCTCCCTCGGCGCTTTGCCGGTCCGCTCGGTCCAAAAGCGACCTTCCTTCTTTCTGACTTTCTTTTTGACGCTTTCTTTTTGACGGGTGCTGCAAGAACTGTTCAATCCGGGCAGAGCAGGAAGGAGCAAAACGGCCTCCGGAAGAGGAGCGGCCCAATCGGTGCTGTCCCGATTTGAGAACGGACTGGACGGAAATCCTATGACCCCCGGTGGCCTGCCGCGCACCCCCGGGAGCCGTCCGGGCCGGGGGAAGCTGTCCCACTCTCCCGGCGCCGGAAGGTCTTCTCCGTGAGGGCCGGAGCCGGGCGTTAGACTGCCCGGGTGGGGGCCAGATGCGGCCCCTCACGCTTCACTGTATCGGGGTGCCCTCCGGGTGGGTGGGACAGGGCACCCCTGGCCAACATCAAGAGAACGAAAAAGGAGCCACCATGACCATTCTGTATGTCATTCTGGCGCTCCTGGGGGGGGTGATCGGCGGATTTTTCACCGGTCACACGCGGGGGCGCCGCGAACAGCGGGCGCACGACGATCAGGTGGAGCGCGAGGCCCGCGCCGAGGCTGAGCGGATGCTGACCCAGGCCGAGGCCGAGGCCCGGCAACTGCGTTCGCAGGCCGAGCAGACCCGGCTGGACGCGGCCCGCCGCCTTCAGGACGCCGAGGACCGTGAGCGGCAGGCCGCCGCTGGCGTGGACGCCGGGCGCGAGGAACTCCAGACCCTGCGGGTGCAGGTCGAGGCCGAGCGCACCCGCGCTCTGGCTGAAGCGGCCCGCGAGCGCGAGACGCTGAGTGCCGACCGCCAGGAAACCCGCCACGAGCGCGAAGAACTCAAGCGCGAGATCGAGCGCCTCAACCGCCGAGCCGAGCAACTCGACGCCCGGGGCGACCGCCTGGACGCACTGGAGGAGCGGCTGGAAGGCCAAATGCGGGCGCTCTCGGGTCAGGAGGCCGACCTCGCCGAGCGTGCCCGGCAGGTGGACCTGCGGCTGTACGAGGTCGCGGGACTCACCCCGGAAGCGGCCCGCGAGCAGATTCTCGCGCACCTCGACGCCGAGCTGGAGGAGGAAAAGGCCATCCGGGTCAAGGCGATGGAGGCCCGCGCCAGTGCCGAGGCGAAGCGCACCGCCCGCAGCGTGATCGCGCAGGCGATTCAGCGCAGCGCCTCCGAAACGAGTGCCCAGCTCAGCGTGTCGGTGGTGCCTATTCCTAACGATGCGATGAAGGGCCGCCTGATCGGGCGCGAGGGCCGCAACATCCGCGCGTTTGAGGCGCTGACCGGGGTGGACCTGATCATCGACGACACGCCGGAAGCGGTGATCCTCTCGAGCTTCAACCCGGTGCGGCGCGAGGTGGCCCGGCACGTTCTTGAGGCCCTCGTCGCCGACGGGCGCATTCATCCCACCCGCATCGAGGAGATGGTGACGCGGGCGCAGGACGAGATGAAGACCTTCATGCATGCCCAGGGCGAGGAAGCCGCCATCGAGGCCGGGGTGGTGGGCCTCAAGCCGGGGCTGGTGCAGCTGCTGGGCCGGATGTATTTCCGCACCAGCTACGGTCAGAACGTCCTGAAGCACTCGGTGCAGGTCGCGCACCTCACCGGGATCATGGCGGACGAACTCGGCCTCGACGCCGGGCTCGCCCGCCGCGCCGGGCTGATGCACGACGTGGGCAAGAGCATCGACCGCGAGATCGAGGGCACCCACGTCGAGATCGGCATCAACCTCGCCAAGCGCTTCGGGGAACCCCACGAGGTCATCGACGCGGTCGCCCACCACCACGACCCCGAACACGGCGAGACGCTGTACTCGGTTCTCGTCGCCGCCGCCGACGCGATCAGCGCGGCCCGCCCCGGTGCCCGCCGCGAGGAACTCGAAGCCTACGTGCGGCGCCTCGAGCAGCTCGAGCAGATCGCGGTCGCCTTTCCCGGCGTGCAGCAGGCCTACGCGATTCAGGCAGGCCGTGAGGTGCGCGTGATCGTGCAGCCCGAGCAGGTCACCGACGCGGGCGCCACCCTGCTCGCCCGCGAGATCGCCGGACGGGTCGAACAGGACATGGAATACCCCGGTCAGGTGCAGGTCACCGTGATCCGGGAGAGCCGGGCGATGGGCGTGGCCCGGTAGAGCTGCCGCAGTAAGACCCCCCACCCCCCTCGCGGCGCGGGGCCCTTCTTCCCCTGGAAGAGGGGTCTTCTGCTGACCCTCTCCCCTGCTCCCCTGCCCTTGCAGGAGCCTCGGAGAGCCACGCAGCAGGGCCACGGAGCAGGGGGCACCTGCGGAGCAACGGGTGAAGAGGCGTATGGCCCGGACTCCCAGCGCCAGGAAACGTCCTGTGATTCGTCATCCATACGGGTTCCGGTTGACCAGTTCCCCAAGCTGCTCACCCCGGGTGGACTTGCAAAGCTGAGGAGCGGCGTTCCCAGGGGCGTCCGTTCACGAAGACGGCGAAGCAGGGCGGGCAGGAACAGGACGATTGCCGGGAAAGGAGTTGCCCTGTCGGCGCCCTCCCGGTTCGACAACGGACTGAACAGCAACCGTATCGCCCAGCGGGTCTTGACGAATACTGCATACCGCGCTATATTTTTCCCATCACCGCCCGAAGAGGCGGCTTTTTTATTGCCCCAGTTTATTGCCCCAGGCTGCGGTGTAGCCTGCGCCCATGACCGCTTCACCGCCGAAGACCGCCGCGTGGCTGCTGGAGCATCTGGGCGATTCCCACCTGCGCGTCCTCGACTGCCGCTACGCCCTGACCGATCCCCTGGTGGGGCGCATCGCCTACCTGGAGGGGCAGGTGCCCGGCGCGATTTACGCCGATCTGGAGACGGACCTCAGCGGCCCGGTGCGGCCGGACGGGGCAGGCGGACGGCACCCGCTGCCGGAGCCGGGGGCGCTCGCGGCGTGGCTGGGCCGGGTGGGTATCGGCAACGACAGCGTGGTGGTGGCCTACGACGACCCGGGCACCGGGCAGGGCTTCTACGCGGCGCGGGCGTGGTGGCTGCTGCGCTGGCTGGGGCACCGCGAGGTGTACGTGCTGGACGGCGGCTGGCCCGCCTACCTCGCGGCGGGGGGCGAGGCGGGCACGCCAGAGCCTGAGCACGCGCCCACCACCTTCACCCCGGACGTGCAGCCTGACATGGTCGCCACCGCCGAGGACGTGGCAAACCGGGAGGCGGGCACCCGGCTGATCGACGCCCGTGCCCCCGCCCGCTACCGGGGCGAGGTCGAGCCGCTGGACCGCAAGGCCGGACATATTCCCGGGGCCGTGAACCGCGAGTGGGCCGGGGCGCTCGACGGGCACGGCCACTGGCGGGACGCGGCGGCGCAGGCGGGGCGGCTGGGCGTGGGCGAGGCTCCCACGGTCACCTACTGCGGCAGCGGCGTTTCGGCCACCCCCAACCTGCTCGCGCGGGAGCTGGCGGGCGTGCCGCTGGGACCGGACAACCGCCTCTATGCCGGGTCATGGAGCGACTGGGTCAGCGACGACGCGCGGCCGGTGGCGACGGGCGAGGAGGGCTGACCCCGCCCCTTACCGCGTTCCCCCGTAACCTCCCGAGCAGGCCGCGCCGCGTTCGGGGGCGGTCGCGCCCTGCTCGTACTTGTCGAGGAAGGGCGTCAGGCGCTCGTCGGCGGCGCTGTCGGCGGTGAGCTGGGCGTTCCAGGCGCTCATGGCGATGGGGCTGGAGAGGCCCGGGTACGGGCTGAGCAGGGTGTAGGGCCGCCCTTCAATCAGCTCCTTCAGGGCCGCCACCTCCGCCGCCGGGAGGTCGGGGCGGTAGGTCACCCACACGGCGCCGTGTTCCATGCTGTGGACGGCGTACTCGTTGTAGAGGGGCTGGTCGTAGACCCCGCAGTTCTGCCACATGGCGTTGTGGGCGCCGCCCGCCGGGGGCGTCTCGGCGTAGACCAGCGAGCCGGTGCGGTGGTCGCTTCCCTTGTAGTCGAAGGTCTGAACCCCTTCCAGGGTGCCGCCCGAGCAGGCCGCGAGCAGGAGGGGCAGGGCGAGGGGCATCAGGAGGCGCTTCATCTCCCTCAGCGTAGCGGGTGACGGTGAAAGCTTGTGTAGTCCCCGGCAGCCCGCACCCGTGACACGCTGGAGCATGGCCCCGCCGCCCTCCTCACCCGATTCGCCGCCGCGCCTCGCCGGGCTGACCCAGCCCATCATCTTTCTGGACACCGAGACGGGGGGCCGTGACTCCCGGCGCCATCCGCTGCTGACGGTCGGCCTGGTCACCCTGACCCCGGCGGGCGAGGTCACCCGGCCCCTGCACCTGCGGGTGCGCCACGACACCTACGACGTGGAGGAGGAAGCGATGGCGGTCAACGGCATCGACCTCGGGGCCCACCACGCCGAGGCCCAGGCCCCGGAGGCCGTGGCCGACGCCATCCGCACCTACGCCGCCGGGGAGGGACGGGTGATGCTGGGGGGGCACAACTTCGGCTTTGACCTGGGGTTCCTGCGCCCGCTGCTGCCTGACCTCGGCCGCGTGTTCCGGCACGGGCAGGTGGACACCAAGGTCGCCGCGCAGTTCCTGATTCACGCCGGGCTGCTGCCGCGCAAGGTGGGGACGGCGCTGGACGACCTCGCGGAGTATTTCGGGGTCGAGTACCAGGCCCACGACGCCCTGGAGGATGCCCGCGCCACCGCCGAGGTCTACGCGGCACTGCTGCGGCGGGTGCGGCCCCCAGGGGGCTAGTTACTCCTCGGGCCGCCGCACCCTTCCGTCTGACCCGGGTATCCCCGGCGGACGGCCTCCCGGAAAGGCGGTGGTCAGCAGGTCCACCCGCCCCCGGTCGGGCACCAGGTTGGCGCTCAGGCCACGGGCCTCCAGCACGGGCAGGAAGGCTTCCATGACCTCCGGCTCGCCGTGGACCAGCCACACGCGGGGCTGCCCGGCCGCGTCCAGAAAGGCCAGCAGGTCGTCCTGATCGGCGTGGGCGGAAAAGCCACCGATGGTGTGAATCTGGGCGCGGACGGCGATCTCCTCGCCCATGATGCGGACGGTGTCCGCGCCCGCGATCAGACGCCCCCCCAGGCTGGACGGAGACTGGTAGCTCACGATAATCAGGCTGGTGGACGGCTTCCAGAGGTGGTGCTTGAGGTGGTGCTGGATGCGCCCGCCGGTCATCATCCCGTTTCCGGCCAGGATGATCGCCGGGCCGTCGTAGCGGTTGAGGCGCTGGGACTCCTCGCCGGTCAGGACCGTGTGCAGGGTCGAGGGCCGGAAGGGGTCGTCGCCCCGCTGCAGGGCCTCGCGGACGGGCGGGATCAGTTCATCGCCGAACTCGAAATAGGCGTGGGTGGCCCGCGACGCCATCGGGGAGTCCAGAAAGACCGGGATGCGCGGCACCTCGCCCGCCTCCATCAAGTTCCTCAGTTCCGAGAGGATGAACTGCGTGCGCTCGATGGCAAACGACGGAATCAGGATCTTGCCCCCGGCCCGCACGCTCTGGCGCAGGGTGTCGCGCAGCTCGGCCAGGGTTCCCTGCAGCGAGCGGTGGCGGTGGTCGGCGTAGGTGGACTCGGTGACCACCGCGTCGGCGTGGGGCGGCGGGGCGAAGTCGAGTTGCAGGCCGCTCTCGCGGTTGCCCAGATCGCCGGACAGGATCACCCGCGCGTCGCCGTCCTCCAGCAGCAGGTAGGCACTCCCCAGGATGTGCCCCGCCCGCCCCGGCGTGACGCGCAGGCGACCGACCTTCAATGTCTCCCCGAACTCGAAAGCGGGCCGCAGCAGGGCCAGGGTGCGGTGCACGTCTTCCTCGTCGTAGAGGGGTCCGGGCACCTCGTCCTCGCGCCCGGTGCGGCGGGCACGGCGCAGGTCCTGACGGTAGCCTTCCACCTGAAGGCGGGCCGAGTCGAGCAGCACCGTCTCGGCCAGGGCCGCGGTCGGGGGCGTGCAGTACACCGGCCCCCGGAACCCCTGCCGCACCAGCAGCGGCAGCCGCCCGATATGGTCGAGGTGCGCGTGGGTGAGCAGCACCGCCTGAAGGTCGGCGGGGTCGAAGGGGAAAGGCTCGCGGTTGCGGGCCTCCAGCTCGTCGCCGCCTTGAAACATGCCGCAGTCGATCAGGACCGGGCCGCCGCGCGTCTCCAGCAGGTGGGCGCTTCCGGTGACGGTGAGGGCCGCGCCCAGGCTTTGCAGGTGCATGGAACAGTCTGGCCCGCGCCGCTTCCCCCCGGGCTTTACCCCGCCTTCAGAAAGTGGGCGCGTGCTGGGGGGCGGGTGTAGCGTCCAGGCATGACCGAGCCTGCCTCCTTCTCCACGGACACGAGCGGCACGCCCTTTCGCCGTGTGTTGATCGGCACCGATTTCTCGGCGGCGGCGGACCACGCCCTCGCGGTGGCCCGCCTGCGCTTTCCGGACGCGCTGCGGCGACTGGTGCATGTCACCGACGCCCGCGTGACTGCTGCCCCCGACCTGATGGGCGGCGTGACCCCGGCGGCGCTGGACCCCGCGCTGCTGCACACGCTGGAGGAGGAGGGCAGCCAGCGCCTGCGGATCCTCGCCGCCCCCGACGAGGAGGCCGAACTGCTGGTGGGCGACCCGGTGACCGGGGTGCTGGATGCCGCCGAGCACTGGGGGGCCGACCTGATCGTGGTGGGCACGCACTCGAAAGGGGCGCTGGAGCACTTCTTCCTGGGCAGCAGCGCCGAGAAGCTGGTCGCCCGCAGCCCGGTGCCGGTGCTGACCGTCCGGCTGCCGGGAGGTACGAGGTGAAAGTCGGGGTCGTCGGCTCGGGGCTGGTGGGGGCCACCGCCGCCTACGCCCTGACCCTGCGCGGCTCGTGCAGCGACCTCGTGCTGGTGGACAAGGACGAGGCCCGCGCCGAGGCGGAAGCCCAGGACATCGCCCACGCCGCCCCCATCAGCCACGGCACCCGGGTCAGCAGCGGGGGCTACGCGGCGCTCCCTGGTTGCCGGGTCGTGGTGGTCGCGGCGGGGGCCAACCAGCAGCCCGGCGAGAGCCGCCTCGACCTGCTGGAGAAGAACGCGGCCATCTTCCGCGAGGTGATCCCGCAGGTGTCGCAGCATGCCCCGGACGCCGTGCTGCTGATCGCCACCAACCCGGTCGACATCCTGACCGACCTCGCCGGGCGGCTCGCGCCGGACCAGCCGGTGCTGGGGTCGGGCACGGTGCTGGACTCGGCCCGCTTCCGGCACCTGATCGCGGAACGGGCGGGGGTGGACGCCACCCATGTCCACGGCTACGTGCTGGGCGAGCACGGCGACAGTGAGGTGCTGGCCTGGAGCACGGCGGCGGTGGCGGGCCTGCCGGTGGCAGACTTCATGCGCTCGCGCGGGCGGGAGTGGACCCCCGGGGTGCAGGGCGAGATCGACATCGGCACCCGCGACGCCGCCGCCGCGATCATCGGCGGGAAGCGGGCCACCTACTACGGCATCGGGGCGGCGCTTGCCCGCATCGCCGAGGCCATTCTGGACGACCGCCGCGCCGTCCTGACCGTCAGCGCCCCCACCCCCGAGTACGGCGTGAGCCTCAGCCTGCCGCGCATCGTGGGGGCGCGGGGGGTGGAAGCCACCCTGACGCCCGTGCTGACCCCCCAGGAACGTGAGGGGCTGGAGGCCAGTGCTGCCGTGCTGCGGGAGAGCGGGGAGAAGGTGCTGGGCTAGGCGGCGTCTGTGCTGCGGGAGCAGGGAGAGGGAGAGCCCGCCCTCGTCCTCCTCTCCGGCCTGGGTGACCCCGCCGCGTGGTGGTGGACGGTCCCAGTGCCGGGGGAAGCGCGGCCGCACTGGCGCGGTCTGGAGGGCGAGACGCGGCCCGGTATCGCCCCGGCCCTGGCCCGGTGGACGCGGGTCGCGGCCTGTGACCGGGCAGGCACCGGGAACAGCCCCCCTCCGGCCCACCCTCACACCTGGACGGACGTGTATGCGGAGCTGGACGTCGTGCTGGACACGCTCCGGGCCTCGCGCCCCCCTGTCCTGGTGGGCCACTCGCTGGGCGGGATGATCGCCTCCACCTATGCCCGGCGGCGACCGGGGCGGGTGGGCGGCCTGGTGCTGCTGGACCCGACCCCGCCTCCCCTCACCGCCCCGCCGCCCGTGCCCCTGCCGGAGCCGCTGGCCCTGACCTCCTTCGGCCCGGAGGAAGTGGCGCCGGGGGTGCTGGGGGACCTTCCCCTGCTGCTGATCGCGCCGGAGCGCCCGGCCACCCCCGCCGAGGCGCCGGGCCGCACCCAGGCGCAACTGGACGCCCGCTTTCGCACCCGCCACGCCCGGCATCTGGAGTGGCTCACCCTGTCGGGCCGCAGCCGGGCGGTGTGGGTGGATCACCCCGGCCATTACGTCCATCTGGAGCGGCCCGAAATCGTGATAGGGGCGGTTCGGGCGTTCTGGGAAAACCTGCCGTGAACAAGCCCCCGCTCGGGGGGCTGGGACCTACGGGGTGCGGGGTGCTGTCGTGGGGGCAGAGGTTTCCTCGCCGTCCTGAAACTCCCCGGTGATGGTGCCGCCCTCCGGGGCGCGGGCGACCACCTCGTTGCGTTCGAGGTCGTACAGCAGCTCTCCGGCCCGCAGCACGTCCCCGCGCAGGGAGCTCTCGGCGGGCTGCTCGGTACTGCCGATCAGGCGGGCGAGGTTGGCCCCGTCGTCGTACTCCACGCGGGCGGCGCGGCTCACGCGGCCGTCGGGACTGTTCAGGACCACCGCGCCGATCAGCACGGTTTTCTCGGTGTCCACCTCCACCTCGATGCGTTCGCTCTGGCCGGTCAGTGGGCCGTCCTCGCCGGGGCGGGTGAAGGTGATCGGGCCGTCGATGCGGGCGACGCCGTCCGTCTCGTCGTAGACGAGCTTCTGGCCCCTGAGCTCGGTGCGGCCCTGGGTGACGAGCACGGTGTCGGGCGCGGGCTGGGGCGTGGCCTCCACCCCACAACGGGTGAGACGGTCCGTCTGACCTTCGGGGACCTCGTCCAGAAAGCGGGCCGTGCCTGCACTCGCCTCAATGCGTCCATCACTGCCCTCTCCCTCGGCGGCGGGACGCTGGGTCACGAGGGCGAGGGGCACCCGGATCTGGTTCTGGTCGATGGTGATCTGCACGCCGCCCGACCCCGACTCGGAGAAGACGGCCACGTTGGGGGACCCTTCCGGCTCGTCGTCGAGGGGACTGCAAATCACGAACACCCCGGTCGTGTCGTCGGTCCCCGTCCGCACGATGCGGATGCGCCGCTCCTGCCCGTCGCCCCCCCGGCGTACGAGTTCCAGGCTGGAGGTCTCGGTCCCGGCGGGGGGCGCCGTGTCCCCCAGCTCGGTCGTCTCAGGCGGCGCGGCCGGGGTCCGGGGCCCGGCGGGCGGGCTCCCGGTGGGCGGCGCGGCGGGGGGCGTCTCCTGCGCGTGCGTGACGGCCGGAAGGGCCACCCCCAGCAGCAGGGTCAGCGTCAGCAGCAGGGGGCGGCGGGGCACGGCCTGAGGCTCCCTTACTCGCCGCGCAGCTTGAACTGCTCGGTGGGAATCTTGTAGGCGGTGTTCAGCGCCCGCACGCGGCCCAGGTCGGTGCGCTGCTCCAGGGCGCCGCTCGCGGGGGCGCGGACGGTCACCTTGGTCTTGGAGTCCACGCTCACCGCGTTGCCGACCACGTAGGCGACGTTCTTCTTGTCGTCGTAGTACACCGCGTTGCCGGTGGTCGTCAGGGTGCCCTGCACCAGCCGCACGCCGCCGCGCACGTACAGCGTCTTCTCGGCGGTGCGGGCGCGGACCTCCTGCCCGGTCATGGTGAGTTCCTTCTGGTTGCCCTTCGCGGCGCGGGTCAGGGTGGGGTTGCCGGTCAGCTGGGCGAGTTCGCGGTCCTCGTCGAAGACCAGCTTGTCGGCCTTGCCGCTCTGGATGCCGTTTTTCAGGGTCACGTTCCCGGTGGAGGTCGAGACGTTGTTGTCCACGTCGAGGCTCATCTGCCCGGCGCGGATTTCCACCGTGTCGCCGCTGGACTTGTCGTCGGGCACGAAGGTCGCCCGCGCGTTGCCGCTCATCACGCCCTGGCCGCTGACCTCGCTGTAAGCCAGCTTGTCCCCCCGGGCGGTCAGGCGGCCCCGGCTCACGGTGATGTCGTCGCTGAAGCTGGCGGTGCGCTTGCCCTTGGCATTGGTCAGGGGTGTCCCGGCGGGCGCAGCCAGGGTCGCCTGCTTGGCCTGAATCTGCAGCGAGCTGACGGTCGCCTTGACCGGGCTGCCGGTAAAGGTCAGCGGGCCGTTGCGCAGGTCGCCGCGCGGCGCTCCCTGGATATTGATGAGGCGCTTGTCAGCAGCGGTCTGCGCGAGGACGGGCGTGACGGCGAGGGCCAGAATCAGGGCAGTGCGTTTGTTCATGTCGGTTCTCCTGTGGTGGCCGCGAGCGGCACGCGTCTGCCGTTCTCGCAGGTCTCGGTGGCGTCCAGCGGAATCTGGAAGTTGGAATCCTCGCCCGAGTTCTGGACGTTGAAGTCAAAGGTCATCTGCAACTCGGTGATGCGGCCCTCCAGCGCGGGCGAATCGACCTGGGCGACCGGAGCGCTGAAGCCCGACCCCTGCTCGACCCGCACGGGCCGCTCGCGGGTGCCGCGCAGGTCGATCTGGGCACACTGCTGCACCAGCGTGACCCGCGCCTGACGGGTCAGCAGGTTGTCCTGCGCGTCGATGGTGAGGTCGGGGGCGTCTAGCGTGGCGTCGAGGACCGGGTCACCGCCGCCCACCGGGGTCAGCCAGCGCCCACCGTCCGAGAGACCTGTCAGGCGCGTCTCCCCGCGCAGGGGATCGCTGACCACCCGCTCGGCCGAGAAGCGCCACACCGCCCCGGGATCGCGGGCCGGGTAGAGGCTCAGCTCAACCCCGCTCAGCCGTGCGCCCGTCTCGGGCCCGGCCCCCGAGGACGGCATCCGCGAGAACACCAGCGCGAACAACGCCAGCGCGATCAGCGCGTACACCCCGGTTCTCAGCACGCGGGCACTCTAGCGCCCTCCCCTCATGAGAGTGGTGGCATTCTCCTGACGGGGGTGAGGACGCTTACCCCGGCAGCACCGAGGGCAGCGCCGGACGGTACAGCGGCAGCGTGGGCGTCAGCCACACCCGCCCGCTGCCCCGGTACGCCTGCACGAACCCCTCGCCCGTGCGCCCGCTGCCCATCAGGCCCCGGCTGCTGCGCTCCACGCTGAAGGTCAGGCCCCCGGTGTACGCCAGCACGAGGTTGCCGTCCACCTTCAGCGTCTCGTTCTGGAGGTCGATCACCTGGAACTCGGCGGGCGGGACCGGGCTTTGCAGGGCGAAGAGGCCCCGGCCCGACAGTTTGGGCTGCACCCGGCCCTCGCCGCTGCCGACCGCCGCCGCGAATCCGGCGTTGACGTGCCGCCCCACGGTAATCTCGCCCGCGCAGGCGACAAAGGCCCCGTCGTCCACGATCAGGTCCTCGCCGGTCAGTTCGTCCAGCAGGAAATGCAGCCCGGTGGGTTCGGTGTAGATCACGCCCGCGCCCCGGTAGGCCGTCTTGTAGAGGCCCTCGCCGCTCGCCGCCGCCGTGACCGCCCCGCGCAGGAACCCGCCGAGGCCGCCGCCCCCGCTGCGGGTCGCTTCCATCTCGATCTCGCCGCGCAGGTACTGCAGCGCTCCCGGCTCCAGGGTGACGGTCCCCGCCCCGTCGGTGTGAATCGCCAGTTGCCGCGACCGCGCCGGGCGGTTGACCGGCTCCAGGTAGCCTTCCAGCGGCGGGTAGGCGGGCCGGGCCTCGTACTCCACGACCTGCAGCTTCAGGCCAGCGGCGGTGCGTTCCTCGGTGACTTCGGGAAAGAGGCGGTAGTCCATAGGGCAGGGTACGGCGTGGCGGGTGGGGAGGTTCCCCGTGGCCCCCAGCGCGTACCCTCTTGGGCATGATCGACACCCACTGCCACCTCGACTACATGGACGACCCCGCCTCGGCGCGGGGGGAACTGGGCCTGACCGGGATGGTCTGCATCGGCGCGGGGCCGGAACATGCGCGAAAGGCGGTGGCGCTCGCCGAGCAGTTCCCCGACGTGTGGGCCACGGTGGGGCTGCACCCGACAAGCATTGAGGACGACTCGCCCGACGCCCGCACTGACCTCGAAGCCCTCGCCCTGCATCCCCGGGTGGTGGGCATCGGCGAGAGCGGCCTGGACGACTACTGGGACGACACGCGGCGGCAAGGGCAGCTCTCCGCCTTCGAGTGGCAACTGGGCGTCGCCGCGCGGGTGGGCAAGCCGCTGGTGATTCACGTGCGGGACAAGGCCGGGCAGGACTCGGCCCACCGGGGGGTGATGGACGTGCTCGCGGCGTGGCCGGATCAACCCGTCATCCTGCACTGCTTTTCCGGGCACGCGGGGCTGCTGGCTTTTGGGATGGAGCGCGGCGCGTACTTCGGCTTCGCGGGGAACACGACCTACAAGACGGCCCGCGAGATTCAGGAGGCCGCCCGCATGGTGCCCCTGGACCGCCTGCTGCTGGAGACGGACGCCCCCTTCCTGGCCCCGGTCCCCAAACGCGGCAAGCCCAACCGCCCCGGCTACGTGCGCCACACGCTGGAATTCGTCGCGGGGCTGCGTGGGATGGACCCCGCCGAGCTGGAGCGCGTGACCGACGCCAACGCCCGCCGCGTCTACTGGCTGCCCGGCGCGTAGACTCGGCCCGTTCCCTTCCTCCACAACCCACACGCCACGAGCCACACACCTGGAGCCCCCCATGATCGACGAATTCGCCGTCTCCGACCTCCTCTCCCCCGACGAGAAACTGATCCGCGAGAGCGTGCGGGCCTTTGCCGATGCCGAACTGATGCCGCACATCGCCGAGTGGTGGGACGCGGGCACCCTGCCCGTGCGCGACGTGATGCGGCAGTTCGGGGCGATGGGCCTGCTGGGGCCGACCACCCCGGAGGCGTACGGCGGCGCGGGCACGAGCTACAGCGCCTACGGCGCGATGATGTACGAGCTGGAGCGGGTGGACAGCGGCCTGCGGTCGGCGGCCAGCGTGCAGGGCAGCCTGGTGATGTTTCCCATCCACGAGTACGGCTCCGAGGAGCAGAAGCGGAAGTACCTGCCCGGCCTCGCGTCGGGCGAGCTGATCGGCTGCTTCGGCCTCACCGAGCCCGACGGCGGCTCCGACCCCGGCGCGATGCGGACCCGCGCCCGGCGGGACGGAAACGGGTACGTCCTGAACGGCAGCAAGATGTGGATCACCAATTCCCCCGCCGCCGACCTCGCGGTGGTGTGGGCCAAGGACGATGAGGGCGTGGTGCGCGGCTTTATCGTCCCCACCGACGCGCCGGGTTTCCACGCTCCCGAGATCAGGCGGAAGATGAGCCTGCGGGCCTCGGTGACGGGGGAAATCGTGCTGGAGGACTGCCGCATTCCGGCGGAGAACCTGCTGCCCGGCTCGGGGGGCCTGAAGTCGCCCCTCTCGTGCCTGACCTCGGCCCGCTTCGGGATCGCGTGGGGGGCGATGGGGGCGCTGGAGGCCGTCCTCCAGACGGCGCTGGACTATGCGGGGAGCCGCACGACCTTCGGCAAGCCCATCGCGGGGCGGCAGCTCGTGCAGGACAAGCTGGTCCGGATGGCGACCGACCACTCGGCGGGGCTGCTGCTGGCCTGGCGGCTGGGGCAATTGAAGGACGCGGGCCGCATGAACTACGCGCAGGTCAGCCTCGCCAAACGCAACAACGTGCGGGTGGCCCTGGGGGGGGCACGGCTGGCCCGCGAGTTGCTGGGCGGCAACGGCATCACGACCGAGTATCCGGTCATCCGGCACATGCTCAACCTGGAGACGGTGGACACCTACGAGGGCACCCACGACATCCACACGTTGATCGTGGGGCGGCACCTGACGGGAGTGGGAGCGCTGGAGTGAACGGCCCCACCTGGATGGGAGCGGTGGCGGCGGTCAACCTCAGCCCGGTCCACGGCTTCAGCAAGGTGCCGCAGCCGCAGGTACGCCTGCTCGCGGGGCTGGGCGTGAAGGGCGACGCGCACGCGGGCCGCACGGTCCGGCACCGCTCGCGGGTGGCGCAGAACCCGGACCAGCCCAACCGGCGGCAGGTTCACCTGATTCACGCGGAACTGCTGGAGGAGCTGGCCGGGCAGGGCTTCGCGGTGCGGCCCGGCGACCTGGGGGAGAACGTGCTCACGCGCGGCCTGGACCTGCTGACCCTGCCGACGGGCACCCGGCTGCATCTGGGCGGGGAGGCGGTGGTGGAGGTCACGGGCCTGCGCAACCCCTGCGGCCAGATCGACGCCTTTCAGCCGGGCCTGCTCGCGGCGGTGCTGGGGCGGGACGAGCACGGCGGGCTGGTCCGCAAGGCAGGCGTGATGGGGGTCGTGCTGACGGGCGGCGTGGTGCGTCCGGGCGACAGCGTGCGGGCAGAACTGCCGCCGGAGCCTCACCGACCGCTGGAACGGGTTTAGCCCCCACCACCCTCAACGCAGGGCGAGGACCAGGTGCTCCTCGTCCACCGAGCGCCCCCCGACCCTCAGCGCGTCGCGCTCCAGCCCGAAGACCTCGAAGCCCAGCGAGCGGTAGAGCTGCCGGGCGGCGGTCTGCTCGGTGGTCACCGAGAGCGTCAGCCGGTCGAGGCCGGGGGAGTCCCTCACCCGTTCGATCAGTGCCTGCATCAGTTGCCGTCCGGTGCCCTGCCCCCGCAGCTCGGGCGCGACGTACATGCCCCAGACACTGCCCCGGTGCCGCATCTTCAGGCGGGAATTCCGGCCAAAGCCCACCATGCCCCGGAGCTGCCCGTCATGGAAGGCCCCCAGCACGAAGTCCTCGCCGGTTCCCCCCAGAAGTCGCCGGGCCTCGCCCTCCGGCGTCGTCCCCCGGTGTTCCCCGGCCGACATGCCGAAGGCCAGCGGAGCCTCTTCGAGGGCTTCCAGACGCAGGTTCCAGTAGGCGGCGGTGTCCTGGGGCCCCAGTGGGCGAATCTGAACCGTCATGCCCGGACTGTGGCACGCGGGGAGGACAGCTCACCACCACCCCCGCCGCTTGAAGTAGGCGGCCAGCAGTCCGCCGATCAGCAGGAAGCTGCCCCACGCCAGCGCGTAGCCCCAGGGCTGCGGCAGCTCGGGCATGTGTTCGAAGTTCATGCCCCACACGCCCGCCAGAAAGGTCAGCGGCAGGAAGACCACGCTCACGGCGGTCAGGGTCCGCATCACCTCGTTCATGCGCTGGCTCTGGAGGTTGAGGTGCAGGTCGAGCAGGCTGGTGAGGTGGTCGCGCAGGGTGTCGAGCCGCCCGGACACGCGGGCAAACGAGTCCTGGGCGTCGCGGTAGCGCACCAGATCGGCGGGCGGGCCGTCGGCGTGCCGGGCCAGCAGGCCCACCGCCTCGCGGGCGTCCGAGGCCAGACGCCGGGCGTGGGCCAGCAGGTGCTTGAGATCGAAGACGTCCCCGACCGGGTTCTCGCCCGCGTTCGTGAAGACCCGCTCCTCCAGGGCGTCGATGCGCGTTTCCAGCGTGTCGGCCAGCGCGAAGAAGGTGTCGGCGGTGTGGTCGAGCAGCTCGTAGGTGATCTCGGGCGGCGTGTTCACGCTCTCGCGGCCCAGCAGCCCCCAGACGGCCTCCAGGGCGCGGGTGGGGGCGTGGCCCATGGTCAGGACCGCCTCCGGAAACACGAAGACGCTGACCCGCTCGGTGAACTCGTCGGCCTCCTCCGGGCGGGCGTAGGAGCGCAGGGTGAGAAAGGCGTGTTCGGGGTAGACCTCGGCGCGGCTCCAGTGCCCGCGCTCCAGCACGTCCTCCACCGCCAGCGGATTGAGGCCGAAGGCCGAGCGCAGCCGGGCGAGTTCCTCCGGGGTGACCCCCTGGGCATCCACCCACACGCCCCGCACCTCGCCCTGCCAGTCGAGGTCGTGGCCTTTCAGGGTGCGGGCGCGAATCATGGCGGACAGACTACCCGCCCGGCGGCGGCGTACCCTGGGGCCGTGAGCGCATGGCTGTGGGTGATGGCAGGCGGGGCGGTGGGCGCGGCAGCGCGGTACGGGGTGAGGCTGGGGGTGGGGGCCGCCGCCCTGGGCCGTCTCGTCTGCCGGGAGAGCGGCTGTGACGGTGCGCTCGTGACGGGGCAACTGTGATGGGGCGGCGGTGACGGGGCGCCGCAAGAAGGGCGCGGCCCGCCCACCCGAGCAGTTTCTCGACCTCGTGGACGTGCTGGGCTACGTCGAGCAGGTGATCGCGCGGGGGGTACCGGGCGCCGTGTGGGTGCGGGCAGAGATCGCCAGCCTCACCGACCGCCGCCATCTCTACCTCGACCTCGTGCAATTTGGCGGCGGCGCGGAGGTCGCCAAGTGCCGCGCGACCGTGTGGGCCCGCGAACGCTACGCGCTGGAGGGCAAGTTCCGGCGGGCGACCGGGGGCGGGGGCCTGACGGCGGGACTCAAGGTGCTGCTGTTTTGCACCGCCGAATTCCACGCGCAGTACGGCTTTTCTCTCAACGTGCTGGACGTGGCCCCCGAGTTCACCGTGGGAGACGCGGCCCTGCGGCAAGACGCCCTGCGCGAGACGCTGGTGCGCGAGGGCGTCTACGCCCTGAACCGCACCCTCCCCGCGCCCAGCGACTATGCGCGGGTGGCGGTCGTCAGCCCCGAGGGGGCGGCGGGCCTGGGCGACTTCCGGCGCGAGGTGGACGCGCTGGAGGCGGCGGGTGTGGTGGACTTCGTGTATCTGGAGGCGACCTTTCAGGGGGCGGCGGCATCGGAGAGCCTGACGGCGGCGATTGCCCAGGCCCGCGCCGCCCACGATCAGGAGCCGCTGGACGCGCTGGTCGTGATTCGCGGCGGCGGGGCGGTGACGGACCTCGCGTGGCTCAACGACCTCGCGGTGGCGCGGGCGCTGGCGACCTTTCCGGCTCCGGTGGTTACTGGCCTGGGCCACGCCCGCGACGACACCCTCCCCGACGAGGTGGCCCACACCCGCACCGACACCCCCAGCAAGGCCGCCGCCCTGATCGTGCGGACGGTGGCGGCGGCAGCGGCGCAGGCCGGGGAGGACGCCCGCCGCATCCGCGCCTGCGGCCGGGAAGCCCTCGTGAACGCCGGGGCCGACACCCGCCGCACCCGCGACCGCCTGCTGTCGGCAGCCCGCCGTCAGGCCGACGCCGCCCGCCTGGACACCGACGCCCTGATGCGCCAGGCGCTGGGCCTGACCCCCGAGCGGACCCTGGCACGGGGCTACGCGCTGGTGCGGGATGAGGCGGGAAGGCCCGTGACGCGGGCGGCGGGGGCCGGGCCGGGAGAGCGGCTGACGCTGGAATTTGCGGATGGGAGCGTGAGCGTAGAGGCAAGAGGCTGAGCTTCGCCCGCCCCTCCCAGCCTCTGCCAGCAGCTCATACAAGTCCCCCACAAGGAGGGAGGGAGTGGCCGCTGCTCTGCTCTTGCCAGAGCCCTCTTTTCCCTGTGTCAGCCGATCTCGATGTCCCCGCCCCTCAAGCCCACGTTCCAGGCAGGCGAGCCGTTCGGCGCATCTGCCCCGCCGCCCTCCCCCACCCTCAGTACCGCCCCGCCACCACCGCCACCACCTCGTCCTGCACCGCCCGCAAGGTCAGGATCGGCGTCTCACGCGGCCCATTCATCAGCAGGGCGAAGCCCAGCACCCGCCCACTCCGGGCCGTCACGTACCCCGCCAGCGCCGAGACCCCCGGCAACGTGCCCGTCTTGGCCCGCACGTCCAGCCCACGGCCCTGCAGCCGCAGCGCGAGCGTGCCCCCCCGCCCCGCCCTGTCCCCCCCGGTGCCCGCCTGCGGCAACGCCTCGGCAAAGGCGTTGCGCCGCGCCCGGTAGGTCTGCCCCGGCAACTCGGCCCGTGGGGTGCCGCGCACGTAGGGCACGTCATACAGCGCGTCCAGCAGGTCGACGAGCGCCCGCGCGGTCAGGCGGTTCTCGCGGCTCAGGCCGCTGCCGTCCGCGAGGGCCACGCCCGTCATGTCCACCCCCAGCCCCTGGAGCGCCGCCCACTCGCGCCCCAGCGCCCGCGTCAGGGTGCCTGGATGAGTGGCGAGGCTGGCGAGCAGTTCCTCCGAGCGCAGGTTGTCGCTGGGGCGCAGGACATCCGCCAGCACCCGGAAGGGCCGCGCACTGCGGACGGAGGCGACCGCCTGCCCGGGCCGCAGCTCCACGGGAATCAGGGAATCAGGCGGCAACACGCGGCCCTGCCCGTCCCGGCGGGGGGGCAGCACGGGGGGGATGAAGCGGGGCGCCGTCCCCACCGCATCTGAGCGCACCCGCACCCCGGCCCGCCGCAGTTCCCGGACCAGAGCCGCACCCGCCCACGCGCGGGCCTGCGCCGCCGACGCGGGGGGCGAGGCAGACCAGTCGGTCAGGCGCACGGCGGTCATCGGGACCCCCAGCACGAGGCCGTTCCAGGCCGCCGCGTTGAGCCGCGCCCCGTCCAGTTGCACCGCGCCGACCTCACGCAGCCCACGGGCGTGGGCCTGCCCCGCCAGCGCCCGCAGGCTGTTGGGGCCGTCCGAGGCGCTGAAGGTGGGATCGCCCCCACCCCGCAGCGTCAGGTGCGTGACCCGCGCCTGTCCCTGCTCCCCGGCGGGCACCGTCAGCTCGGTGCTCCACCAGCCCGCGTCGCCCCGGTCCAGCAGCACCGTCGCCGCCGTGACCAGCTTGACCGTGCTCGCGGGAATCAGGGACAGGCCCTCGCCCCGCGCCTCCAGCACCTCGCCCGTGTCCAGGTCACGGACCAGCAGGCCGAGGCGCACCCCCTGCGGCAGGTCCGACAACGCCTGCCGCACCTCCGCGCCCAGGCCCGGCGAGCGGGTCAGCCTGACGTGAACGGCCGGGGTGGGCTGCGGGGCCTGCGCCCGCGAGAGTGCCCCCAGGGGAGGAAGCAGCAGAAGCAGGGCAAGGACGCGGCGCACAGGGGGCAGGATAGCGGGCGCGTGCGGGGCTTTACGCCTTCTGGCCGCCCGCGCCCCCTGCCTGCATCTGGAGGTACATCTGGTACTGCGGCGCCCCGCCCAGCATGTTCTGGCCGCCGTCCACCGGGAGAATCACGCCCGTCACGTAGCTCGCCGCGTCCGACACCAGAAACAGCGCAGCGTTGGCGATGTCCTGCGGGACCCCGAAACGGCCCAGCGGCACGGTGCGGGTAAAGGCGGCGCGGGTCCGCTCGTCGGGGGCGAGGCGGGCCATTCCCTCGGTGCCGTCGATGGGGCCGGGGATAATCGCGTTGACGCGCACCCCTCGCAGGCCCCACTCCACCGCCAGCGTCTGCGTCAGGGCGTCTACCCCCGCCTTGGCCGCGACCACATGCGCCTGCATGGGCACCGGCACCCCGTAGGCGCTGATGCTCAGGATGTTGCCGCCGGGCACGCGCAGGTGCGGCGCACACGCCTTGATGGTGTTGAAGGTGCCCAGCAGGTCGATGTCCACGACCGTCTTGAACCCATTGGGCGAAATGCCGTCCACCGGAGCCGGAAAGTTCCCCGCCGCCCCCGCCAGCACGATGTCCAGCGGGCCGAACATCTCCACGCCCGCCTGCGCCGCCGCCTCCAGCGCCGCGAAGTCGCGCACGTCGGCCGAGACGCCCAGGGCTCGGCCCCCCGCCTCCTCGATGCCGCGGGCCGCGTTCTGCGCCTTCTCCAGATTGCGGCCCAGGATGGTCACCGCGCAGCCATGCGCCGCGAAGCTCTGCGCGATGCCGAGGTTGATGCCGCTGCCGCCGCCCGTGATCAGGGCGTGCTTGCCAGCGAGCAGGTCGGGGCGGAAGGTGGTGGCGGGGTCAGCGGGGTGGGTCATGGGGAGGCTCCTTTGAGGTAGGACAGAAAATCCGGGACGGTCAGCTTTTCTTGAGGGCGCTCAGCATCGCCTCCGCCGTCATGTGCCGCGCGTTCCACTCCACGGCGGCGGCGAGGCTCTGGGCGTGCGGGAGGCCGCCCTGCAGGGTGCGCTTGGTGCCCTCCAGCGCCTTCGGGGGCAGTGCGGCGAGGTGGGCGGCGAGGGCGTCGGCGCGGGCATACAGGGCGTCCGCGTCGGGCAGCACCTCGGTCACCAGACCCCAACGTTCGGCGGTGGCCGCGTCCACAGGCTCCCCCGTCAGCGCGAGGTGCGCCGTCCGCCCCCGCCCGATGAGATGGGGCAGGCGCTGAAGGCCGCCCAGGTCGGCGGTGATTCCAAGTTTCACTTCCGGCAGGCTGAACCGTGCTCCGGCGCTGCACAGCCGCAGGTCACACGCGGCGGCGAGTTCCAGTCCCGCGCCGATGCACCAGCCGTCGACGGCGGCGACGACCGGAATCGGCAGCGCGGCCAGTCCCTCGATCGCCGCGTGCATCTCGTCCACCACGGCGCGGAACTTCGCCGGATCGCCCAGCGCCGCGCCGATCACGGGGGCCGTGGCCGCCACGTCCAGCCCCACGCTGAAGTGCCGCTCGCCGCGCACGATCAGCACGCGGGCTTCCCCCAGCTCGCGCAGGGCCTGGGGCACCTCGCGCCAGGTCGCCGGGCCAAAGGCGCCCTTCGGGTGGGCGAGAGTCAGGGTCGCCACCTCGCCCGCGCAGGAGAGGCGCACGCTTTCGTAAGTCATGGGGGGAGTGTACCGGGTCCAGCCGCGTTCCCCCTGCGCCAGACTGCCCCCATGCGAACGGTCGTGGCGGGCATTCTGGAGCGGGACGGCAAGGTGCTGGTCGGAGCGCGGTCGGCCCCGGCATGGGCGGCGGGCTTCTGGGCCTGTTCTTATGGACACTGGCCCGGCGGCAGGGTGGAGGGCGAGGAGGCGCTGGAAGGAGCCCTCGTGCGCGAGTGGCGCGAGGAACTCGGGGCCGAGGTCGAGGCTGGCGAGGAGGTCTACCGCTCGCGGCTCGACACGCCGATTGGTCCCTTTGCCCTCGTCGCGCTGCGGCTGCGCCTCCTCTCGGACGAACCCCGTCCGCTGGAGCACCGCGCCCTGGCCTGGGTCGCGCCCGCCGACCTGACGCGGCGGCTGCCCAGCAACGCACCCATCGCGGCGGCGCTGGTGGCGACCGGGGATTAGCCCACCCGTTCCGCCGCAAACACCCGCGAGGGCCGGGCATATTCGTCCTGCGCGGCCACGAGTTGAATCTCGCGGGTCCCGGCGCGGTGGGTGAGCTCCAGCAGCGCGTAGAGGGCGCTCATGCTGAGGCTGAGGGCCTCGCCCGCGTCCCCGCCCCGCAGGTACTGGCCGAAGAACAGGGCACTGATGGCGTCCCCGGTCCCGTTGCGCGGCGGGTCGAGGGGCAGCAGCGGCGTGCGGCACAGCCACGCACCCTCCTGGGTCACGGCCAGCGTCTCGATCGCGTCGGCCGGGGCCTCCGCCCGCACCAGACTGGTGACCACCACGATGCGGGGACCGCCCTCCCGCAGTCGCCCGCGCAGGAGCCGGGCGGCGTCCAGCGCGTCGTCCAGGGTCCGCACCGTTCGCCCGGTCAGCAGTTCCAGCTCGAACTGGTTGGGGGTCACGAGGTCGGCCCCGGGAATCGCCCGCTCGCGGATCAGGTCCGGCAGCTCGGGCCGCACGAACACGCCGCGCCCCACGTCGCCCATCACCGGGTCGCAGCAGTACAGGGCGTCCGGGTTCGCCGCCCGCACCCGCCGCACCGCCTCCACGACGGCGTCCACGGTGCCCTCCGACCCCATGTAGCCGCTCAGGACCGCGCCGCACGAGGGCAGCGCCCCCCGCGCCTCGATCCCGTCGATAATCTGCGCGACGTGCTCGGGCGGAAAGACACTCCCGGTCCATGCCCCGTACCCGGTGTGGTTGGAAAACTGCACCGTGTGGATGGCCCACACCTCGAAGCCCAGACGCTGCAGCGGAAAGACGGCGGCGGCGTTGCCGACGTGCCCGTAACTCACCCACGACTGGATGCTGAGGATGTTGGGCGGCACGCTGGAGGGGTCGGCGGTCATGCGCCGAGGATAACGGGCCCGGCCACGGTCACCCGCAGCGGGCCGAATTCGCGGGTCCACAGGTCAGCCTTCGCCTCCTCGCCCTCCAGGTCGAGGGGGGTCGCGCCCTCCACCTCCAGGGTCCAGCCCCCGGCGTCCCGGCCCAGGTGCCGCACCCGCGCCTGCCCCGCGTGCGAGCGGTCCAGGCCGTCCGCGACCCGCAACACCGCCGCCAGCCGTGAGACGAGGGCCCGGCCTTCGGGCGGCAGCGCCATGAATTCGGCGTGCGAGGGTTTGGGCAGGCTCTTGCGGTGGTAGCGGGCGAGGAGGGCGATCAGCTCTATCTCGCGGGGCGAGAAGCCGCGCAACCCCGCGTGCCGGATCAGGTACGCCGAGTGCTTGTGGTGGCTGCTCTGTGCCACGATCTGCCCGACCTCGTGCAGTCCGGCGGCGGCGGTCAGCAGGCTGCGGGCCTCGGCGGGAAAGGACTCGCCCGCCGCCTCCAGCCCGCCGAGGAGCGTCTGCGCGAGAGACGCCACCTGCCGCGCATGGGCGAGATTGGCCCCGAAGCGCTCGGCGGTCGCCAGCACGCTGCGCTGCCGGGGGCTGAGGCCGGAGACGTAGGCGGCGGTGCGCTCCAGTTCGCGGGTCAGCATGCCCTCGCGCAGGGCCCCCTCGCTGACGGTGAAGGTCCGTGCGCCCAGTTCCTCCAGCGCCGCGTGCAGCACCGCGAAGCCCGCGACCACCGTGTCGGCCCGGCGTTCCAGCCCCGGCAACCGCGCCCGCCGCGCCGCCGGAAGGGTCCGCACCCGTTCCAGCGCCGTGCCCAGTTCTGCCACCGTGAAGCTCAGGCCGTTGACCCGCTCGGGGGCCTCGCCCTCCCGCGCGGCCAGCAACGTCGCGGCGGCCTCGGCGGTGCCGCTCGACAAGATCACGCGGGTGTCAGGACCGGGCCGGAAGCGCTCCGCGTGCGGGGCCAGCGCCGCCCGCACCGTCTCCCGCAGCGCCCGCAGCTCGGCCCCCCTGGGCGGGTCGGTGTGCAGGTGCGCCCGCCGCATCCGGATTGCGCCCAGCGGCAGGCTCAGCACGTCCGCCGCCCGCTGGGGCCCGCCCCGCGCAAACTCCAGGCTGCCCCCGCCGAGGTCCAGCAGCACATTGTCGGCCCCGAATTCCACGCTGTGCGCCGCCCCCAGGTACGTCAGCTCGCCCTCGCGCTCCCCGCTGATGATGACCGGATAGACGCCCACCTCGGCCCCCACGCGGGCGGCGACCTCCGGGCCGTTGGGGGCTTCCCGCAGGGCGGAGGTCGCGTAAGCCTGCACCTCGGCCACCCCCGCCGCCGCTGCCAGGTCGCGGAAGCGGGTCAGGGCCTCGCGCAGCCGCCGCTCGCCTTCCGGAGTCAGGTTCCCCGCCGCGTCGAGGCAATCGCCCAGGCGGGTTCGGTCCTTCAAGGCGTCGAGCACGCGTGGCTCGCCCCCCTCGCCGCGCACTTCGGCAATCAGGAGATGACTGGAATTGGTGCCCACGTCGGCGACAGCGACCCTCATGGGGGCAGGCTAGGGCATTTGGGGAGAGCACCCCCACTCCCGGCGACGCTCGCTGGGCAGCTCAGGCTGACCGAGCAAGGCCGTTTTCGCCGTCGGGCACGAGGGCAAGCCGGGAGAGGGAGGGGGAAAACAGCCCGGTTGAGCCGCCGGGCCTCCGGAACCACCCCACCACCCATCTCCCCTCCCCCAGAGTTGATTGCATTCCGCAACAACTCACATGAGGGGAGAGCATCCTGGGAGGCGTGCGCGACCCGGACCCCCTCCACACGCCCGAGCTGGCCTTTCTGACGGCCCTCTGGGACGTGTGGCAGGCCCTGACCCAGCGGGGCGAGGCCGAGTTGCGGGGGCGGCACGGGCTGGACCTGCGCTCGTTTGTCGCGCTGGCCTACGTGCAGGGCGGGACCGCGCAGCCTGCCGCCCTCGCCCGCGAACTGGGGGTGCCCCGCTACGAGGTCAGCCGGGTGCTGGCCGCGCTGGAGGGGCAGGGGGCCGTCACACGCGGCCACCACGACCCCGACGCCCGGCGCGTGACCGTCGCCGTGACCCCGGCGGGCCGTGCGCTCTGGGAGGAAGCCCTGGAGACGGTGCGGGAAGTGACTGGCCCCGCCCTGGCTGCCCTGCCGCCCGGGGCCCGCTCTGCTTTGCCCCCCTCTCTCGCCGCCGTCGCCCAGGCTGCGCGGTTCCCGCTTCCTTCCACCCCCCAGGAGATGACCCCATGACCACTGCCGAATCTGCCCCCGACACCCCCCGCTGCCCCTTCGGGTTCAGTGACACTGGCGCTCTGACCCGCCGCCCCGGACCCGACCCGCGCGACCTTCCGGCAGTGGAGGTGGGGGCGGGCGGCGTCTACCGCCTGCACGCCTTCGGCCCCGCCCGCGAGGTCCTGCGCTCGGAGGGGGTGCGGCAGGCGGGCTTCATGTCGGAGATGACGCGCGACGTGGCCTTCCTGGGCCGCGCTCCGGTCCTGTTCGCGGAGGGCGAGGAGCACCACGAGATGCGGCGCTCGACCGCCCGCTACTTCACGCCCAAGCAGGTGGACACCTACGCCCCGATGATCGCCGGGCACGTGGACAGGCTGCTGACCCGGCTGGCCCGCAAGGGGGAGGCCAACCTCGACGACCTCAGCCTCGACCTCGCCGTGACGGTCGCCGCGCAGGTTGTGGGGCTCACGAACAGCCTGCTGCCGGGCATGGAGCGGCGCATCACCGCCTTCGTGGAGGGCGGCGGCGACAGCGAGCCGGGAAGCCAGCGCCGGGGCAGCCGCGCCGAGTCGCTGCACCAGCAGGCCAACCTGGGCCTCTTTTACCTGCTGGATGTCAAGCCCGCCATCGCCGCCCGCCGCCGCGAGCCGGGCGACGACCTGATCTCGCACCTGCTCTCGCGCGGGTACAGCGACGTGGAGATCATGACCGAGTGCCTCACCTACGGCACGGCGGGCATGGTGACCACCCGCGAATTCATCAGCGTGGCGGCGTGGCACCTGCTGCGAACCCCCGAGCTGCGGACCCAATATGTCCACGGCACGGAAAGCGAGCGGCACGCCATCTTGCACGAGATCCTGCGCTTAGAGCCCGTCGTGAACACCCTTTACCGCCGGGCCGAGGAGCCGCTCACCGTGGGCGGCCAGACCATCCCCGCCGGGAGCCTGCTCGCGCTCGACCTCCAGGGGACCAACCTCGACCGCGAGGTGGTGGGCGAGGACGCCGCCAGCCTCTGCCCGGCCCGGCCCCTGCCGCGCGGGGTGACGGCCCCGGTCCTCTCCTTCGGAGACGGGCACCACCGCTGTCCCGGCGCGTTCCTGGCGATCAAGGAATCCGACGTGTTCCTGCGCCGCCTGATGATGTGGCAGGGCCTGGAGGTCGTCGCCGAGCCGCGCGTGACCTTCAACGAGGTGGTCAAGGGCTACGAGCTGCGCGGCTTCCGGGTGCGGGTGGGGTAGACACAGGGCCTCAGGAGCAGGGAGCAGAGGGCGGCAAAGTCGGCCCTCTGCTCCCTGACTCTGGCGTTCTGCGTTGAGGGCGTTTGACAGAAGAATGAGTGCTGTTCCGATCCTCTCCCCTCGTGGGAGAGGGCCTTGCGCAGCAAGGGGTGAGGGGGCGCCCAGACCAACGGGGCGCACATCCTCTCCCCTTGCACTGCGCTAGGTCCCCTTGTCGTCCCCGGCGTCCGTGCCGAAGGTCGTCTCGGTGTCGTTGATGGCGCCGGAACCGGGGACCTCCAGCGGCGCGGCGGGGTTGCCCGGAAAGGTCGGCGTGTCGGTCATGCCGCTCCCGGACTCGTCGTAGTGGCCGGAGCGCTCGCTCATGCCGTTGCCCGTGTCGTCGGGAAGGGCGGGCTGGTCGGTGCTGGTGGTGGTGGTGCGGTCGTCGTGGGTCATGGGGCTCCTGTGGGGGTGACCGGGCCGCCGACCCCGGTGCTGCGGCAGGGTCGGCGGCCCGGTCAGGGAAGGTTCAGGCGCAGGTGGGGACGGCGTTACTTGTTGGTGCGGTCGTCGTCGCGGCCGCTGTTCACGCTGCTGCCCAGCGATCCCATCGGCGTGTCGGTCTCCGAGGTGTAGCCGGTGCTGCCCGTGCGGTCCACCGTGGAGTCGCTGCCGCTGCCCATCCCGGTCGGCGTGTTCCCGGCCATGCCGCCCGTGCTGCTGCCGCCCAGGCCGCTGCTGCTCTGGCCCAGGCTGGACCCGCCGAGGCTGGTCTGCCCCATGCCGGACGTGTCCATGCCCCGGCTGTCCATGTCGCCGCTCATGCCGGACGACGCCATCCCCGACTGGCCCATCCCCGACTGACCGATCCCGGACGGGCCCATGCTGCCCTGGCCCATCCCGCCCCGCGACACGCGCAGGTGGTTGTGAACGTCCTGCACGCCGCGCAGGTGCTCGACGGCTTCCTCGGCGCGGCGCTTTTGCTGGCGGTCGCGCACAGTCCCGGTCAGGGTGACCTCACCGCCCTGCACCTGCACCTCGATGTCGCTGGCGTCCACGTAGTCGTCGTCCTCAAGCGCGTCGTTCACCATCTCGCGGATGCGGTCGTCGCTGCGCTGGTAGCCCCTGGGCCCCCTGCCCCGGTAGCTCTCCATGCCGGACATGCCGCCCATCCCGCCGGAGCTGAACGAGCCGCCATACTGCCCGCCGCCCGATCGGCCGTACTGCCCGCCTCCGTACTGGCCGCCCATGCCGCCCACCGAGGAGCGCCCGTAGCGGTCCTCCATGCCGCCCATGCCCCGGCCCAGGTCGCCCTGCGGATCGGCCACGTAGGTCTGGCGGCCAGAGCGGTCGCCTGCCCTGTCCCCCGGCATTCGGCGGTCGTCGGAGGGGAAGGAAGAGGAGGAGGACGAGCGGAAGCCGCCCTGCCCGTACCGGTCCCGGCCGTACTGGTCCGGCCCGTACTGCTCCCGGCCGGAGCCGCGGGGGCCGGAGCGGTCATCGTCCAGGCCCCCGCCCATGCCTGAGCGGTCGGCATACAGGTACCGCTCGCCCCGGCGGTCGTCGCCGCCCTGGAAGCGGTCCGGAAAGCGGTCCCTCATGGCGCGGCGGTCGTCCTGGCCGGGGCGTGGGTCGCGCCCGCTCTGCATCCGGGCGCGGTCGTCACTGGTCATGTCGCGGTCGTCGTAGCGGCCGTCTGGGCGGTCGTCATAGCGGTCGTCATAGCGGTCGTCGGGGCGGTCGTCACGGTAACGGGTCATGGGATTCCTCCGTGTGGGTGTGGCACAGCGGCCGCCCCCGCCGGAGCGTCCGGCGGTCCTGGGGGGCCCTGCCACGGCCTCGCGTCTTCCTTCATACCCGTCTAGACACCTGATAGGGATGACAGGCACCCCAAGGCCCCGTCCCCACCGACTCATGAAGAACTTCCGTGTTACCGCCGTGGGGGCAGGGGTGTTCAGGCAGCGGGGCACACGGGAGGGTGGGCCGGGGCGGGCGTATGCTGGGAGGCGTTATGACGCAGTCGCAGACCATCATGTCCGGCGCGAACGCGGCCTTTATCGAGGGGCTGTACGAGGCGTATCTGGCCGACCCGACAAGTGTGGACCCGGCCTGGCGGGACTACTTCGACGAGGTGAGGGGCGGCGCCCGTGAGACGGCGCACTCGCCCGTGCAGGCCGCCTTCTACCAGCTCGGCACCCAGCGCCGGGGCGGGGGCGGGGCCGCCCTGCCCGCGCC
>NZ_JASNGB010000109.1 GCF_030271215.1 Deinococcus rhizophilus | reverse complement strand
GCGCCCGCCGGGCCTCCCCCCACGACCAGCACGTCCGTCCCTCCCGCTGTCATCCCCGGCAGGCTAGCGCGGGACGTGGGCGCGGGAGTGTGGGGGTTCGTGCGGGCGAGCTGACCCCGGGTGCGCCCAGCCTCAAGGCCGCCTCAAGCCCGAGTGTGCCCCCCGTGCCAGCCGGGAGAAGACAGGGCCGCTAGCCTCCGCCCATGTCTTCCCGGTCCGTCCGCCGCCTGTGTCCCGCCCTGGGCCTGCTCGCCCTGGGCCTCACCCTCGCCGCCTGCTCGGGCCAGAATGCCCAGGGCGCCCTCAACACGGCCGTCAGCACCCGTGGCCTGGAGGTCACCCGCGACCAGAAGTACGGCCAGGACGTCCGCAACGTGCTGGACGTGTACGCGCCGCCGAACGCACGGAATGCCCCGGTCGTGCTGTTTGTCCACGGCGGCTCGTGGCAGAGCGGCGACAAGGAGGGGCACAAGTTCGTCGGGGAGAGCCTGGCGCGGGCAGGCTACGTGACGGGCGTGATGAACTACCGCCTCGCGCCGCAAAACCGCTACCCGGCCTATGTCCAGGACACCGCCGCCGCGCTGAAATGGATGCGCGACAACGCGGCGAAGTTGGGGGGCAACCCGGACAACCTGTTCGTGTCCGGGCACTCGGCAGGCGCCTTCAACGCGGTGGAGGCCGTCGTCAACGAGCGCTGGCTACGCGAGGCGGGCGTGCCGGTCCGGGCCGTGCGCGGCGTGATCGGCATCGCGGGGCCGTACTCCTACGACTTCCGGGACTTCCAGAGCCGGGTCGCCTTTCCGGAAGGCAGCACGCCCGATCAGGTCATGCCCGACCGCCACGTGCGCCCGGACGCGCCGCCGCACCTGCTGCTCGTGGCGGCCAACGACGACACTGTTCACCCGCAAAACGCCCTGAACATGGAAGCGGCGCTGAAAAAGGCCGGGGTGCCCGTGACCCGCACGGTCCTGCCGCGCCTCAACCACATCACGGTCGTGGGGGCGCTGGCCCGGCCGCTCACCTTCCTGGGGGGCACGCGGCAACAGGTGATCGACTTTATCGAGGCGAACCGGGTGAAGTGACCGTAGGTTGAGGGACCGTAGGTTGAGGGGATGCGTCTTCTGCCCCCTGGTCCCAATTGAACCCAATTGAAAGGGTGCGTTGGTCGCCGCTCTGTGCTTTCTGGCCGCTCTGTGCTTTCTGGCCGTCTGGACGCTGTGGCCGCTGATCTGGCTGGGGCTGGTTTCCGGCGCCCTCCGCACTCAGGAGCCGGACGCCGGGGCACTGTTCCGGGGCACTGTTCCGGGCCGCGCCCCACGCCCTCCTGAGCGGACTGGTGCGGGTCAGCGGGGCACCCCACCAGCTTGACGGGCGGGGGACCTGCTGCGCTCCGAGGACAAGCTGGACCGGAAGTTCAGGGGTGCAGGCTGGACGTTTGGCGACCAGATGGGGGCGACCCGCCTCTCCCACCAGGGCAAGGCGAGACTGACGACGACCTGCCGCCAGTTCAGCCGTTCCTTCTCGGTGTGCAACGCCGTCATAGAGGACTGAGGGTCAGGCCGGGGCCGCCGCCACATGCGGCACCAGTTGCCGCCAGCTCTGCACATTGCCCACCTGCACGGTCACGAAGCGTTCCAGCGCCCGCCACAGCGCGGGGCGCTCATCTTCCAGCACCGGGTGCTCCATGCTGACCCGCACCGAGCGGCGCACCACGTTCCGCAGGAAGTCCAGACTGGCCGGGGGGTAGGCGGGCAGGCTCGCGCAGCCGCCGCACAGCAGCTGACCGCCCAGCGGGTCGGGGTGCGCGGGGTCGGGGGCGCCGCAGCGGGCACAGCGGCCCGTCTGGAGGACGAAGCCCGCCAGCCCCAGCAGCTTGTGGCTCATCACCAGCGCCACCCACTCGGGGTCCGGCTGGTGCGAGACGCCGCGCAGCGCCCCGGCGAAGAGGTCGAAGGCCTGCTCGGAGAACTCGCCCTCCTGAAACAGGGCGTCGGCGAGTTCGGCCATCAGGTGCGCGAAGGCGTAGCGCTCCGGCTCGGCCAACCGGGGGAGCGCCCCTTCCAGCACCGCCTGCTGCACGGTGGCGAGGTCGGCCTGCGGGGTCTGGTAGAGCTGCACCCCGACATGGTGAAAGAGGTTCAGGCGGCTGCTCAGGGCCCCGCGCACGCCCCCCCGCGCGATGGCCTTGACCTTGCCCTGAGGGGTCAGCAGCGACACGATGATGTCCCCGGCAGGCGTCACCCGCCGCCGGATCACGATGCCGCTGCGGTTGGCGCTGCGCGATCTCACGGGAGGCAGTCTAGGGCGGCGGGCACGGCGGGAGGGGGCGGGGGGGCACGGTTGGGGCGTGGGGCGAGCCGCACGCGAAGGCCGGGGCCACCCCGCCCACACCACGCCCCGGCTGCGGCGCTCGCGTCTTGGCTCTGTCTTCTCCTGCCTCCTGCGGCCTTGTGCTGCGGCTCGCTGGGTGCCACTCCCCACCTTCCGCCCCCGGGCCCCTCCCTTACACTCGGCCCCATGAGCGACACGCCACCCAAGAACCACAGCGCCCGCGACGTGTTGCGGGAACTGTTTCCGGAGTCGTACCGCGAACTGTTCGGCGAGGCGCAGGGCCAGGAGTCCTCCCTGACCCTGGGCCTCTACCCGGTGGCGGACGGACGGCTGGCCCTGGTGCACGGCGACCAGCTGGCCGAGTTTTCCCCGCTGGAGCCCAGGGGCAAGAACGCGCTGCACTGCGACCTGTGCCACTTCACCCGCTCGCGGCAGGAGGCGGCCTTTTACCGGGTGGTGGTGGGGGCGAGGCGCACCCGCTACGTGACCCTGTGTCTGGACACGGCAGCCTGCCAGCGCCGGGCCGGGACACGCGGGCTGGCGACCCTGGCCGACCGCATCTTTCCCATCGAAACGAGCTACGCGGACTGAGCCGCCCGCCCGTGCGGGTGCCCGCATGCCGTAGCCTGCCGCATGGAAACTTTCTGGAGCGAGCTGCGGCTGATGCAGGGGCCGCTGGCCGCTTTTGTACTCAGCGGGCTGATCGGCTGGGAGCGCGAGCAGCGCCGCCGGGGCGCGGGCCTGCGGACCTACATCCTGATCGGGATCAGCGCGGCCCTGTTCGTGGTGCTGGCCGATACGTTGATCCTGCGTTTCAGCGACGACTCGGACCAGGTGCGCTTCGATCTGGTCGGCGTGCTGGGCGCGGTCGTGAGCGGCGTGAGCTTCCTGGGGGCCGGGGCGATCTTTTCCGACCGCAGCGGCGGACAGGCCAAGGGGCTGACCACCGCCGCCGGAATGCTCGCCACCGCCGGGGTGGGCGTGGCGTGCGGCCTGGGTCTGTACGTGCTGGCGACCGGAGCGACCCTGCTGATCCTCTTTACCCTGGGGATTCTGGGGCAGCTGGCCGACCGCCACAAATCGGAGGAGGGAGAGCAGGGGAATTGAGGGGGCTTTCCTCTCCGCTCTGCTGTCTCCACCTCTCTGCTGTCTCCACCTCACTCCCTCCGCTCCCTGCAGGGCATTTCCTGACCCGGAGGGCGTCGCCTGATGGGTCACCCGCCTCCTCTCCCCCTGGACCACCTGGCGGCGCAAGGCTCCCTCCCGCAAGGGCAGGGGGTCAACAGAAGAGCTCGGGCCTTCTCCTCCGCCCAGATTGGATACAATATCCAGGTGCCTTCCGCCTTCGAGCGCCCCAGCCTGGTCCGTGACGGGGTCTACGACCATCTGCGCCGGGCCGTGCTGGACGGCGACTTTCTGCCCGGCGAGCGGCTGGGCGAGGCCGAGCTCGGCGCCCGCCTCGGCGTGAGCCGCACCCCGGTGCGCGAGGCGGTGATGCGCCTGACGCAAGACGGGCTGCTGGTCGCAGAAGCGAACAAGGGCGTGCGGGTGCGGCAGGTCAGCGCCGAGGAAGCCTGCGCGACCTACGTGGTGCGCGAGGAACTCGACGGGCTGGCGGCGGCTCTGGCGGCGGCGAACCACACCGCCGGGGACGCCCGGCAGCTCCGGGAGGCACTCGCCCGGCTCGGCGCGGCGCGGGAGGAGGACTACCGGGTGCAGACCCGGCTGGACCTCGCCTTTCACGCGGCGGTGACGGCGGCGGCGCACAACCTTCCCCTGGCGGAACTGGCGCGGGGCCTGGAGCAGCGGGTGGCCCTGATCAAACACCAGACCCGCACCTACAACGCCCACCCGGACACGGCGGCGGGGCACGCGGCGATTCTCGCGGCGGTGCTGGCCCGCGACGCGGGGGCGGCCCGAGAAGCCGCCCGGCGCCATGTCCGCACCTTCGCCCCCCTCGTGCTGGAGAACCTCGGAGTCAGACCCCATGCTTGACCAGATCTACCGCAAGGCCGTCCTGACCGTTTCAGGACAGAAACTCGTCGAAGACCTCGTGCGCTCGCGCGGCTGGGGGATGGCCCAGCGCTTCGTGGCGGGCGAGGACGCCGCCTCCGCCATTCGCGCCGTGCAGGAATTGCAAGGTGACGGGATTCTCGGGAACCTCGACCTCCTCGGGGAATTCGTCGCCTCGCCCGAGGCCGCCAACGACTTCGCCGCCAAGGTGCTGAAGCTGCTGGACGAGGCGCACGCCGCCGGGCTGACCCCCTACGTCAGCGTGAAGCTCTCCAGCGTGGGCCAGGGCCAGACGGTGGGCGGCGAGGACCTCGGCCTGAGCAACGCCCGGCGCATCGTGGGGCGGGCCAGGGAGTACGGCGGGTTCGTGTGCCTCGACATGGAGGACCACCCCCGGGTGGACCAGACCCTCGCACAGTTCCGCCTGCTGGTGAACGAGTTCGGGCACGCGCACGTCGGCACGGTCCTCCAGAGCTACCTCTACCGCTCGGAGGCCGACCGCGACAGCCTCGACGACCTGCGGCCCAACCTGCGGATCGTGAAGGGCGCGTACCTCGAACCCGAGTCGGTCGCCATGCCCGACAAGGCCGACGTGGACGCGAGCTACCGCCGGTTGGTGTACGCGCACATGCGGGCCGGGAACTATGTCAACGTCGCCACTCACGACGAGTCGATCATTGAGGACGTGAAGCTGTTCGCCCTCGCGCACGGGGTCAGCAAGGACGCCTTCGAGTTCCAGATGCTCTACGGCATCCGCCGCGACCTGCAGCAGGACCTCGCGCGGCAGGGCTACCGGGTGCGGGCCTACATCCCCTACGGGCGCGACTGGTATCCGTACTTCTCCCGCCGCATCGCCGAGACGCCGCGCAACGCCGTGTTCGTGCTGCGCGGGATGCTCAGGGGCTGAGGGGGGAGGCGGGCGTGCTGTATCCCGACGGCGGCCACGTGAACGGCTTTTACCTGGGCCAGTTCCTAGGAATGCTGGGCTGGCGCTCCGGGCTGGCGGCGCACCCGCTGACCTACCTCGACCCCGACAGCGAGGTGGGGCTGGACACCCTCGCGGCGCTGCTGCTGCCGCACCTCGACGCGCTGGGCGAGGCGCAGGAGGCGGCGCTGGCCCGCACCTGGGCCTACGCGCTGAATGAATTCGACGACCGCGACCTGGGATGGTTCCTGCTGGGCCGCCTGCCCGAGTCACCCCGGCATCCCCGCGCCTTTCTGACCGGGCTCGCCCGCCGCCTCTTTCCCGGTGGCCTGCCCGACCCCGGCCCCCACGCCCGGCGGCTCGACCGCCCCGGCGATTCCCTGTTCGACCTCGTTCCGCCGCCCGAGCGCGGCCCCAGGAGCCACCCATGATCAAAGTTCAGGACTACCGCCCCCAGCCCTTCACCGACTTCACCCGGCCCGAGGACGTGCAGGCATATCAGGCTGCGCTCAAGAAGGTCCGCGCCGAACTCGTCGGCAAGCACTACCCTCTCGTCATCAACGGCGAGCGAGTGGACACGGCGGAGAGGATCGAGAGCCGTAACCCCTGCGACACGTCCGAGCTGGTCGGGACAACCGCCAAAGCCACCATCCAGGATGCCGAGAACGCCCTGCAAGGCGCCTGGGCCGCCTTCGAGAGCTGGAAGAAGTGGGACATGGACGCCCGCGCCCGGATTCTGCTGAAAGCCGCCGCGATCCTCAAACGCCGCCGCCTGGAAGCCTGCGCGCTGATGAGCATCGAGGTGGGCAAGAACTACGCCGAGGCCGACGTGGAAGTGGCCGAGGCCATCGACTTTCTGGAGTATTATGCCCGCTCCGCCATGAAGTACGCGGGCTTCGGCGCCGCCGAGACGACCTGGTTCGAGGGCGAGGAAAACGGCCTGATGTACCTGCCGCTGGGCGTGGGCGTGAGCATCAGCCCCTGGAACTTTCCCTGCGCGATCTTCATCGGCATGGCCGCCGCGCCCATCGTGGCGGGGAACTGCGTGATCGCCAAGCCCGCCGAGGACTCGGGCCTGATCGCCGGATTCATGGTGGACATCATGCTGGAGGCGGGGCTGCCCGCCGGGGTGCTGCAATTCCTGCCCGGCGTCGGCAAGGAGGTGGGCGAGTACCTCACCACGCACGCGAGGACGCGCTTTATCACCTTCACCGGGTCGCGGGCGGTGGGCCTGCACATCAACGAGGTGGCCGCGAAGACGATGCCCGGCCAGAAGTGGATCAAGAAAGTCATTCTGGAACTCGGCGGCAAGGACGCGCTGATCGTGGACGAGACGGCCGATCTGGAGGTTGCCGTGACCGCCGCCACCCAGGGCGCGTTCGGCTTCAACGGCCAGAAGTGCAGCGCGATGAGCCGCCTGATCGTGGTGGACGAGGTCTACGACACGGTCGTGGGCCAGTTCGTCGAGCGGGCGAGGGCGCTGAAAGTCGGCACCGGCGAGGAGAACGCCAACGTGACGGCGGTCGTCAACCAGATGAGCTTCGACAAGATCAGGGGCTATCTGGAGATCGCGCCGCAGGAGGGCACGGTGCTGCTGGGCGGCGAGGCTCCCGGCGAGCACGGCGGCAAGACGGGCTACTACATCCAGCCCACCATTGTTGGAGACGTGGACGCGCAGGCCCGCATCGCCCAGGAGGAGATCTTCGGGCCGGTCGTCAGCGTGCTGCGGGCGCGGGACTGGGATCATGCGCTGGAGATCGCCAACTCGACCGAGTACGGCCTGACCGGCGGCGTGATCAGCAACAAGCGCGAGCGGCTGGAGCAGGCGCGGCACGAGTTCGAGGCCGGGAACCTGTACTTCAACCGCAAGATCACCGGGGCGATCGTGGGCGTGCAGCCCTTCGGCGGCTACTACATGAGCGGCACGGATTCCAAGGCGGGCGGGCCGGACTACCTCACCAACTTCCTGCAACTCAAGACGGTGACTGAGCGCTGGTAAGCCGGGCCGTCGGCGTTCAGGGGGCGGGGGCCACGACGGGCCACCCGCCCCTTTCCTTTGCTTGATCAGCAGGGACGGATGGGCGCAAAAGTGTAGACGGGTGGGCGGCGCTCCGGGCCGAATCTGCGGTGGGCAGATGCGGCTTCCCCCGACCAGCAAGGCGAATCTGACCCATTCTTGACTGAGTACAGTCCTGTCTAGACAGAGGACTGGCCTGCCCCTCATGACGCTCTACTATTCGCCCCACATTCCATTCATCCGAGCGGGGCATTCCTCCCAGTTCCTTCCGCACCGGGGTCCGGTGAGGCCGCTCCCGTCTTCTCGCCTTTCCTGAGGTTCTCATGACGCACACCCGCACCCTGCTGGCCGCCACCCTCGCCCTGACGCTCGCCGCCTGCGGCCAGCAGACCCAGGCTCCGGCGCCCGTCGCCGCGACTCCCGCTCCCGTGGCTGACGAGGCCCTCTCGGGCGCGTACCTCGTGGGGTTCAAGGAAAGTGCGCTGGGCGCCCAGAGCCTGAGTGCCCAGCAGCTCGCAGCGCAGGCGCAGCTTCAGGCCCAGACCATCGCGGCGGCGGGCGGCGTGCTGACCAGCCAGTGGGCCGAGATCAGCGCGGCGGCGGTGCGCCTGAGCCCGGAGGCGCTGCGGCGGCTGGAGGGCAGCCCGCTGGTGGAGTACGTGGAACCCGACCTCAAGCGGGTCGCGCTGGGGCGCCGCAGCGGCACGACCGACGCGGCGGTGGGCGGCGGCCTGAGCGCCCAGGGCCTCTCGGCGCAGGCCACGCCCCTCTACACCCCCAGCGGCGAGTACACCTGGGGCGACAACGCGCTGCGCGTCTCACAACTGCAGGCGGGCGGCTACACCGGGGCAGGCGTGGCGGTGTGCATCGGGGACACCGGCATCGACGGCAACCACCCCGAGTTCGCCCGCAAGCTCAAGGGCTTCAGGAACTTCACGGGCGAGGCGGGCCGCGCGGACGCCTACCTGCTCAATGACGTGAACGGGCACGGCACGCACGTCGCCGGAACGGTGTTCGCGCAGTACGGCGCCGGAACGGGCGCGGCCGGGCAGCAGAGCGGCATGGACGTGAACGGCGTGGGCGGCGTGGCGACGGGCGTGAACCTGTACATGGCCCGCGTGCTGGGCGACGACGGCTCGGGCAGCTCCAGCGGGATCATCAACGGGGTGAACTGGTGCGCCGCGCAACTGAAGTCGCAGGGCGGCACCGAGGCGAAGGTCGTCATCAGCCTGTCGCTGGGCGGGGGCCGCGCCAGCAAGACCGAGCAGCGGGCCTATGACAGCGTGTGGCAAAAGGGCGCCGTGACCATTGCCGCGACCGGCAACGACGGCGCCGCCGTCTCCTACCCCGCCGCCTACAACAACGTGGTGGGCGTGGGTGCCATCGACGACGCGGAGGCCAAGGCGGACTTCTCGAACTTTGGCACGCAGGTCGATCTGGTCGGTCCCGGCGTGGGCGTCCTCAGCCCCATTCCGCTGGGTCAGGGCACCCGCGCCTCGGCCTCGGGCGGCGGCGTGACCTTCGCCGACGTGCAGGCCGCCGACCTCAGCGGCAAGGGCACCTTCACGGGCACGGTGGTCGCGGCGGGCGGCACCAACGAACTGTGCGGCGTGGGCACCCGCAACGCGGCCCTGAACGGCAACATCGCCCTGATCTCGCGCGGCACCTGCTCCTTCGAGGAGAAGGTCGCCAACGCGGTGGGCAGCGGCGCGAAGGCCGTCATGATCTACAACAACGCCGCCGGACCGCTGGGCATGAGCCTGACCAACAGCGCCAGCGTGCCCGTGGTGGGCATCACCCAGGCCGACGGCCAGGGCCTGCTGGGCAAGCTGCCCACCAGCGGCACGGTCAGCGTGACGGGTGCCGACTACGAGTACTTCAACGGCACCTCGATGGCGACCCCGCACGTCAGCGCCGCCGCCGCCGTGGTGTGGGCCGCCAAGCCCACCCTGACGAACGCGCAGCTCCTGAACCTGCTGACCTCCACCGCCAAGGACCTCGGGACGGCGGGCAAGGACAACAACTTCGGCCACGGGCTGGTCAACCCGCTGAAGGCGATCACCGGGCAGTAAGCCGGACGTTCCGAAGGGCCGCTCTCCTGAGGTGGAGAGCGGCCCTTTGAACCTGTCCTACGGAACCCGCCCCTTCTCCTTCTCGCCTCCGCCCGGACCTGAACCACTGCGTCAACGATTGCATCGGAGTCCGTATCAACGCCCTGAACCCGATTCCTGACCCATCCGCCGGTCCACGATCAGGGCCCCCCCCAGAATCGCCGGGATCCCCCCGCCGGGATGCACCCCGGTCCCGACCTGCCACAGCCGGGGCCGCAGCCGGTAGGGCTGGGGGTGCAGGGGGCCGCCGCGCCACGCGGGAAGCGCCGCCCCGTAGATCGCGCCGCCGGGATGCCCGCCCGCCGCGTAATGG
>NZ_JASNGB010000108.1 GCF_030271215.1 Deinococcus rhizophilus | reverse complement strand
GCTGATCGTGGTGGGGCCGGGCGGCGTGGTCGAGCGGGCCGAGGGGGACGCCTTCCACCTCGACCGCCTCTCGCGCGACGTGACGCGGGCGCTGGGGACGCTGACTCCTGACCCCGTGCCTGCCCTGGAGGGAGGTCCCCCCTGACTGCCCACGCCGCCCCGCCCGCCCCGCGCTGGGGCCGGGTCACCCTGAAGCCGCTGCCCGACCTGGGAGCGGAGGAGTGGGCGACCCTCTACCGCTTCTTCCGCGACCGCGAACTCGCCGACTGGAACGGGGCCAAACCCATCCGGCTGCCCGAGTGGCTGTTCCGGCGGATCATGCTGGAGGAGGAGGGCACGGGCGAGCGGGCGGGCTTCGGGGTGCTGGACGAGCGCGGCGACCTGATCGGCAGCGCCGAGCTGTATGACCTTCACCCCCCGCCGCCCCTGCCCGCCCGCATCGGCACCCTGGGCGTGATGATCGGCCTGCGCTCCCTGTGGGGCCAGGGCTACGGGCGCGAGGCGGTGATGGCGCTGCTGGGCTGGGCCTTTGGAGGCCAGCAGGGTGAGGGCCGTGAGGTGCCTCTCTCACGGGTGCGACTGACCACCTTCGGGCACAACCGCCGGGCGCAGCGGGCCTTTGCCGCCTGCGGCTTCCGCGAGGTGGGCCGCTCCCAGGCGGGCGACCACACCGACGTTCATATGGAAATCACCAGAGGAGAGTGGCTGGATGCGCGTGCTGATGCCTGACCTGCCCGAGTTCCGGGCGCTGACCGCGGAGGGCCTGACCGCTCTCCCCTACCGAAATGGAGCCTTGCCGGAGGGCGAGGCCGAGGGCGTGGTGCTGTGGGGGGCGGATGCCCCGACGCGGGCGGGGCTCTTCGCCCGGCCGGGCCTACGCTGGGTGCTGACGCTCACGGCCGGAATCGACCACGTGCAGGGCCAGCTGCCGCCCGGCGTGGCCCTCTACAACGCCAGCCCGCTGCACGCCCGCGCCGTCGCCGTCCACACCCTCGCGGGGATGCTCGCCGCCGCGCGGGGCCTGCACCGCTTCCGCGACGCGCAGCGGGAGGGACGGTGGCAGCCCCGCCACGACCTGGGCACGCTGGAGGGGACGGGCGTGGTGGTGTGGGGCTACGGGCACATCGGGCGGATACTGGAAGGGCTGCTGGCCCCCCACGGCGCCCGGGTCACCGGACTGCGTTCGGCCACCCCACCCACCGAGCGGGACGCGGCGCTGGCCGGGGCCGACTGGCTGGTCCTGCTGCTGCCCGGCACCCCGCAGACGCGCGGCATCGTGAACGCCGATGTGCTGGCCCGCCTCAAGCCCGGCGCGTGGCTGAGCAACCAGGGGCGCGGCTCGCTGGTGGACCCGGACGCCTTGCTGGCGGCCCTCGACTCCGGCCACCTCGGCGGCGCGGTGCTGGACGTGACCGACCCCGAACCGCTCCCGCCGGGGCACCCGCTGTGGGAGCGGGAGAATGTCATCATCACGCCGCATATCGCCAGCACGACGGCGGACCTGACGGCGCGGGGGGCCAGGTACACGCGGGCCTTTCTGGAAGTGATGGCGGCGGGGCAGGAACCGGAGGGACGGGTGGCGGAGGGCAAGGGGTACTGAGGCGCCCCCGTCAACACGAAGCCCCCGGCCTGCACACCGGGGGCTTTCCTCGCACCTGACCTTTACTTCAGCAGATTCCGGCTGATCACCACGCGCTGAATCTCGTTGGTGCCCTCGTAGATCTGGTTGAGCTTCACGTCACGCAGCAGCTTCTCGACCGGATACTCGCCCACGTAGCCGTAGCCGCCGTGAACCTGAATCGCCTCGTTGGCGGCGTCGAAAGCCATCTCCGAGCAGTAGGCCTTGGCAATGGCGCTCTCGGTGCCGTGGGGCAGGTTCTGGTCGACCAGCCACGCGGCTTTCCAGTACATCAGGCGGCCCGTCTCGACGCCTATCGCCATCTCCGCGATCTTGAACTGAATCGCCTGGAACTGCGAGATCGGCTTGCCGAACGCCTCGCGCTCCTTGGCGTACTTCACGCTCTCGTCGAGCGCCCGCCGGGCGATGCCGACCGACCCCGCCGCGACCGGGATGCGGGTCTTGTCCAGCGTCTTCATGGCGATCTTGAACCCGTCGCCCAGGCCGCCGAGCTGGTTCTCGCGCGGCACCCGCACGTTCTCGAACACCAGTTCGGAGGTCAGGCTGGCCCGCTGCCCCAGCTTGTGCTTGATCTTGTTGTAGGACATCCCCGGCGTGTCCTTGGGCACGACCAGCGCGACCGTCGCCCGGTGCCCGCCCTGCTTGTCGGTGGTGGCAAAGACCACCGTGATGTCCGCCACGCCACCGTTCGAGATCCACATCTTGGTGCCGTTGATGACCCACTCGTCGCCGTCGAGATAAGCGGTGGTGTGCATCCCGGCGGCGTCCGAGCCGTTGTTGGGCTCGCTGAGGGCGAAGGCAGCCAGCGAGGGCTTCTCGGTCATGGGGGCCAGGAAGCGCCGCTGCTGCTCCTCGGTGCCGCCCACCAGGATGGGCGTGATGCCCAGCTCGGACGCCATCAGCACCGTGTAGATGCCCATGCAGCCGTAGGCGAGTTCTTCCCCGATCAGGCACTCGTCGAGCATGCCCAGGCCCAGCCCGCCCGCGTGTTCGGGAATGGCGACGTTCAGCAGCCCGACCTCGAAGGCCTTCTCGACCACCGGCCAGGGCAGTTCTTCCTTCTGGTCGTACTCGGCGGCAACCGGGATGATCTCCTTGCGGGTAAAGTCGCGGGCCAGCTGCTGCAGCTGTTTCTGTTCGTCGGTGAGGGAGAAATCGATCATGGAAGCTCCTGGAAAGAGGGAATGAATTGAACTCGGTTCAAGGTAACACGGGAGGGGCGCGTCGCCTGTGGCCTGCGGCGACTCAGGTCAAGACCAGTCGGGGGGACCCTCGCCGCCCCTACAGCACGTCGTCCGCGCTGCCGCGCTTCTTCAGGTTGTTGCGCGTCTTGCGCCAGCGCAGGGCCTTCACGATGGCGGGCGCGGCGGGGTTGAGCGTGAGGTCGTAGGCGGGGTACCACACCCGCTGCTCGGAGAATTTCAGCTTCATCTTGAACACGCCGTAGGAATGCTTGCTCTCGTCGAGCACGCGCGGAATGCCCCAGAAGTCGAACAGCTCGTAGCCCCGGCGCTTGGCGTCCAGCATCGCGTTCCAGTAAAAGGCGTCGGGGGCCTTGGCGTCCCTGTAGGGCGTGCCGTCCGGCTGCACGCGGTCCTCGCGCACGCTGCCGCCGAAGAGGTAGGCGGTCGTGGTGCCCATCGCCAGGAAAAAGCCGCCCGCGAGCGCCTTGCCCTCGTAGCGCGAGAGCACGAGGTACGCCTCGCCGCCGTGGGCATTGCCCTCCCGCAGCATCGCCTCGTAGTAGGCGCGGGGAAAGGCGCCGAGCTTGGCCCGCTCGTTGGTGGCGGTGAAAATCTCCCAGAACGCGTCAAAGTCGTCGTCGCGGCCCGCCACCACCCCCAGCTTGGCGGCGGCGCGAACATTGCGCCGGGCCATCGAGTGCAACCCCGCGAACAGGTCGTCCTCCGAGCGGGTCAGGTCGGCCACGATGGTGTGCTCGGGCTGCTCGGTCTCGGCGCGGCGGAAGGGGCCGTAGTCCTGGGGCAGCACGGCGTCGCCGTCGGCGGGCACGGGGTGGGGCGGCTCGATCTTGAGCAGGGCGTCGCCGGGGCGGGCGATCTTGCGGACGGCCTCCGCGACGGCGGGCAGCAGGTCCAGCGAGTCGAGGGCCGGGCCACGGGGCGCGTACAGGGTGGAAAAGCCGGGCACCAGCCGTTTGCGCAGCAGCTGAATGGCCCCCACGGTCTGTCCGCCCTGACCCTGAATCAGGAAGCGCAGCGGCTCCTGCCCCAGCGTGCGCCGCGCCTCGCCGTAGCCCCAACCTTGCAGCGGGCTGGTGATGGGCAGCGAGCGAACGGCGTCGTCGTACACGCGGGGGTCCTGGGTGGGCACGAGGGTCAGGCGCATCGGGGGGGATTGTAGCAGCGGGCCTCTGCGGGGGGCCGCCCTCCCCCCCGGCCGCGCTACAGTGGGCAGATGCAAAAGAGCTTCCTGACGCTCGCGCTGCTGCTTGGCGGCGCGGCCCTGGCCCAGAGCACGGGCACGCCCGCCACTCCGGCCACCCAAACGCCAGCCAGCCAGACGCAGCCTGCCGCACCCGCGCAGACCCCGGCGGCCCCGGCCAGCACGACTCCGGCCAGCACGACCCCCGCCACCACGGCTCCGGCCCAGACACCCGCCGACCCCCAGACGGTCGTGGCGCGGGTGGGCACCGAGACGGTCACGCTGGGCGAGTACGAGCGGGCTTTCCGGCTGGCGGTGGCGCGGGTGCTGAACTCGCAGGGCATCCCCTACTCCGAAGAGGCGCTGGGGCAGTTCGCCGGGGCGCGGACCGAGTTCCTGACCCAGTACGCCCGCGACCGGGCGGTCTACCAGCTCGCCCGCCGGGGCACGGCGGTCACGGCGGCGCAGGTGGACGCGCAGCTGGTCGAGACCCAGAAGGGCTTCGGCAGCGACGCCGACTTCGGCGAGGCGCTGGCCGCCAACGGCTTTGCGAACGCCGCCGAGTTGCGGGCCGATATCGAGCGCGAGCTGGTCGTGGACGCCTATCTGGAGGGCATCAAGTCGCGCCTGCGGTTCGGCGACGCGCTGGTCGCCAGCTTCTACCAGCTCAACCGCTCGGCCTTTGCCCAGCCCGCGCAGGCGTGCGTGCGCCACATCCTGGTGGCGACCCAGGCCGAGGGCCAGACCATCCTGCGCGACCTCACGGCGGGGGGCGACTTCGCGGCCATCGCCCGTGAAAAGAGCCAGGACCCCGGCAGCGCGGCCGAGGGCGGCGACCTGGGGTGCATCTCGCCCGGCGAGACGGTCGAGCCCTTCGACCGCACGTCCTTTGCCGCGCCGCTGAACCAGCCCCAACTGGTGCAGTCCGAGTACGGCTGGCATGTGCTCGTCGTGACCCGCCGCACCCAGGCGGGCGTCGCCCCGCTGACCGAGGTCGCGCCCGTCATTCGCGAGCAGCTGGCCCGCGACGCTGCCCAGAAGTACCTCGACTCGCAGCTCGCCCGCGTGACCATCAGCACTGTCCCGGCCGCCCTGCCCGCTCCGGCCTCCAGCCGCTGACCCTCCCCCCGGCAGGCTGCCCTGCGACGCCGTGACCCCCGCCGAGGGGGTCTTTTTCTTGGCCGGGCCAGCAGCACCGCGTCCCATCACACATTCATCCACCCTGAAACACCGGTCCGTCACAGGTGAGGAAGCTTAAGGGCGTGGTGAGATCAAATGACAGCTTTAAGTCCGAATTGTTTATCAGATGACGACACTTTGCCGTACATTTTGCGCCATTCATAAATTACAAGGGAGTTTCAGCAGCCTGTCTAGATGTTTGCATGAAGGCATTTTCAAGAGGCGTGCTACACCTGGGGCGTCGGAACAATCTGCCTCGCCTGAAGGGTTCACCGAGGCTCCGCTCTCTCCTGCTCCGGAGGAACATCCATGACTGCACGCCTTGCCCTCAGCTCACTCGGTCTCGCCCTGCTGCTCGCCTCCTGCGGTGGTCAGGCTCCGACCTCCCAGGCCCCGGCTGCCCAGGTGCCGGACAGCGCGACCACCCAGCGCCCCGCGCGGACGCTGGCGCCCCTGCTGGGCACGGCGAACCCGGATGCGGTGGCCGGGCAGTACATCGTGGTCTTCAGCGAGGGCGCGGCGCCGAGCAACCTGGGCGCGCAGGACGCGGGCGGACTGGTCCGGGCGCTGAACCTTGACCCGCAGGGCATCACGGTCCAGCACCTGTACTCGCAGACCATCGAGGGCTTCGCGGCCCGCCTGAGCCCCCAGAACCTGCAGGCGCTGCGGGCCGACGCCCGCGTGAAGTACATCGAGCAGGACAGCACCATGCGGATGAGCGCGACCCAGAGCGGCGCGACCTGGGGCCTGGACCGCATCGACCAGCGCAACCTGCCCCTGAACGGCACCTACGTGTACAACTCGACCGGCAGCGGCGTGAAGGCGTACATCCTCGACACCGGCATCAACACGTCGCACACCAACTTCGGCGGGCGGGCCGTGTGGGGCACCAACACCACCGGCGACGGCAACAACTCCGACTGCCAGGGCCACGGCACCCACGTGGCGGGCACGGTCGGCAGCGCGACCTGGGGCGTCGCCAAGGGCGTGCAGCTCGTGGCCGTGAAGGTGCTGGGCTGCGACGGCTCGGGCACCAACTCGGGCGTGATCGCGGGCGTGAACTGGGCCGTGAGCAACAAGGGCAGCGCGGCGGCGGTCGCCAACATGAGCCTGGGCGGCGGCTTCAGCCAGGCGGTCAACGACGCCGTGAACAGCGCCGCAAGCAAGAACCTGATCATGGCGGTCGCGGCGGGCAACGAGAACCAGAACGCCTGCAACGTCTCCCCCGCCAGCGCCGCGAGCGCGATCACGGTGGGCAGCACCACCAACACCGACGCCCGCTCCAGCTTCAGCAACTACGGGTCGTGCCTGGACCTGTTCGCGCCGGGCAGCAACATCACCTCGACCTGGATCGGCAGCACCACCGCCACCAACACCATCAGCGGCACCTCCATGGCGACCCCGCACGTCGCCGGGGCCATCGCGCTGCTGATCGCGGGCGGCAACTCTGGCAACAGCGCCGTGACCAGCGCCCTGCTCAATGGCGCCACCACCGGCAAGGTCACGGGCGCGCAAACCGGCAGCCCCAACCGCCTGCTGTACACCGGCACGGGCATCACCACCCCGGCCCCCACGCCCGGCACCACCACGACCTACACGGGCAGCGTGAGCAGCCGCACCAGCTCCTACAAGCCGGGCACGGGCGGCTTTTCCTACGCGGGCGGCACCCTCAGGGCCACGCTCAGCGGCCCCAGCGGCACCGACTTCGACCTCTTCTTGCAGAAGTGGAACGGCAGCGCCTGGGCGGACGTCTCCTCCAGCGAGGGCGCGAGCAGCAGCGAGAGCATCACCTACGCGGCCGGGAGCGGCACCTACCGCTGGGAGGTCTACTCCTACTCCGGCAGCGGTTCGTACAGCCTGACCGAGACGAAGTAAGGTTCGCCCCACACCGCTTGCTGCACAGGCCCCGGCTCCCGCCGGGGTTTTTTCGTGTTTGACCCCCGCAACGCCCCCTGCATTCTGTCTTGACCGTAACGCCATTACGTTATAAACTAAACGCATGAAGTTGAGCGATGTTCAGAAACGACTCCAGGCTCCGTTTCCCGCTCATCTGGTGGGGTGGAAGCCGCAGGCCTTCAACGGGGAGCGCACCCGCGCCCTGCTGCTCTCCTACGTGGATGCCCGCGCGGTGCAAGACCGGCTGGACGCCGTGTGCCCCGACGGGTGGAGCTTCGAGATCGAGGTGATTTCCGGCACCCAGCACCCCACCGTCAAGGGCCGCCTGACGGTTCTCGGCGTGACCCGCGAGGACATCGGCGAGGCGGGCGAGGGCGAGTACGGGACCCTCAAGGCCGCGTCGTCGGACGCACTGAAGCGCTGCGCGGTGCAGTTCGGCATCGGGCGTTACCTCTACGACCTGCCCAAGCAGTGGGTGGACTGGAACGACCAGCGGCGCGAGCCTGCCGTTGCCCCCGAGCTGCCCGAGTGGGCGCGGCCCGACCACGAGCGCAGCCCCGGCGGCGCCCACCTCGTGCAGGCGATGGAGCAGCTCAAGTACGAGCTGCCGGAAGACCTCGACCTGCAGCGCGAGGTGTACAAGCACCTCAAGGCCGCGCTGGGCAGCCTGCACCCCGCTCCGCAGGGCGGACACGGGCGGGCCGCGTGNCGGCGGCGCCCACCTCGTGCAGGCGATGGAGCAGCTCAAGTACGAGCTGCCGGAAGACCTCGACCTGCAGCGCGAGGTGTACAAGCACCTCAAGGCCGCGCTGGGCAGCCTGCACCCCGCTCCGCAGGGCGGACACGGGCGGGCCGCGTGATACGGATTCCGTCCAATTCCTTGACTTCCGGAACACCACCGGAAGTCCATCCATCTCCCGGAACCCGCCCTTTCTCCTTCTCGCCTCCGCTCGGATGGAATCACTTCGTCAAGGATTCCATCGGAGTCCGTACGATTCGCACGGCACGGGCAACCGCCCCGGTCCAGCGCGAGTGGGCGGCTCCCCGTCCGGCCCCGGCGCGGGAGCTGGCCCCGGCCTCCCCCCGCAACGTCGCCGCCGTCATGCTCGGGGTGATGACGCTGACCCTGGTGGGCGGGGCGCTGGCGCAACTGCTGTAGGGGACGCGTGGCGCGTGCCCTGTCGCCTGTGGAGAGCAAAGAGGAAGGTGGGAGACGCCAGATCACGTCCCCCACCTTCCTCCTTTCCCCCCTCCTTTCTCCAGCCGCCACGGGCCACACGCTACAGGCGTTTTTTCGTCGCCCCCGTCGGCACGTGGCTCCAGGGATCGTCGGGCCAGGGGTGCTTGGGGTAGCGGCCGCGCAGGTCCTTGCGAACCTCGAAATAGCTGCTGTTCCAGAAGGAGCGCAGGTTCTGGGTCACCTGCACCGGGCGTCCGGCGGGCGAGAGCAGGTGCAGCAGCACGGGCGTGCGGCCCCCGTTCACGGTCGGGGTCTGCGCGAGGCCGAACAGTTCCTGCAATTTCACGGCCAGGATCGGGGGCGACCCGTCCGGACGGTAGCTGAGCCGGACGCGCGAGCCGCTGGGGACGGAAAGATGGGTGGGCGCCAGCTCGTCAAGGCGGGCGGGCAGCGGCCAGGGCAGCAGGGCTTGCAGGGCGGGCAGGAGCGTCACCCGCCCCAGCTCCTCGCGGGTGCGGACGCCAGTGAGGTGGGGGCCGAGCCAACCCTCCAGCGTCTCCAGCAGGCCAGGGTCGGAGAGGTCGGGCCAGTCCCCGTCCGGGCGCCAGTGCCGCAGGGACTCCACGCGGGCGCGGAGTTGCCCGGCTTCCGGGGGAAAGGTGAGCAGATGCAGGCCCTCGGAGCGGACCGCCCCGGCGAGGGCGGCCACCCGCTCGGCGTGGGGTAGCCCCGCCAGAGGGCGTGACTCCAGCACCAACGCCCCCACCCGGCGTTCGCGGGCGGCGACCAGCACTCCACTACGGGGGTCCCAGCGCACGGCGTCCTGCCACCCGGCGCGGGCGTCCAGGGCAGCGGGGTCCAGCGGCGCGGCGAGGTAGATGCGGCCTTCCCCGCTTCCCGCATCCAGGTGCGCGACCGCGAGGGCCGGGGCTCCGGCCAACGGGTCCCCCTCCGGCAGCCGCGCCCCCTGCCCGCCCGCCAGCAGGAAACGGCCCCCGCCGCCCGCCCGTGCCAGCGCCACCCGCTCCGGGTAGGCGAGGGCGATCAGCTGGCCCACCAGGGAACCGTCGGGCGGCGAGTCGTCCGGGCGCACCCCCAGCTCACGCCGCCACTGCCGGGCGAGGCGCTCCACCCGCTCCAGCACGGCCCCGTCTCCCCTTCCGCGCTCCCCGCGCCGCCACGCCCGCAGCGCCGCCACCCGGTCGGTCAGGTCAGTCCCCACCCCGGCGCCGAGGGGGTCGCGTTCCTCCAGCAGCGCGGCCACATCAGCGGCGAGGGCCCCCAGACCCGACGCCTGCCCATCATGCAGCAGGTGGGCGAGGCGGGGATGGGTGGGCAGTTCCAGCAGCGCCCGGCCCCGCGCGGTGATGCGGTCTTCCGTGTCCAGTGCGCCGAGGTCGTGCAGCAGGGTACGGGCGGCCTCCACGCGGGGGGCGGGCGGTACGTCCAGCCACGCCAGCGACGCGGGATCAGGCGCTCCCCATCCGGCGAGTTCCAGCGTCAGCGGGGCGAGGTCGGCCTCCACG
>NZ_JASNGB010000107.1 GCF_030271215.1 Deinococcus rhizophilus | reverse complement strand
GCGTTCCAGACAGCCTTTTCTAAAACTGCAAGATGTCAGTTGACCCTCGCTGCGTGCGGCAGCACGTCGACTCCGAACACGCCCACACCGCCCACTTCCCCCATCGTCCAGCCGCCCAGCACCCCCCCCATCGTGCAGCCGCCGGTGACACCGCCGGTCCAGCCCCCAGGCACCCCCGCCCCCGAGCTCTGCGCCAACCTCACGGTCAACCTTCAGGGCATCGCGCCGGTCAATGGCATCGTGGCCGCGCCCATCACGGTCAACAACGCGGCTGGCCAGAGTGTGTTCACGGGGACGGCCGTCAACGGCCAGAAGCTCTCCATGTCGTTCGCTGCGGGCACGTACACCGTGGTCGCTGGGGCCATGCAGGGCTACACCGCGACCAACAGCCCGCGGACCGTGACCCTCGACTGCACCGCCAACCGGGACATCTCGACGCTGCTGGAGTACCGCACCAACGAGACGGTGCAGCAGCAGGTGGCCAGCATCGCGATGGACGGCGAGAACGCCGTGACGGACGCGGGCGGCGCCGCGCTGGTGGGCAGGCGCGAGGCCAACATCAACAAAGACGTCATGCTGTACGCCTCCCAGACGGAAGAAGCCGTTCTGGTGCGGATGGTCGTGCGTGACGCGAGCGGCGCCCCGGTGGCTGGTGCCCGGGTGAGCGTCACGGCCGACAGTGACCTGGTCTCCATCTTCCCTGGCCATGCCCAGGCGGGCGGCACCCTGACCCCGCAGAACCTGACGGCCCAGGGCATGACCGCGACCGCGTTCTCGGATGCCAACGGCGTCGTGCGCTTCACCGTGTACGCGACCAGCGCGCCCGCACAAAACACCCCCGTGAAGTTCGTCGTGAGCGCCACCAACGGCACGGACGGCGCCGCCAGTGCGGCCCTGGCCGAATTCAAGATGTTCTTCACCAACATGAGCCACCTGTACTACCAGGGGGATACCAGCTTCGGGGATACCGGCCTGATTGCCAGTGGGCAGCGGCTCGGTGGGAACATCGGCGCGTTCGAGAACAACTGGTTCAATGCCAACCAGCGCATCCACCGCTTCAACACGGTCGCCTACCAGAAGCAGCCTCAGGAAGGGCCCATCACGGTGGGTGGCGACCAGGGCGCCCGCTTCCCCGGCTACGTCCGCTACACCCTCGAGCCGGTGGCCGGACAGGAATCGGACCTCTCCCGTCTGTTCCTGACCACCAACCAGAACGCCATCAGCGGCAGCGGCAGCGTGTCCACCACGGGCAATGTCTACCTGCGGCCGGCCGTCGACGTCACGGCGCAGGAACTCCCGCTCACCGCCAACATCCGGGCCGACTACATCTATCAGGTGCGCTTCGGTAACACCACCTACGACTTCCTGCTCAAGAGCTACGTCTTCAGCAAGACCTTCTCGGGCGCGCTGCTGGAAATCGACAAGACCGGGCCGAACATCATCACCTGGACAGGCTTCAACGGCGCTGGACACAACGCCTACGCGCCCACGGACGTCACCCTGCCCCCCCGGATGGATACGGGAACCCGGACGGCGACCACCGCAGACAACTTCACGGTCGGCAAGACCTACACCTACTTCATCCGCGTGCGCAACACTTCGGGCACGGTGGCCCGCAACGTGACGGTGCGCGATGAACTGCCCGCCGAGCTCGGCTACGTCCTGGGCAGCGCCCGCCTGGTCGATGCCGACGGCGCGACGACCGGAACGGTCGCCGGCGACTACGACCTCAATACCCACACCATCGACTTCAACGAGATTGGCGACCTGGCGGCCGGCGCCGACGTGCGCATCGCGATCGACGTGTACGCCCGCCACAAGCCCGGCTACGCCTGGAACGACAACAACCGCGACGGCGACACCGACGGGGGCACGGGTCTCCAGGGCGCCTTCGGGATCGTTCCGCCGGAGTCCTCGGCCGACCTCAACGCCGAGTACGAGGATCCGTACGACATCAAGAACCGTGCCAAGGCGAACGCCAGCAACGCGGCCGAGGTCGACGACTTCCACTACATCAACGTGGTGCGTCCGGTCGCCCGGATCACCAAGACCGCGCTGGACTCCGAAGTGGTGACCAACCAATTGGCCGAGTTCCTGGTCCGGGTCGATAACTTCGACCGCTCTACCTCGGGCGAGCTCGATGCGCGCATCCGCAACGCCTACGCGGCGCTGAAGGGACGCTTCCCCACCGAGTACGCGCAGGAAGGCTTCCTGTACAACGCCCGCATCGAGGATCTGTACAGCGGCGCCTTCAGCGGCCCGGTCGCGCGTGACGAGGCGGGGAACATCATCCCACTCGAGCGCCTCGACCAGAGCACCGGCGAACGCCGCCTGGGCCTGAACCTGGGCACGCTGCTCAACGGCAGCTCGCGCACCGTCCGGATGACCTTCCGCGGTGAAGTGGTTGGCGACAACAACGTGAACTGCGTGCGGCTGTACGCCTGGAACCTCAACCAGCTGTTCCGGGGCAACGCGAACGAGTACCGGCAGTTCGAAGGTCCCGACGGCACCACAACTGGACAGTACGCGCTGGATGGCGGCCGCAACTTCCTCGAGGACTGCGCTTCCGTGGATATCGTCGGCAAGCCCGCCTGGGGCCGTGACCTGTGGGATCATGTCCTCACCGCCGAGGAGTTTGACCGCGACAACGGCACGGACGCCTACCCGGTCGGCTCGCCCTTCGTGTACGACATGTACTACGACAACGAGGGCACCAACTCCGCGACCAACGTGATCATCGATGCGGCCCTGCCCAGGATGGTCAACTTCAGGGACAGCGCGTCGATCTACGTGGGCTTCTGGAGTGACTTCCTCAGCGAGGACCCCACCGCCAACCTGACGCTCCACCAGTTCGACCTGCGCAACCCGTCCACCTGGACAGTGACCTTCGGCGACTCCACGGTGACGTTGGTCCCGGCTGCCGATCAGCGCAGCTTCCGCTTCCACGTGGACAACATGGAGCCCAACGAGCGGATCGGCTTCGAGTTTGCGGTCGTGGCCAGCCAGAAGGGTGATGACCTCTTCCGGACCCGCATGACCTGGGATCAGGGCAACGGGCGCGTCCTGGAAGACAGCGAGCACACCTTCATCACCGACTGAGCCTGCAGCTGGTCCTCGCGGCCAAAAGAAAGCCCCTGCCCCAGCAGGGGCTTTCTTTTGGCCGTCGACCCTTCCCTCTTGTGATGACTCCCCCTACTGAAGTAGGGGGCTTCTCTGGTCAGCAAGCGCCGTAGACTGCACGCTCTCGCAGAAGGCCGCATCCCGGCCCCGGTTCAGGATGTTGACGGCGGCATTCACATCTCTGTGCATATCCATCCCGCAGTTCGCGCAGACGTAGGCGTGGCCGATTTTGACCTTCTGCCTGTGGCCGCACTCGCTGCAATCCTGACTCGTGTACTTGGGGTCAACCCCCAGAACTGTCCTTCCAGCGTTCGCAGCTTTGAGGGACAGGATGTTGATGAAGCTCGCCCACCCCGCGTCCAGCACGCCTTTGGCGGTGCGGGTGCGGGCAAGGCCGAAGATGTTGAGGTCTTCGTGAAAGATGGCGTCGTGGCGGTTGACCAGCGTGCGGGCGGTCTTGTGGTGGAAATCCCGTCTCCGGTTCGCCACCCGGCGGTGCTCAGCAGCAATCTGCCGCTTCAGCTCCCGGTGACGACGGCTGCCCCGCTTCTTCTTGCTGGCTTTGCGCTGGAGTTGCCCAATCTTGCGCTCGGCCTTTTTGAGGTGCCGGGGTGCTTCCACGAACTCCCCGTCCGAGGTGATGAGGAAGTTGGGGTTGGTGCCGAGGTCAATCCCCGCCACGTCCCCAGTCGCGGGCAGCGGGCAAGCCTCCACCTCGCAGGTGAACACGATGTACCACTTGTCCCCCTCCCGCTTGACGGTGGCGGTCTTGACCGTCCCTTCCAGCGGGCGGTGGTACTTGCAGCGGACGTTGCCGATTTTGGACAGGTAGACCTTGCCGGATTCCGGCAAGGGCATCGCCCCCGTCTTGCCTGCCTGCGGGTAGGTGAAGGAGTCGTAGTGGAATCTCCCCTTGAACCTCGGATACCCAGCCTTGATGCCGGACTTGACCCGCCTGAAAAAGCCCTTGAAGGACTTGTCCAGCCGCTCTACCACGTCCTGCAACACCTGCGAGTGGACGCCCTTGTACTCCGGCAGGTCGGCCTTGATTTCGGTCAGGGCACGTTTCTGCTCGTAGTAGCTGACCGACACGCCGCACTTCCGATATGCCGTCCGGCGCTCCTCCAGCGCTGCGTTGTAGAGGGTGCGGCACAGCCGCAGCGTCTCGTCCAGCACGGCAATCTGGGCGCGGTTCGGGAACAGGCGGTACTTGAACGTTTTATGCCCCATCGTCCACCTGCCCTTTGCGTTGCCCCTCGATGTACCGCTGAATCACCTCTGCCGAGATTGCCCCCGCCGACCCCACGTAGTAGGAGGGGGTCCACAGGTGGCCGCGCCGCTTCAATTCGGGGAACTCTTGCAGCAGCAGCCGTGCGGACACGCCCTTCAGAATCTTGGCAATGTCGGAGGGTGCCCACTTCGGCGGGCAGGAGAGGAAGAGGTGAACGTGGTCAGGCATGACCTCCATGCCCCGGATAAGCCAGTCCCGTTCCGCGCAGGTGGCAGTGAAAATCTCCATCAGGCGTTCGCGGGCGGGGCCGTAGAACGAACGACGGCGGTACTTCGGCGTGAACACCAGATGGTAGTTCAGATTGAAGTGCGCGTGTCGTGTGGAACGCTCTCCAGCCATGTGCATTTGGTATCACATGACGGCCCGCTACAGGTGGCCCTGCGCCGCCTACGGCGTCGAATTGCGCCCCCGTTGGGGGCTTATATCCCCGGTTTGAAAACCGGGGGATTACGCCACTTTTTCTAACGGCAACGAAGTCCCGCGGACGTGGTGGGCCCTGGCCTGGTGCCGCGCCTGCAGGCTTGGGCGTTGGCACCAAACAACGAGGGAGAGGCAGCCGCGAATGCCGCTTCCCCTGTTCTTTTCGAAAAGAACGCCTCAACTCCCCAGCTCCAGCTGGGCATCAGCCCTGGGGCAAGCCGCATCCCACGTCTGCGGGAGTTGCAGACCGCACTCACAAGGGTAGCTGGTTCATTGCCGCTGCCTGGACCCCTGTCCCAGAAGGGCATCCAGGCTCAGCGCCAGCAGCGCCGCGAGCACCGCGCCCACCATCACCAGGGCCGTGTTCTGCTGGGAGAGGCCGTTGATAATGGGCTCGCCCAGGCCGCCCGCGCCCAACGCGGCGCCCACGGTGGCGGTGCCGACGTTGTAGACGGTCGCGGTGCGGATGCCTGCAAGCAGCACCGGGCGGGCCAGCGGCAGTTCGATGCGCCGCAGGGTCTGTCCTGGTGTCATGCCCATGCCGCGGGCTGCGTCAAGGGCATCAGGGTCGACCGCCCGCAGCGCCGCGATGCCGTTGCCCACCACCGGAGTCAGGCCGTAGAGCACCAGGCCCAGCAGGGTCGGCGGCCATCCGAATCCCAGGGCGGGCACAGCGAGGGCCAGCAGGGCGAAGGTCGGCACCGTTTGCCCCAGGCCCGCCACGGCCCCGGTCAGGTCACGCAGGGCGTCCCGGCCGGGACGCGTGACCGCCAAGGCGAGGGGGACGCCGAGGGCCACCACCACCACGGTCGCCGCCGCCACCAGGCCCAGGTGGACGAGGGTGAGCCGCCACAGCGGCGTGTCCAGCGTGGGGGGCTCCCCTCCCGCCAGTGGAGCGAGCAGGCCAGGCAGCACCCCCGGCCACAGGCAGAGGACCAGGAGGGCGGGCCAGAGGAGGGCGCCCAACCCTCTCACGGGCGGCGTCCACTTCCCCGCAGGTCGTGCCAGCGCACCACGCCGAGCGGGGCGCCTCCGTCCTGAACGGCGAGGGCGTCGGCTCCCTCACGCAGCAGGACGCCGAGAGCTTCCCGCGCGTCCAGCGAGGCGTCCACCACCGGCAGCCCGGCCGGGTCGCCGGGGGACACGAAGGCCGAGAGGGGCTGGCCCGCGAGCTGGCGCAGTGGCGCGTCCTCGCCCAGGAACTGCCGCACGAACGGGTCGGCCGGGCGCAGGACGAGGTCGTCGGGGGAGCCGAACTGCACCAGGCGCCCCCCCCGCATCAGCGCCACGAGGTCACCTAGCCGCAGCGCCTCGTCGATATCGTGGGTGACCATCACCACAGTGGTGCCGAGCCGCCGCTGGATGTCGCGGAAGGCGAGCTGAAGCCACTCGCGGGCCAGCGGATCGAGAGCCCCGAAGGGCTCGTCCATTAGGAGGACCGGGGGGTCAGCGGCCAGGGCGCGGGCCACCCCTACCCGCTGCGCCTGTCCCCCCGACAGCTGCGCGGGCCGCTGATCGCGGTAGGTCCCGGGGTCGAGGCCCACGAGGTCGAGCAACTCGTCGACCCGCGCGGCCGTTCGCTGGCGGTCCCAGCCCAGCAGGTCCGGCACGGTCGCCACGTTCTGCGCGACCGTGAGGTGCGGAAAGAGGCCGACATGCTGGATCACGTACCCGATGCGGCGCCGCAGCACCTCCGGGCGCAGGGCGCGGGTGTCCTCGCCCGCCAGCAGGACCCGTCCCCCGCTGGGCTCCACCAGGCGGTTGATCATCCGCAGGGTGGTCGTCTTGCCGCAGCCGGAAGGTCCCAGCAGGGCGCAGAGGGCACCCTCGGGGAAGGTGAGGGTGAGGTCCTCCACCGCGGGGGCGTTCCCGTAGCGTTTCTCCACGCCTTGCAACTCGATCATGCGGGCCCTCCCAGGCGGCGGGCCAGCCAGCCTTCAGCGCGGCGCAGGCCGCCGTCGAGCGCCAGGGCGAGCAGCGCGGCGGGCACCGCTCCCAGCAGGATCAGGTCGCTCGCCGCGCTTTGTAAGCCGCCCAGGATGTAGGTGCCCAGGCCCCCGGCCCCGATCAGCGCCGCCACGGCCGCCACCCCGGTCAGCAGCACGGCGGCCTGCCGCACCCCGCTGAGCCACACCGGAAGGGCGAGGGGGAGCTGCACCCGCCAGAACAGCTGGGCCGGGGTCATTCCCATGCCCCGCGCGGCGTCCACGGCACTCGCGGACACGCCCCGGAGGGACGCCACCCCGTTGCGCAGCACGGGCAGCAGGGCGTAGAGGGTCATCGCCGTGAGGGCCGGAGCGACGCCGATGCCCCCCACGCCCACCTCCCGCAGGGCCGGAACGGCGTTCGCCAGCGCCGAGAGGGGCGCGATCAGCAGGCCCAGCAGGGCGAGGCTGGGCAGCGTCTGGATGCCGCTCGCCAGGCCCAGGACGGTGGCCGCCGCCCGGTCACGCCCGGAGATCCAGACCGCCAGGGGCGCCCCGATCAGCAGCGCGAGGCCCAGCGCCCCGCCGACCAGCCGCAGGTGCTGCGCCAAGGCCGCCCCCCAGCGTTCCCCCTCGGCGCGGCCCTCGACGAGGACCGACCAGCTGTTCAGGTGTCCGGAGAGGAGAAGGGCGGCGGCTCCGGCCAGCCCCAGCCAGGCGAGACCCGCGCGGGGGGCCAACCTCGCGGCGCCGTAACTGGTCACCCCCGCGCCCAGCAGGTACAGCCACGCCCCACTCGCCGCGCTCGCCCGCGCGAAGGGGAGCTGTCCGGCGAGGGCTGCACCCGTCTGGTTTCCCAGCAGCCAAACTCCGGCCCACAGCGTCAGGGCGGCCGCCAGCCAGGTCAGGCGGGGTGTGCGCCAGGCGGAGAAACCCGGCAGGAGGGCGAGGAGAACCGCCCCCGCGAGCAGGGCCGGGGGCAGGCCCACGGAGTCCCCCGGCGCGAGCCGGTTGGGCCGCAGCAGCACCCAGGGAAGGACCGCTCCGGCCAGCATGGGCAGGGCCCCCAGCGCGAGGACGGCCCGGGTGTCCCCCGGTGCGGACGGACACGCGCTAACGGATCAGCCCCCGGCTTTTCAGGTACGCCTCGGCCACGTTGCGGGCGGTGCGGCCTTCCAGGGCGACCTGGGCGTTCAGCCGCCGCAGGGCCGGCTGGGTGAGGCCGGCGAAGGTCTTGTTCAGCAGGGCCTCGATGCGCGGGTTCTCGCGCAGCACGCTGGTCCGGATAATGGGGGCAGGTTGGTAGACCGCCTGCGCCCCCTTGGGATCGGAGAGGGCCACCATGTTCAGCGCAGCGAGCGTGCCGTCCGTGCCGTAGGCCATGGCCGCGTTCACGCCGCTGGTACCGCCCGCGGCGGCCTGCTGGGTCTGGGGGGGCGTGGCACCGGCGAGAACCAGCTTCTGATCGGCGCGCAACTTGAAGCCGTAGACCTTCTCGAACGCCGGCATGGTGTCAGGCCGGTTGAAGAACTCCGGACTGCCCGCGATCTTGAAGCGTCCCCCGGCCTTCAGGTAGCGGGCGAGGTCGGTCACGCTGCCCAGCTTCTGCGCGGTGGCCAGCGCCCGTGGCACGGCGATCACCCAGGTGTTGTTCACGTTGGCGGGCCGGAGCCAGGTGATGCCGTTGCGGGCGTCGAGTTGCCGCGCCAGGGCGTAGATGCGGCCCGGGTTGCCCGCGTCCTTCGCCCCGATCTTCGCCTGCGGGAAGAGGTAGACCGCGTTGCCGGTGTACTCGGGATAGACGTCGATCTCGCCCGCCAGGATGGCCCGGCGGTTGACGCCGGTGTCGCCCAGGTTGGTCCGGTCGGTCACTTCCAGCCCGGCGTTGCGCAGCGTCAGGACGATTATCTGGCCCAGAATCTGCGCTTCGGGGTCGAGCTTGCTGCCCACGACGATGGGTTTGGCGCTCGCGGTGCCGAGGAGCAGCGCGGCGGAGGTCAGGAGCAGGAGTCTCATGGTGCCCCCACCGTACCGATGGGGCGGCGAGGAAACGGGTGGGGCAGGTTACAGAGCAGCAAGGAGAAAGGCTGCTTTTGCGCCTTCGTCCACCGGGGTGAAGGGAGGCCCTCACTGTTCTTTTCGAAAAGAACGGTAGTTGAAGACGGGAGACTCCTGAGATCCGGGCATGGGCACGATCCTCGAAAGCTGGAAGGGGCTGGTCGGTCTCTCCACCAAGCTATTGCGAGCCGGGGGCACCAACCCCCTGGAGCCCCGCTACGAGCGGGACGTCGAGATCGAGTACGAGGGCCTCGACGACGACGTTCTGAGCGTCCTGGTGGGTGACTTCACGGCCACCCCGGCGCGGTCCAGTACTCCGGTGGCCCCACCCCATGGGGTGAGTTTCGAGCGCGGCAAGGTGGATTTCGAGCGCATCCGCCGCGAGCATCCCATCGAGGAGGTTGCCAGCCGCATCCTGGACGGCTACCAGCAGAAGGGGCCGACCACGTCGGTCGCCGCCTGCCCGGTCCACGGCGACGGGGCGAGTCACCCCAACCTCCACATCCACCACGGCCCCCATCCGAGGAGCGGCACCTGGATTTGCTCCTCGTGCAAGGCCCACGGCGATGTGCTGGACCTCGTCAAGGCGGCCATGGGCTTTTCCGAAACCCGGCAGGCCCTGGACTTTCTGGACGGGGGCCAGAGATTGCCGCCGGAACGCCAAGCCGAACTCGCCAAACGCGCCGAGGAGAACGTGAGGCGGGCGGCCAGCGTGCCGAGGCTCAACCTCGACCTCACCGACTTTGCCAAGGCGGCCTACGAGCGACTTCGCAAGACCGCGCAGCATCCGGCCTCCCAATCACCCCAGGCGCGCCAGTACCTCGCCGAGAGAGGCCTGGAAGCCGCCATCGCCCGCTATGGCCTGGGCTACGTGGCGAGAGGCTTCCCGGCGGAACTCCTGCCGCAGGGCTGGGACTACGAGAAAGAGGAACTCTACCCGGCCTTCGGCTTTCTGGATCGGGTCATCATCCCCTACCGTCAACCGGACGGGTCAGTCCCGGTGGTGAACGCCCGCACGCTCACTGGCAAGAAGCCGAAGTACCTCAAGCCGTCTGCGGGCGGCATTGCTCCCGGCAGCAACGCCCGGCCCTTCCGCATTGAGGCAGTCACGCAGCAAGACGGCGTCATCGTCATCACGGAAGGGGAGTTCGACTGCATGAGCATCGGCGTCGCGGCGTCAGACCTGGTGCTGGAGATGGCGATTCCGGGGGTGAACTGCTTTAACTGACATCTTTCAGTTTACGCGGCATAGTGCTGGTTCTCGT
>NZ_JASNGB010000106.1 GCF_030271215.1 Deinococcus rhizophilus | reverse complement strand
CGCCCCGACGACGGCGCCCACGCCCGTGCCCTTGACCGCGCCCTCGCCCGCGTCCTCGGGGGTGCCGCCGCCCTCCACGTAGGCCGTGTCCGACGTGGTCATGGTCCCCGTCGCCGTGCCCGCCGCGCGGCGGTTGACGGTGGTCTGGCCCGTCTCGGGCTGAATCAGCCCCTGGGCGCGGAGGTCAGCGATAAAGGCGTCGGCCTGGGCCTTGCTGGGAAACAGAAGGTGTCGCATGGGGCGCAGTTTGCGGCCCTCGCCCGGCGCCCGGTATGAGAGGAGGGCCAAGTGCCGCCGCTCAGCGGGTGGGGTCCTCCCCCGCTGCCCGAAGAAATGCAGAACGGCGGCCGGGGGTGGGACCGCCGCCGCCGTGCCGCCGGTGTGTGGCCCCCGGTGCCGGGCTCAGTCCAGGCCCACCGACCACCACGCCTCGCGCCGGGCGGCGAGTTTGGCGCGGGGGTCACCCAGGGTCTCCATCGCTCCGGTCAGGCCCCGCCAGTCGCTCTCGCTCATGGGGTCGAGGGCCAGCGCCCGCTGGTGAAACTGCGCGGCGTCCTTGGGTCTGGCTGCTGCAGCCGCAGCCTCGGCCGCCAGACCCAGCACGCTGAGCTGCTTGGCCTCCAGCCGGGCGCGGACCTCGTCCACCCAGGGGCTGTCGGCACCGGGCAGGAACAGGCCGTAGAGGTCGGCGAGTTCGCGCAGTTCCTCCAGGCCCAGGCTGCCCGCCTCGGCCTGCTTGGACAGCAGCTCGAAGCGGGCCACGTCGTAGTCGGGCTGAAGCCCCTCGGCCAGCGCGTAGCGGCGGTTGGTGCTCACGACGGCCTCGCTGCTCAGGCTGCGGCGAAGGCGGTGCAGGGTGGTGTGAAAGAGGCTGCTGGCGCGGGCCTCGTCCTTTTCCGGCCACAGCGCCTCGGCCGCTTCCCAGGAGGTCACCTCGCGGCGTTCGAGCAGGTAGAAAAACAGCTCCAGCGCCTTGCGCGACACCCACGCGACCGCCGTGCCCTGCCACACGACCTGCGCGGTGCCCAGGGCGCGGGCCGACATGCCGCTTTCCTGGGTGCGGGTCAGGCCCACGCGGCGCAGCCGGGCGTCCACGGCGGTGGTCAGGTCCTGCGGGGTAAAGGGCTTGGGCACGTAGTCGTCGGCCCCGAGGTTCATGCCCCGGCGCACGTCCCCGCGCTCGGCGTGGCTGGACAGCAGCATGAATGGCACCGCGCTCAGCTTCTCGTGGCTCCGGACCTGTTCCAGAAACTCCAGGCCCGTCATGTAGGGCATCACCACGTCGCTGATGACCAGATCGGGCGTAAAGACCTTGAGGAGATCGAGCGCCTCCACCGGATGACTGCTCGTGCGGACCTCGTGCCCGGCGCGGGAGAGGATCACGCTGACCAGCTTGAGGATGGCGGCGTCGTCATCCACGACCAGGATGCGCGGCATGGGGGGCAGTGTAGCAGCGGCCAGAGCCCGGACACGTACCAGGATTCACACCCCCGCTGGCCGGGCTACGCTGGGGGGCATGACCACGCCCGGACCCGGCCTGCACCCTCCCCTGACCGTCCTCCACGCCCGGACCCTCACGCTGGATGAGCGGCAACCGGAGGCGGAGGCCGTGCTGGTGGGCGGCGGGCGCGTCCTGGCGGTGGGCCGCCGCGAGGAGTTGCGGGCCCTCGCGCCGGGCGCCGAGGTGCGGGACCACCGCGACCTGACCCTCACGCCGGGGCTCGCGGAGGCGCACATTCATCTCGTGAGCTACGGCTTCTCGCTCTCGGAGCTGAACTTCCACGGTGCCCGTAGCGTCGCCGAGGTGCAGGCGAAAGTGGGCCAGCGGGCGGCCAACACCCCCGCCGGCACCTGGATTCGCGGCGGCGGCTTCCTGCTCTCCGAACTGGGCCTCTCCGGGTATCCCACCGCCGAACTGCTGGACGAGGTCAGCCCCCACCACCCGGTCCTGATCTACTCGCGCGACCTGCACCTGAGCTGGGCCAACTCGCTCGCGTTGCGTTTGAGCGGCATCACCGAGGACACCCCTGACCCCGAGGGAGGCCGCATCGTGCGCCCGCTGGGAACGCTGCTGGAACACGCCAGCGGTCTCGTCGCGCGGGTGCGCCCGGTGCCCACCGACACCGAGTACCTCGCGGCGGCGCGGGCGGGGGCCGACGATCTGGCCGCGCGGGGCTACGTCAGCGCCCACACGATGGCCTTCGAGCCGGTGGAGGCGCCCCGGGCCGTGCAACTCCTGGCCCAGCGGGGCGAACTGCCGCTGCGGGTGTGGGCCACGCTGCCGCACGACCGCCTCGCGCACGCCCGCGACCTGGGGCTGCGCCTGACGCCGGGCGGCCTCTTTCAGTGGGGAGGGGTCAAGTTCTTTGCAGACGGGGCGCTGGGCAGCCGCACGGCGTGGCTGCACGCCCCCGGCTTCGCGGACGGGTCAGGCACCGGGATTCCGCTCGATCCGCCCGAGCTGATCCGCGACCTCGCCGGGGAGGCGCTGCGGCTGGGCCTCACGCCCGTCACCCACGCGATCGGGGACCGGGCGAACACCGAGGTGCTGGACGTGTATGACGCGCTGCGGCCCCTCGCCGACAGGGTGGGCGTGCGGCTGCGGATCGAGCACGCCCAGCATGTCCGCCCCGGGGACATCGCCCGTTTCCGGGGCCTGACCGCCAGCGTGCAGCCCATCCACCTGCAGGCCGACGGCCCGATGATCCGGGAGCTGCTGCCCTCGCTGGTGGACACCAGCTATGCCTTCCGCTCCCTGATGGACGCCGGGGCCATCCTCGCCTTCGGGTCCGACGCCCCGGTCGCGCCGCCCGAGCACCGCGCCAACTTTGCCGCCGCCCTCACCCGCCGCGACGACGCGGGCGAGGCCATCGCCCCCGGCGAGGCCCTGACCGAGCGGGAGGTGCTGTGGGCGCACACGCGCGGCCCCGCGCTCGCCGCCGGGTGGGACGACGAGGGGATCATCCGGCCCGGAGCGCGGGCGGCCTTTACCCTCTGGGACCGGCTGGGCGGAAACGCGCGGGCGCTGGTGTTGTAAGCGCGAACGGGGAAGCGGCAGAGGAGGAAATGCCCTGCCCTCTGCCGCTTCCCCTTCCAGAAATCAGACGCTTACGCCTCCACGTCCTCCGGCAACTCCGCGTTGGTGTACACGTTCTGCACGTCGTCGAGGTCTTCGAGGGCGTCCACCAGCGCCAGCAGCTTGCGGCCGTCGCCCTCGTCCACGGCCACCGTGTTGCTGGGAATCATGGTGATCTGGCCGCCCTCGGGCCGGAAGCCCGCCGCCGCCAGCGCGTCTTGCACGGCGTAGAGGTCGTTCGGCGCGGTGCTGATCTCCAGCCCGTCCTCGGACTCCTGAAAGTCCTCGGCGCCGTGCTCGATGGCGGCCTCCTGCGCGGCTTCCGAGGCATCGGAGAGCAGCAGGACGCCCTTTTTCTCGAACTGCCACGCGACCGAGCCGCTGGTGCCCAGGCTGCCGCCGCGCTTGTTGAACACGGCGCGGATATCGGCCACCGTGCGGTTCACATTGTCGGTCAGCGTCTCGATAAAGATGGCGGTTCCGCCGGGGCCGTAGCCCTCATAGGTGACTTCCTTGTACTCGGCCGCACCCTCGGCCGCGCCCGCCGCCCGCTTGATCGCGTTCTCGATGTTGTCGACCGGCACGGTGTCGGCCTTGGCCGCCGCGATGGCGTTTTTCAGGCCGAGGTTCCCCGCCGGGTCCCCACTGCCGCCCGAGCGCACGGCCGCCTGAATGGCGCGGATGTGCTTGGAGTACATCGCGCTGCGCTTCTTGTCGTTGGCACCCTTCTTGCGCTTGATCTGTGACCATTTGCTGTGTCCGGCCATGGTCCCTCGTCTCCTTGTCCTGACCCCGAAAGACGCGCCCACCGGAAAGAAGGCTGGGGGCGCGTGTTGGGGCGCATTCTAGCGCGGGTCCGGCTGGCCCGCAGGAGCCGTCACACCCGCAGGTCGTCGTCCTCGGTCAGGAAGTCCACCGCGCCCGAGCCGATCTCGTAAAAGGCGCCGATCACCCGCACCTGTCCGTTCGCCTCGGCCTCCCGGATCACGGGCTGCCCGCGCAGGGCGGCGGCCTGATGGCGGACATTGTTCAGGACGGCCTCGCGCATCCGGGCCTTCTTGTCGCGGATGGGAGGCAGGTCCCGGACGCTGGGCTGGATGCGGGCGATCAACCGGCGCAGGTGCTCGGGCTCGCGGGCGAGGTCGCCCTCGGGCAGCAGCGCGGCGGCGACGGCTCCGCAGCCCTCGTGCCCCATGACCACGATCAGGCGCACGTCGAGGTGCCGGATCGCGTACTCGAGGGTGCCCAGTTCCGACTCGCCCACCACGTTGCCCGCCACCCGCACCACGAACAGGTCCCCGAGGCCCTGATCGAAGACGATCTCCACCGGCACCCGGCTGTCGCTGCAGGCCAGCACCGCCGCGAAGGGGGTCTGCCCCATGATCTGGGCGCGGCGCTGGTTGGCGTTGGCCTCGGGGCGGGTGGCCTGCCCGGAAAAGAAGCGGGCGTTGCCGTCCTTGAGCGCCTCGATCGCGTCCTCCGGTGAGGCCATGCGGTCGGGGCGCAGGGCGGCGATGTCCTGCATGCTGGCCCCGCGCCGCACGGCGTCCAGGATGCGCCGCTCGAGGTCCGCCGGGTCAAAAGGAGGGGTGGGCTCGTTCACGTTCCGCATCCTACCCGCCGCTCCTGACGTATCGTCAGAGGCGATGACGGGCCGTTCTGAGGACCTGACACTGGACGAGCTGCTGGAGCGCTACGCCACCCTGCGCGACACCCTGCTGGGCCTGGAGGCCGAGCGCGACGACCTCGGCGCCCGCATCAAGGCCGCGCTCGCGGCGGGCGAGCGGGCCGAGACCGACCTCTACCGCGCCGAACTCAAGGTGTCGCGCCGGGTCGAGTACCCGCTCGACCGCTTCCGCGACGTGTTCGGGGACGCCGCCGCGCTGGAGGCCGCCACCATCGACCGCAAAAAGGCCGAGGCGCTGGCAAAGGCCGGGGACCTCGACCCCGAGCGGCTGCGGGGGCTCGCCGTGGTGAAGGAAACGCAGGCGCTGGTGCTGGTGCCCAAAACGCGCTGAGCCTCATGGACGACTCCCTTTTCCTGGAGGTCGAACCCACCGTGCGGGCCTACGCGGGGAGTCTGGGCGCCCCCGGTCAGCAGTGGCTGGACTCGCTGCCGGGCGCGGTGGAGCGCCAGTGCCGGGACTGGGAGCTGCAGAGGGGCGAGGCCCTGACGGGGGGCAGCCGTTCTTACGTGTGCCGGGTCACCGGCGCGGACGGTGGGCGGGCCGTGCTCAAGCTGGCCCTGCCGGAGCCCGCGCTGGAGACGCAGATCTCCACCCTCCTGGCGGCCCGGGGACACGGCTACGTGCGGGTGCTGAGGCATGACCCCGGCCGGGGAGCCCTGCTGCTGGAGGCCCTCGGGCCGTCGGCGGAGAAGGACCATGACCTTCCCGCCGCGCTGGCCCTGACCGCCGCGACGCTGAAGCAGGCCTGGCAGGTGCCGCCTGGACGCTGCGCCCTGCCCGGCAGCACCGAGCACAGGGCAGCCAGCCTGCTGACCCTGATCCGCGACCTCGCGGGGGAGGACCGGGAGATTCAGGCGGCGGTGCGGCAGGCCCTGCGCTACGCCCACGAGCGGTACGAGGCCCGCGACCCGGCCCGGCAGGTCCTTGTCCACGGCGACCCCCATGTCGGGAATCTGCTGCGAGTAGAGGCGGCCCGCCCCGGCGCGGAGACGGGCTACGTGTTCGTGGACCCCGAGGGCTTCCTGTGCGAACCCGAATACGACCTCGGGGTGGCGCTGCGGGGCTGGAACTCTCATCTGCTGGCCTCGGACCATCCCCGGTCAGAGGTGCGCGGCTGGTGCGACCGGATGGCGCGGGCGACCGGCACCGACCCCGAGGCGGTCTGGCAATGGACAGTTCTGGTAAGGGTCTCGACGGGCCTGTACCTGCGTCATCACGGCCTGCCGGACCCCGGCGCCCGCTATCTGGAGGCGGCGGCGCGGCTCCTCGCCTGACCCGAGCACAAAAAAGCATTGCCGGGAAGCAACGGCACCCGAGAATCATCCCTTATGGCTGCTGCCTTCCGGCCCTGACCAGGTTCGAGCGTTCCCGCTGCGCTGCACCAGCAATGCGCTGCGGAGAATAGCACACCTCTGGAACCCTGCCGGAGCGGGCACAGACAGCCCAGACAGACACAGAGAGCAAAGAGCACCGCCGGACCCCTGAAAAGAGTCCGGCGGCCCGTTGGTGCTGGAGATGGGACTTGAACCCACACGCCTCGCGGCGCTAGCACCTCAAGCTAGTGCGTCTACCAGTTCCGCCACCCCAGCAACGGTTGAAGCGAAAAGGATGATAGGCGGCGGCCCCACGCTTGTCAACCGGCGTCCTCTTGTCAGGCGCGGCCCGTGTGCTAGTCTCACCTTTGCCGCCGCGAGTGGTGGGGCCAGGCTGGGCTTACGGGAACCGGCCTCTTGCCCCGGCTGCTGCGTGCGGGACTTCACAACACCAGAGGTAGCCCATGATCGACAAACAGAAGACCATCCAGGCGCACGCCAAGAGCCAGGGAGACACCGGAAGCACCGCCGTGCAGGTGGCCCTGCTGACCGAGCGCATCCAGAACCTCGCCCGGCACCTGACCGAGAACAAGAAGGACAAGCACGGTCAGCGCGGCCTGCAGCTGATGAACGGCCAGCGCCGCCGCCTGCTGAAGTACCTGGAGCGCACCAACTACGACGAGTACATCGCCCTGACCGACCAGCTCGGCATCCGCCGCGGCCAGCGCATCGTCCGCTAAACGCCCCCCGGCACTGCCCGCCCCTGGCCTGTCCGGGGGCGGGTTTCTATTGCTGGGGCCAGTCGCCGCCGGGCGCAGGCACCGCGCCGGGGCGGGTCAGCCGCGCCCGGTCCGCGTACACGGAGGTCCAGACGGCCTCCGGGCCTCCTGCCCCGGGCACTGCGGTCACCCGGTGCCGGTGGTAGAGGGGCGGCATGTCGCGCACGCCTTCCAGCGCGTCGAGAAGGGGCAGAACCCGTGCCCAGACCTCTGGAGGGTAGGTCAGCACCTCGCCGCGCACGCGTTCGTCCGGGCGACCCGGCACAGGGGCGGGGGAATTCTCGGGCGAGAGGTGCAGCAGCCGGAAGCCCGGCAGAACCGCCGCCCGCGACTCCGGCGGGCCGCAGGGTGCCGTAGACGAAGCAGGGTGCCGTAGACGAACACGCGTGGAGGCGACTCGGGGCTCAGGCTCGTCCGGCCAGCCTCCGCTGCAAGGTCACATGGACGGCTCACAAGGCAAGGGTGAGCACACATGTCCCTCGCCGGGGAGGCCACACTGCGGCATGAACGCCAACCGGACCGCCGCGCCGCGCGGCCTGATTCTTCTGGCCGCCCTGCTGCTCGCCTCCGAAAGTGTGCGGGCCCAGCCTGCCGCGCCCGCCGCCGCCCCAGCCACGCAGACCGCGCCCGCCCGCGCCACACCCGCGCCCCTGACCGCTGCCGACACCACGGCGCTGCGGGCCCTCTACGAGAAATTGCGTCCCGCCACCCTGCGGATCGAGGACTGTCCGCCCAACGACTGCACCGAGCCTGACGGGGTGGGCACGGCCTTTCACATCGGGGACGGGTACGCGCTGACGGCCTACCACGTGGTCAAGGGCGGGCGGAACCTCAGCGCGGTGACGCTGGGCAAGGGCCGCTACTCGCTGGAGATCGTGGGTTTCGACGAGAACTCGGACACGGCGCTGCTGAAGGTCAACCTGCCCGCCCAGATTCCGGCCATGCCGCTGGCGACCGCGCGTCCGGCGGTGGGAGAAGCGGCGCTCGCGATCGGCAACGGCAACGGCACCTTCCTGACGCTGAAAACCGGGCGCGTCACCGGGATAGACGTGGCCTCGGATCAGGCGACCTTTCCGTCGGGTGTCATCGAACTGAACACCCGCCTGCAACCCGGCGACAGCGGCGGCCCCATCATCAACGCGCGGGGCGAGGCCGTGGGCGTCATCAGCTACATCAGCGTGGAACGGCGGGGGGCCATCACGTCCTACGCGGTGCCCGTAACCCGCACCGACGCCCGGCTGGCCGAGTTGCGACGGGGGGTCAAACGCGAGGCGCCGGTCATCGGGATCGGGCTGGACCCCCGGTTGGATTTCCTGACCAACCTTCCCGCCGACCGCTTCGCGGAAGCCAACGACCTGCTGGGTCTGGGACTGGGGGACACGCCGGGTGCCTTTTTCACCCGCGTCTCGCCCGGCAGCCCTGCCGCCAGAGCGGGCCTCCAGCCGCTCGACTACGACGATGACGGCAACCGCATCTCCGGCGACATCGTGACCGCCGTGAATGGCGAGCGCATCGCCAACTTCTCGGATTTCCAGTTCGCGGTGCGGCGCTACCAGCCCGGCGATACCATCACCCTGCGCGTGCTGCGGGAGGGCCGGACACTGGACCTGAGCCTGACGCTGGTGCCGCGCACGGCCGTCCGGAACTGAGGGCGGGCTGAAAGGGGCGGGTCTGCCTGCGGGTGGCCCGCCCCAACTTCATGAATTGCAAGAAGAAGACTTGACAATTCTGCCAGAAACAGAACAATGCAGCTATGGATACCCTGCTGAAGAAAGCGGGCGCGATGCTCGCCCACCTCGACCTCTTCACGCACATGCTGCACCTGCGGGGGCTGCTGCAACTCGCCGCCCATATGGAGGAGCGGGGCGACCGCGTGACCCTGATCTCGCAGGGGGCGATCACGCTGGTCGGCGCCGACATGACCACCGACGAGCGCGTGACCACCAGCAAGGGCGCGACCGTGGAGGCGGGTAACGCCTACAGCGTCCTGCGGACCCTCAAGGGCCACGACGCCCCCGAGTACGCCGTCACCCGCGAGGAGCTGGGAGCGCTGAACGCCCGCGCGGTGGCCGAGCTGGAGGCCAGCGACGCGATGCGGGCCTTCGGGGAGACGCTGGCGCGGATCGGCGNGGGCGATCACGCTGGTCGGCGCCGACATGACCACCGACGAGCGCGTGACCACCAGCAAGGGCGCGACCGTGGAGGCGGGTAACGCCTACAGCGTCCTGCGGACCCTCAAGGGCCACGACGCCCCCGAGTACGCCGTCACCCGCGAGGAGCTGGGAGCGCTGAACGCCCGCGCGGTGGCCGAGCTGGAGGCCAGCGACGCGATGCGGGCCTTCGGGGAGACGCTGGCGCGGATCGGCGCTCCGGCGGTGGCCCCGGCCCCGGCTCCCGCAGACGCAGCGGCGGAGCGGCCGGGGCGGGGGCGGCGTGGGGCGGAGGCCGAGGTGCCGACGGATCAGCCTGCGGCCTGAGGGAGTGTTCAGGGGCGTCACGTTCCGTTGAGGGGCGTGGCGCTTTTTTGGGCTGGGCATCTTGATTCGGCTTACCCCTCCCCCCCAGCCCCCCTCCCCAGAGGGAAGGGGGGAGCAGCGCTGCGCTGGGCAAAGGTCGTCCCCCCATCCTCCAGCCTCGCTTGCTCCGCCCCCGTTTCTCCCTCCACGCCATCCTCTGCTGCGCAGCTTTGCAAGTCCCGCCCGAGGGAACGGCCCCGGCGCAGCTGCGCCGAACGGCTCGGCTGCCTGGAAAGTGGACTCGTCAGGTGGGACGTTGAGATCGGCTGGCACAGGGAAAAGAGAGCTTGAGCAAGAGCAGGTCAGCAGCGACCCCTCCCCCCTTGCGGGGGGGCTGGGACAGCTCGCACCGCGAGAGGCTGGGAGGGGGGGTGGCGAGCAAAGCTCGTCCTTCCCAGGCGACAAATGGTTTGCCCCCTACCCCACCCGCCAGTACCGCGGCGTCTGGGTCGCGGGGAGCAGCGCCACCCGGTCCGCTCCGGCTCGCTCAGCCAGGGCCTGCGCTTCGTGGTGGGCGCGGTCTTTTCCCAGCCAGGCCGACCAGTACGCCTCCATCGTCGCGGTGACGAGGGCGGTGGGCACGGTCCCTGCCCCCTCCAGAGGGTGAAACAGCAGGTCGAGGTCGGTCAGGGGGCCGCCGCCTTTGCCGCCCACGGGTTGCCAGTAGGGCACGTCCACGGTGCGCAGGCCCAGCGCGTGCAGGGCGCGGCGCCGGGCGGCGGGGTCGGTTCCGGTGCGGGCCTCGGCCTC
>NZ_JASNGB010000105.1 GCF_030271215.1 Deinococcus rhizophilus | reverse complement strand
CGCCGCGAGTTCGCCCTCCAGCCACGTCAGCGCGTCGGCCCGCCCGCCGATGATCCCCTGTTCGAGGTGCGGCCGGGCCGAGTTGTAGCGGATCGCCCGTCCGTCGCGCCGCCGCAGGTCGCCGCCGAGTACGCGCAGTAGCGCGTGCCCCGCCGCCACGTCCCACTCCGAGCGCGGGCTCATGGAAAAGGTCACGTCGGCCTCGCCATTGGCGATCCGCGCCAGCTTCAGCGCGATGGAGCCGCTGGGGGCCATGCCGGGGAGGTCGTGGGCGTGCAACTCGCGCCGGAACTCGGTGTCCGACACGCTGACCACGTACCCCTCGCGGCGGCTGAACCCGGTCGGCTCGCCGTTTCTCGTCACCCCCAGGCCCACCGCCCCGGCGAACAGCTCGTCGGTGGCCGGGGCGTAGACCGCGCCCAGGACGGGCTCGCCCGCCACCGCCAGCCCGATGCTGACCGCGTAGTCGGGGCTGCCGGAGGTGAACTCCTTGGTCCCGTCGATGGGATCGATGATCCAGACCCGCTCATGCCCCAGCCGGGCGGGGTTATCGGCCGCCTCTTCGCTCAGCAGCCCGTCCCCGGGAAAGGCCGAGCGCAGGCCCGCCAGAATCAGGTCGGAGGCCTCGTGGTCGGCGGCGGTCACGAGGTCGTCCGCGCCCGTCTTCTGCTGGGGGGTCACCCCCCGCGCGAGGTGCGCGAGCAGCAGCGCCCCCGCCTCCCGCGCCAGCCGCGCGGCGGTCTCCAGTTCTCGCTCCAGACTCACGCCCCCGAAGATACCCCCCGGCCCCCACGTTGACGCCCCAGGGTGCGCCCGCTACACTTCCCGGCATGAGTGCGGCCCGCGTCACCCCCGTGAACGTGAATGACGATCCCCGGTAGGGGACGTCTCGCCGCAGATCGCCGCGCCCCCGACCCCTCAGCGTAGGAGTCGGGGGCTTGCCCTTTCCCAGACCCAGGAGATCCCACCATGACCACGCCACTGCCCCGCACCCTGACCTCGGCCCTTCCCGCCCACGCGGGTCAGACCGTTCGACTGCAAGGCTTCCTGCACGCCCGCCGCGACCTGGGGGGCGTGCAATTTCTGGTGCTGCGCGACCGCGCGGGCCTGGTGCAGGGCGTGGGAAGCGGGCTGGACCTGCCGCTGCCCGAGAGCAGCATCGAGGTGGTCGGGCGCGTCACCGCCCACCCCAAGGCCCCCGGCGGCTTCGAGGTGCAGGTGGAGACCTTCCGGGTTCTGACTCCCGCCGCCGAGCCGCCCCCGGTCGAGATTCCCAAGATGGAGTGGCACGTGCACCCCGAGACGATGCTGGACTACCGGGTGGTCACCGTGCGCGGGCTGCGCGAGCGGGCGATCCTGAAGGTGCAGGCCGAACTCGTGGCGGCCTTCCGCGACCACCTGCGCGAGGAGGGCTTCACCGAGATCAGCACGCCCAAGATCGTCTCGGCGGGAGCGGAGGGCGGCGCGAACCTCTTTCCCATCGACTACTTCGGGCAGCCCGCCTACCTCGCGCAGAGCCCGCAGCTGTACAAGCAGATCATGGTGGGCGTCTTCGAGCGCGTGTTCGAGGTCGCGCCCGTCTACCGCGCCGAGGAGCACGCGACCTCCCGCCACCTCAACGAGTACCTCTCGCTGGACGTGGAACTGGGCTTTATCGAGTCCGAGGAGGACGTGATGGACGTGGAAACCCGCGTCCTGGCGGCCATCATGGAGCGGCTGCGCGAGCACGCGGCCCCCGAACTCGCCCTGCTGGGGGCCACGCTGCCCGAGGTGCCCGCCCACATCCCGCGCATCCCGCTGCTCGATGCCCGGCGGCTGGTGGAGGAGAAATACGGCCATCCCGCCTCCGGCAAGGACCTCGACCCGGAGGCCGAGCGGCTGCTCTCGCAGCATTACGCCGAGACCCAGGGCACCGACTTCGTCTTCGTGACGAAGTACCCCCGCGCGGCCCGGCCCTTCTACGCCTATCCCGAGGAAGGGGGCCTGACGCGCGGTTTCGACCTGCTGTTCCGGGGCATCGAGATCACGTCGGGCGGGCAGCGCATCCACGAGTACGCGGCGCTGCAGGAGTCCATCGCGGCCTACCGCCTGAACCCGGAGGCGCTCGCGGGCTACGCCGAGGTCTTCAAGTACGGGATGCCTCCCCACGGCGGGTTCGCCATCGGCGCCGAGCGCCTGACCGCGCGGCTGCTGGGGATCGGCAACGTGCGCTTCGCGCGGGCGTTTCCGCGGGACCGGCACCGGCTGACGCCCTGAGCGCGGCGCGGGTGCGGGCCTGAAAGTCCAGAGGTCAAGGCGCCGAGAACAACCGTGCTCCTCGCCTTCCCAGCCTCCTGACCCCTCGACTTCCAGCCCCCGGCGTATCCTCCTCCCATGACTCACCCCGACCTGCCCACCCCCGACCAGCCCGAGCTGGAGGTTCCCGAACTGGCCCCCGAGCCTGCCACCGCCTCTCCCTACGGTTCCCTCGACCCCGCCGCGCTGCGCCACCCCGACAGCATGAAATGGACCTTTTATCCAGAAGGCGTGCTGCCCCTGTGGGTGGCCGACATGGACTTTCCGGTCGCGCCCGCCATCGTGGAGGCGCTGCAGGAGCGACTGGCGCACGGGCTGGGCTACGGGCAGATGATGGGAGACCCCCGCCTGATCGCTGCCCTGGGGGAGAAATTGGCGGGCCACGGCCTGACCGACCTGCCGGAGGGGGGCTTCTCCTTCACGCCGGGCGTGGTGCCGGGCATCTACGCGGCGGTCGCGGCCCTGAGTGCGCCGGGCGAGCCGGTCCTCACCATGACGCCCATCTACTACCCCTTCCACCAGGCGATCACGGGCCAGGGCCGCCGGGTGGCCGCCGCGCCGCTGCGCGAGCCGCAGGAATCCGGCAGCCGCTGGGAGATCGACTGGGACGCGCTGGAGGCCGCCGTCCCCGGCTGCCGCCTGCTGCTGCTGTGCCACCCCCACAACCCCAGCGGGCGCGTCTGGGACGCCGGGGAACTGGAGCGGCTGCGCGATTTCGTGCTGCGCCACGACCTGCACGTGATGTCCGACGAGTTGCACGCCGACCTGCGGCTCTCGGACGTGCCCTTCGAGTCCTTCGCCGCCGACCCCCGCGTCCAGGCCCGCACCGTCACCCTGACTGGCCCCGCCAAGGCCTACAACACGGCGGGCCTGGGCATCGGCGTGATGGTGGGGCACGACCCCGAGCTGGTGCGGCGGGTGCGTGGGGCGGCGGGCGGGCTGANCAAGGCCTACAACACGGCGGGCCTGGGCATCGGCGTGATGGTGGGGCACGACCCCGAGCTGGTGCGGCGGGTGCGTGGGGCGGCGGGCGGGCTGATGGGCCACCCCTCCACCCTGGGCGTGGCCGCGTGGCGGGCGGCGCTGGAGGGGGCCGGGCCGTGGCTGCGCGACACGGTCGCCTACCTGCGCGGCAACCGCGACGTGCTGGCGGCCTTTGTGGAGGCGCGGCTGCCCTGGGCCCGCTTCTCGCCGCCCGAGGCCACCTACCTGGGCTGGCTGGACCTGCGGGCGCATCCCCGCGCTGCCGACATGGCGCAATTCCTCCTCGACGAGGCCAGGGTCGCCGTGCAGGGCGGTCCCCTGTTCGCGCCAGCGGAGGAAGCCGACCGCTACCAGGGTTGCGTGCGCGTCAACTTCGCCACCAGCCGCCCGATGCTGATCGAGGCGCTCGAACGGATGACGGCGGCGCTGGAGCGCGAGGCCCCGCCGCCTGTCTAGAGCATTTGCCATAAGAATGGGGTGGGTTTCCGCATGCGTTGGCCGAGCAGAGCGAGCGAATGGGACAGGAACATGGGGCAGAATGGAGGCACCCGGGGCGCCGTTCCCCGGGGGCCGTCATTCTGTCCAATGCTCTAGTCCCCCACCACCAGTTCCCGCAGCCGCTCGATCAGCGGGCGCAGCCGCTCCCGCCGCAGCTTGAGCGCCGTGCGGTTGACCACCAGCCGGGCGGAGGAATGCAGCAGCACGTCGCGTTCCTCCAGCCCGTTGGCCCGCAGGGTGCCCCCGGTCTGCACGAGGTCCACCACGGCGTCCGCGAGGCCCGTCAGCGCCGCGAGTTCGATGTTGCCCGACAGCTTGACGATCTCGGCGGGAATCCCCTGTGCGGCGAGGTAGGCGCGGGCCGAGCGGGGGTACTTGGTGGCGACCCTCTGAATCGGCCCGTCGGCCCCCACCTCGCGGATCAGCGAGAGGCGGCAGGCCGCGAAGCGCAGGTCCACCGGCTCGAACACGGCCCGCCCCGACTCGACCAGCACGTCCTTCCCCACGATCCCGAAGTCGGCCACGCCGAGGTCCACATAGACGGGCACGTCCTGATTGCGCAGCTCCAGCACCGTCAGCCCCGGGAACTCGTGCCGCAGCGCCCGCGAGGGGCCGGGCAACTCCAGCGGCAGCCCGGCCCGGGTCAGCAGGGCGGCGGCTTCGGTCAGGATGCGGCCCTTGGGCAGCGCGAGGGTGAGGTGTTCTGGCCCGCGCACGGGGGCCGGGCTCATGCGGACGCCCCGGTCAGCGTCTGCCCCTGCGCCCAGCGGCGAATGCCCCGCGCCGCGCAGTAGGCGAGCAGTTCGGCGCGGTCGTCGGTCCAGGCGAGTTCGGCGGTGAGTCCGGCGGCGCGGGCGTGTTCGGCCCCGGCGGCGTCCAGCGCCAGCACCACCTCCGGCTCGGGGGGCAATCCCCGCGCGGCCACCTCGGTCAGCCGCTCCAGCCCGATGGCAAACCCTGCCCCCGGCAGCCCGCCGAGGTCGTAGCGCCCGCCGCCCAGCAGCGGCTGGTTCAGCCCCGGCGCGTAGGCCCGGAAGGTCAGCCCGGTGTAGTACCCGTAGCGGCGGCTGGCCCCGAGGTCGAACAGCAGCGTTCCCTCTGCCCGGTCCGCGACCGCCTCCAGGTGCGTCACCGCCGCCCGCGCCCGCCCCCCCCGCGCGAGGTCGCCCGCCTGCGCCAGCACCTCCGGGCCACCGTACAGGTCGGTCAGGGTGTGCAGGGTCCGGGTCATCCCGGCGTCCAGCCTGTGCTGCGCGGCCAGCAGGTCCACGTCCGCGCCGCTCTTGCGGTCGATCGCGCCGTGCAGCGCCTCCCGCGCCCCGGGGGAGAGGCCCGCGTCCTCCAGCACCGCGTCCACGAAACCGGGATAGCCGACCTCCATCACCGGGGCCACGCCCACCACCTCCAGCGCCCGGCGGCCCAGCGCGAGCAGTTCGGCGTCGGCCTGCGGGGTCGAGACGCCGATCAGTTCCACGCCGACCTGGGCGAACTCGCGCAGGCGCCCCAGCTCGCTGGTCAGCGCCCGCAGCCACAGCCGCCCGCCGTACTGCAGCCGCAGCGGAAACGGCCCCCCGGCGAAGCGCGAGCGCACCAGCCGCCCCACCGCCGTGGTGAACTCGCCGCGCAGGGCCAGCACCTCGCCGCCCACGTCGATCAGCTTGAAGGCGCGGGCGTCCTGCGGGTGCCGGGGGTCGGCGAATTCCAGCGCGGGCACGTCCACGCCCCGGTAGCCCCACGCCGCGAACTCGGCCGCCAGCCGCCCCCGCAGATGCTCGCGCTGTTGCCACTCGGGGGGCAGCACGTCGCGGGTGCCCTCGGGGACGGCGGGACCGGGGAGGCGGGGGAAGGCAGTCACGGGCGGTATTAAAGCACCCCGGTCCGGGGGAGGAGCGGCGGCCCCGCTATACTTGCCCCCATGCGCCGCGCTGCCGCCGCCCCCACCGCCCTGCTGCTGCTCGCGCCCCTGCTGGGGGCCTTGCTGGGAGGGTGTGCCCGCAAGGCCGACTCCTTCAAGCCGCGCATCGTGGTCACCAGCCCGGACGGCGGCGGGGTGGGGCAGGCGCGGGCCTTTACCATCCGGGGCTACGCCCTCGACGATCAGGGGGTCACGCGCATCACGGTGGACGGCAAGTCCATTCCCATCGAGCCGGGCAGCCGCAAGATCGCCAACTTCGCCTTCGAGACCCAGGTGCAGGGCAACAGGGCGACCTACCTGATCGGCGCCCTCGACGCGGCGGGCAACAAGAGCCTGCTGGAGGTGCCCATCACCGTGGACGGCAAGGCCCCCGCCCTGAAGGCGACCCGCGTCGAGCGCAGCGGCAACCTGATCCGGGTGACGGGCGTGGCGACCGACGACAACCGCGTCACCGAGGTCCTGGTGGACGGCAAGCGCCTGAACATCACCTCCGGCTCGCGGGTGGACTTCTACGCCGAGACCACCGGCGTCTATGCCGACCTCGAGGCCGTGGACAGCGCCGGAAACCGCACCCGCCTGCGCGCCCAGCCGTAACCCGCGCCCCCCCGTGCCGCGCCCCACTCCGGCCCAGGAGGTCCCGCCGCCCCCGCATCTGCCCGAGGTGCTGCGGAGGCTGCGCGGGGCGTACCTGCCCACCCTGCCCGCGCCCCGCGTCAGCCCCGAGCCGCTCGACGACCTCGTGGAGACGGTCCTCGCGCAGCAGAACACGGGGACGGTGACCCGGCGGCAGTTCGCGGCGCTGAAGGCGGCCTATCCGGTCTGGGAGGCGGCCCTCGCCGACGGCCCCGACGGGGTGGAGGCCACCCTGCGCGGCGCGGGCGGCGGGCTGGCGCGGATGAAGGCCGACTACCTCTGGAACATGCTGCACCGCCTGGAGGAGACGCGGGGCGAACTGAGCCTGCGTGACCTGCGCTCCCTGCCCGACGCGGAGGTGCGGGCGCTGCTCGAATCGCTGCCCGGCGTCGGAATGAAAACCGCGTCGCTCCTGATGCTGTTCGACCTCGCCCGCCCCGCCATTCCGGTCGAGAACCATATCGGGCGGGTGGCGGCGCGGCTCGACCTCGTGCCCGCCCGCTGGAGCCTGCTCAAGATCGAGCGCTGGTTCGACGAGGTGCTGCCCCACGAGTGGAGCGTCCGCTACGCCGCCCACGTCGCCACCATCCGCCACGGCCGCCAGACCTGCCTGGCCCGCCGCCCCCGCTGCGAGGGGTGCGTGCTGCGCGACCTGTGCCCCTCGGCCGGGCTGTTCCTGAGCGGTGAGCGTGAGGCTTGAGCCGCTCTGCGCCGCCCTGCGCGAGCTGTTCGGCCCGCGCCTGGGGTTCAGGTCAGTTGTGGACGGCCAGCTCCCGGTGCTCCGGGACGGGGTGGAGGGGAGCCGCGCGTGGCTGGGCGGCGATCCCGACCATCTGGCGCTGCGGCTGCTCAGCGCCGCCCACGATGCCGCGCTGGAGGGGATGGGCAGGCGCGGCGAACATCCTGGAGCCTGGGCGACGGCCTCGTCGGAAGTCGTCGTTGAAGCCAGGGGCCTGCGGCTGGTGCTGCTTCAGGGTGAGCGCGAGGTGGCTTCAGGCTCCGTCTCCCACCAAGAAGAAGGCGGAAGCCCGTGAGCCTCCGCCTCCGCTGAGTTTGGTCTTTCTTATGCCTTGTCGGGGTGGCGCCCCGTGTCGTGCAGCTCAACCGGCTTGCCTTTCCGCGCCCGCAGGTTCAGCAACTCGACCATGATGGCGAAGCCCATCGCGAAGTAGGTGTAGCCCTTGGGAATCTTGAAGCCGAAGCCGTCCGCGATCAGGTTCACGCCGATCAATAGCAGGAAGGCTAGGGCCAGCATCTTGACGGTGGGGTGCGCCTGCACGAATTCCCCGATGGGCCGCGCGGCGACGAGCATGATCAGCACCGTCAGCACGACCGCGCTCACCATCACGCCGATGTCGTCGGCCATCCCGACCGCCGTGATCACCGAGTCGAGGCTGAACACGATGTCCAGCACCATGATCTGCGCGATGATCGCCGCGAAGCCCGCCGATGCTGCCCGGCCCACCGTGGGCGCGTCGTGGGCGGCAGGACCCTCGAGCTGCTCGTGCATCTCTTTGACGGCCTTGTACAGCAGGAAGAGGCCGCCCAGAATCAGGATCAGGTCTCGCCCGGAAAAGCCCATGCCGAAGAGGGTGAACAGGTCGTTTTGCAGGCGGTAGATCCAGGCGATCGAGAACAGCAGCAGCAGCCGCATGACCAGCGCGGCCATCAGGCCCACCGTGCGGGCGCGTTGGCGCTGCTCGGGCGGCAGCTTGCCCGCCAGGATGCTGATGAAAATCACGTTGTCGATACCGAGGACGATCTCCAGCAGCAGCAACGTGCCAAAGGCGAGCCAGGCTTCGGGCTGAGAAATCCAGCCGAACAGGGTTTCTAACACAGGGAGACTCCAGAGGGAGGGCGGCCGTCACCCGGGCGGGCGAACGTCTACCGGAAAGGCCGCCGAGACGGCAAACGGAAACCAGGGACAAGGACGCGCGGCCTGCATTCGCCGCGCGGTAGGACCCATGCTCCGGGAGAAGTTGTGCACGAATCTTAAATGTCAGATGAAGGCCCTTCATGTTCCGGCCGGTTCCCGGCGCCGGGAGGCTGCGCCGCTCCGTCGAGGTAGATGGTCAGCAGGCCACGGGCGGTTCCTGCCGGATCGCTGGGCGGGGCTCCGGTGACCAGCGGGTACAGCAGGGCCAGCAGGGCGCGGGTCAGGATGCCGGCGGGCAGGTCGCCCCGCAGTTCGCCTCGTGCGGCGGCCCCCTCAATCAGCCTGTTCAGGCCGCCCATCCAGACCCGGCGGTACTCATTCTCGAAGGCGGCGCGGCGCTCCGGCGAGACGTGGCGCAGTTCGCCCGCGAGTTGCAGGCCCACCCGCTGCTCGGGGGCACTCGCCAGCAGGTCGCCCACCAGCGTCCCCAGCTGGGCCCGCACCCCCGCCTGCGTTTCCGCGTGGGCGACCAGCCGCGCCAACCCCGTCAGGGTGCCGTCGAGCATCGCCAGAAAGAGCGCTTCCTTGTCCGCGTAGTGGTGGTACAGCGCAGGCTTGGTCACGCCGACGGCCGCCGCCACCTCACGCATGGACACCCCGTGGTACCCGCTCGCCACGAACAGCCGCGCCGCCTCGGTCAGGATGCGGGCGCGGGTGGTGTCGGGTGCGGGTGGGGGCAGGCGGGTGGACGAGGCGGTCACGCCCGCATGATAGCCGAGGGCAGGGCGAACGTCCCGGCGGGGGTGCGGGCCGCCCCTCACTCCAGCCCCGTCTCCATCGCCCAGATGTCCGGCGGCGTCTCGCGGCGGCGGATCAGCTTCCACTCGCCTCCCTCCCACAGCGCCTCGGCGGGGCGCGGGCGGGTGAGGTAGGTGCTGCTCATGCTCGCGCCGTAGGCCCCGGCCTCGCCAATCGCCAGCAGGCCACCGGGCACGGGTGCGGGGAGGGGCACGTCCCGCGCGAGCAGGTCGCCGCTCTCGCAGGCTGGCCCCGCCACGTCCCAGACCTCCTCGGGGCCGCCCTGCCACAGCGCCGTGACCGGATGCTCGGCCCCGTACAGCATGGGCCGCAGCAGCTCGGTCATGCCCGCGTCTGTGAGCACGAAGGGGCGACCGGTGCGCTTGGTGCCCACCACCCGCGTGAGCAGCGTGCCCGCCCGCGCGACCAGATAGCGCCCCGGCTCGACCCACAGCCCGGCCCCGAAGACCGAGGCCGCCGCCCGCGCCTCCCGCGCGATGCCCGGCAGGTCGGCGTCCACGCCCCAGCCGCCGCCCACGTCCAGCACCTCCAGGTTGCCCACCGCCGGGTGCAATCCGGCCAGCCGCGCGAAGGCCGCGCTGAAGTCTGAGGCGTCCCGGATCGCGCTGCCGATGTGGACGTGCAGTCCCAGCGCCGTGTGCCCGGCCTCCCGCAGCGCCCGCAACACGCCGGGCACCTGGGCGGGCGTCACCCCGAACTTGCTGCCCGCCGCGCCCGTGGCGAGGTGGTCGTGCGTGCTCACCGCCAGCGCGGGATTGACCCGCACGAGGGCCCGTGAGCCGGGGGGCAGCAGGCCCACCTCCTCCTCGCGGTCCACCACGAAGGTCGCCCCCAGCCGCGCTCCCGCCGCGTACTCGCCGGGCAGCTTGGCCGGACCGTTGACCAGCACCCGGTCCCCGGAGGCCCCGACCTCCCGGGCCCGCGCGATCTCCCCGGCGCTGACGCACTCGAAGCCCACGCCCGCCGCGTGCAGCCGCCGCAACAGGCTCAGGTTGGGGTTGGCCTTCACCGCGTAGTACACCCGCGCCTCCCCGAAGGCCGAGCGCACCTGCCCCAGCGCGGCGTCCAGCTCGGCGGCGTCATAGACATACAGAGGCGTGCCGAACTGATCGGCGGCCGCTCGGAGGGCCGTGAGGGAGATCATGGAAACATCCTGGTCGCAAACTGGTTCATGTGCCCAGTGATACCGGAAGTCGCTGCGGAACGTGCCCGGTGGGGCAGGGCGGCGGGGACGGAGCCGCCGACTTGCGGGCGAGGGGGGCTGGCCCTCACACTGCCCCTATGACCCGTGCCCGACGCCCCGCCCCGCCCACCGACGCTCCCGCGCTGCCGCCCGGCGTGGTGGTC
>NZ_JASNGB010000104.1 GCF_030271215.1 Deinococcus rhizophilus | reverse complement strand
CCGTGCCGGGGCGTCCCTGGGCACCGCCGCCCGCCGGGACGCGCACGGGCCTGCGGGTGCTGGTGCTCGACAACCGCGATTCGTTCACCCTCAACCTCGTCCACGACCTGCTCGCGCTGGGGGCCAGGGTGGACCTGCGGACCGGGGACGAGAGCGCGGGCGCACTGCTGGCCTCCCGCCCGGACGCCGTCCTGGTGGGACCGGGGCCGGGCACCCCCGCCACCAGCGGCTCCACGCTGGAGTTGACCCGCCGCTGCCTGGAGGGAGATGTGCCGCTGCTGGGCGTCTGTCTGGGGCATCAGGCGCTGGGCGAGGTGCTGGGGGGCCGGGTCGAACGGGCCGCCCCGGTCCACGGTCGCCCGGCGGCGGTGCGGCACGCGGGGGCGGGCCTCTTCAAGGGGATCGCGGACGGTGCCCCCTTCGGCCGGTATCACTCGCTGGTGGTGCGCGGCCTGCCGGGCGAGCTGGTCACCGCCCGCAGCGAGGACGGTGAGATCATGGCGCTGGAGGTGCCCGGCCGCCCCGCGTGGGGGGTGCAGTTTCACCCCGAAAGCGTCCTGAGTCCGGCGGGGCGGGTGCTGCTGGGCAACTGGCTGCGGCTGAGCCGGGAGGCGCGGGGGTGAGGCCCCTCCCGTCCGGGGCGCAGGCCCCTGCCTGGCTGCTGGGCGAATCGGCCTTCACCACCGTGCGGACCTGGGACGGAGTGCCGCTGCTGTGGCCGCAACACCTTGCCCGGCTGCGCGGGACGTGCGAGGTGCTGGGCCTCCCCACCCCGGAGGCGGAGCTGCCCCGGCTGGACACGGTGGGCTGGGGCCTGCTGCGCGTCACCGTGACGGCCGAGGGCACCTTCTGGTCCCGGCGACCGCTGGCACCAGGACCGAGGCCGGAGGCAGGCGTCGCCGTGCGGCTCACGGGCGTGCAGGTCCACCCGCAGCTCGCCGGGCACAAGACCGGGAGTTATCTTCCCTACCTGCTCGCGGGGCGGGCGGCCGCCGGGGCCTTCGAGGGCTGGCTCACCGACGGTGCTGGACATGTCGTGGACGGGGGCCGCACCTCGCCGCTGCTGGAGCTGGACGGGCGGCTGGTCGTGCCGTCGGGCGGACTGCCGGGGGTGACCCGCGCGGCTTACCTGACCGGGCACTTCTTCGAAACGCGGCCCGTCGCAGTCACCGAGTTGGCCCAGGTCACCCGCGCCTGGATCTGTGGCAGCGGGGTGGGCGTGGTCCCGGTGCGCCGCCTCATGGGCGAGGGCTGGGAGGTGGACCTGCCCGCCGGGTGGCCCGCCGTGACCGACCGGGCGCTGGTGTGGCCGGGGCCGGAGGAACGTCCCTGGGGCATTTGACCATTTGACGGAAGCAATGGAGTGCGGTTCTGACCCTCTCCCCTGGTGGGTGACTCGCAGAACTGCGAAGCAGAGGGCCTCGCGCAGCAAGGGGTGAGGGGGCCTTGCCGACCAACGCTCCACCCTCCCCCGGACACCCCCGAGAACGGAGAGCCGCCGGGCAAGGCCGGAGCCCCCCACCAACAGAGAAGCGGCGAGGTCTCCCCCACCGCTCCTGCCCTGTTCCCCGCGTCTCAGCGCCCGTCTTGCCCCTCGCGCTCGCTCTGGAGGCGGCCACCGCCCACGGCGTCCTCGAGGCGCAGGGCCCCGTGGCGGCGCATCAGGCTGAGGGCCTCGTCCGCGCGGCGGGTGTCGGGGTCGCGGGCGATCACGAGGACGTGGCCGTCACTCAGCGCGTTCTGGAACCGCTCGGCCTCGGCAGGGGGCACGCCCATGCGGCGCAGCAGCTTGACGTAGTCGCCGTGGTCGCTGCCCGTCAGCGCTCCGAAGATGCCGCCCAGCCCTGCCCCGCCGATCACGCCGAACATGATGGTCAGCAGCCCGCCTTCCTGATAGACGCGCGTTTCGGGAATCCACAGCAGCAGCAGCCAGATGGGCACGGTGAGGGCCAGCCCGGCCAGCGTGCCCCGGACGATGCCGCGAATCACGTTGGCCGACCCGCCCGGCGCGCCCTCCTCGGGGCTGATGCCGGTGGCCTGCGCGAGGTCGTTTTCGGCCACCGCGTCGGTCAGGGCAAAGGCGAGGCGGTCACGGTCGAAGCCCCGGGCCTGAAGGGCACTCAGGGCGCCCTGGGCCGCACGGGGATCACGAAAGAGGGCAACGACGCTTTCCATTCCTCCGGTTTTAGCACGTCCCCGCGCCCTCCGGCGAGGGGGAACAGCGCGGGCGCGGGCCGCCGCCCACCCGCCTGCGCCTGCGGGAGACGGTACGTTCTGCCCAGGGGTCCTTTCCTATACTGCCCGCATGACTGGCGTGGCCGCCCTGACTCTCCCCGGTACCGCTTTCGAGGCGCGGCTGCGCGAGGTGCTGCGTTCGCGCGTGACCTTTATCGAGCTGATCGGAGACGACCTCGTGGCCGCCGGGGGCAAACGGGCCCGCCCCGCCGTGACCCTGCTCGCGGCGCAGGCGCTCGGTGCCCACCCGCAGAGGCCGGAGTGGACGCACGTCACCGACCTCGCTGTGTGCGTGGAGCTGCTGCACTCGGCCTCCCTGCTGCACGACGACCTGATCGACGACGCCGACACGCGCCGGGGCCAGCCCGCCGCCTTCCGGCGCTTCGGCAACGTGGTCAGCGTGATGAGCGGCGACTTCATGCTCTCGCGGCTGCTCACGCTGCTCGCGGGATTGCCGGGGGGTGCGGACCTCACCCGCGCCTTCGGGGACGCCGCCTCGCGCATCTGCGAGGGCGAGGTGCTGCAGTTTCAGGTCGCGGCCTACGGGGACTACGCGCTGGAACATTACCTGGAGGTGATCGGCGGCAAGACGGCGGCGCTGCTCGCGCTGGCCGCCTGCGGTCCCGCGTGGCTGCTGGGCGCTCCGGAGGCACAGCGGGAGGCGCTGGCGACCTTCGGCTGGGAGTACGGCCTCGCCTTCCAGATGCGCGACGACCTGCTGGACCTGACCGGCGACGAGCAGACCCTCGGCAAACCGGTCGGCGGCGACCTGCGCGAGGGCAAGGCCACCCTGCCGGTGCTGGAACTGCTCTCGGGGCCGCACGCCGGGGAAGTGCGCGAGGTCCTCGAACGCCGCGCCGCCCGCCCCGGTGACGTGGGGCGGGTGCGCGACCTCGTGGAGTGCACGGGCGCGGCAGAACGCACCCACGCCGAGATTCGCNTGCTCTCGGGGCCGCACGCCGGGGAAGTGCGCGAGGTCCTCGAACGCCGCGCCGCCCGCCCCGGTGACGTGGGGCGGGTGCGCGACCTCGTGGAGTGCACGGGCGCGGCAGAACGCACCCACGCCGAGATTCGCCGCCGGGCCGGACTCGCCGCCGCCGCGCTGGAAGCCCTGCCCCCCTCCGCCGCCCGCGAGGCGCTGGCCGACCTCGCCCGGCACGAGAGCCGCCGCCGCGCCTGAGCAGGCCCCACCCCCGCCCCACACCGCTGACAGGGACCGCGTCCTGCCGCCCCGGACAATCCCTGAACCGGGTTCAGACCTGGCGGCGTCCCACCTGGCACTTGCCAGGTCAGAGCGGGGCTCACCGTCACCGGGGACGCTGGAACCGCTTCCCCCTTTTGCGCGTGCAGGCGGGCACTTTGCCGAGGTTGACGCCCGCGTGGGACCCCGGTACAACGGGGGCAGCTCCGGCGCCGACGGGGGGCCGGAACCGGGGGGGTGCCCCGGCCGGGCGCGTGTATCCTCGGGCGGACACCGGGACTATCCCCAAAGGAGCGTGATGAGGGCATCAGGACTCAACTGGCAGGGCCTCATGGAGCAACTCCAGGAGGCTTTGCCCCACTGCGAGGTGACCGATCAGTCGCTCGCCTACTTCAAGTATCCCCGGCGCACGGTCGCCGTGAACCTGCCTGTCCGGATGGACGACGGGCGCATTCAGGTCTTCCGGGGCTACCGCACGGTGCATTCCACCGCGCGGGGGCCCAGCATGGGCGGCGTGCGCTTCAAGGCGGGCGTCAGTGCCCACGAGTGCGAGGTGCTCGCCGCCATCATGACCCTCAAGGCGGCGGTCGCGGACCTGCCGCTCGGCGGGGCCAAGGGCGGGGTGGACGTGGACCCGCAGACCCTCAGCCCGCATGAACTCGAGGGCCTGACCCGGCGCTACACCTCCGAACTCGTGGAGCTGATCGGCCCGTCGGAGGACATTCTCGCGCCCGACGTGGGCACCGACACCCAGATCATGGCGTGGATGCTCGACGCCTACGGCGAGAACACCGGTTCGACCCAGGGCGGCATGGTGGTGGGCAAGCCCATTCCGCTGGGCGGCTCCTACGGCAGCAAGGACGCGCGGGGCCGCTCGGCGGCGATGGTGGCCGTGCAGGTCCTTGAAGACCGGGGCGAGAGCCTGCGCGGAGCGCGGGTCGCCGTCTACGGCTTCGGCGACGTGGGCCGCAAGGCCGCGCAGGTCCTGGAGGAACGCGGGGCGCTGGTGATCGCCGTCTCTGACCAGAATGGGGCGTCCTTCGCCAGCGGCGGCCTCGACCTCACGGCGCTCTCGGCGTGGCGCGAGGAACATGGCAGCGTGCAGGGCTTCGCCACCGAGATCCGCCCCGAGGAGGTTGTCGAACTCGACGTGGACATCCTGATGCTGGCCTACGACTACGGCTCGGTAAACGCGGGCAACGCCCACGCGGTCCGTGCCCGCTACGTCGTGGAGGCCACCAACCGGGCAGTCCTGCCCGAGGCCGAGCGCTTCTTGCGGGCGCAGGGCGTGTGCGTGCTGCCCGACCTCGTCGCCAGCATCGGCGGCGTGATCGTGAATTACCTCGAATGGGTGCAGGACGCCAGCAACTTCTTCTGGACCCCGGCCGAGGTCGAGCGTGCCATCGACCTGCGGGTGAACGCGGCCCTGCGGGACGTGACCGCCTTCATGCGGACCCGCGACGTCGACATGCGGACCGCCGCCTACGCGCTGGCCCTGGGCCGACTGCACGAGGCGGCGGTGATGCGCGGCGTGTACCCGTAAGCCAGGTTCCAGGCGCGTCTGTCCAGTGGGCGGCCACGCGCGGGCCGCCCCGCGCGGCGAAGTCGGAACACGCCGCCTCGCCCCCTTTCCCCCCGGAGGCTTTCCTATGACCACCACCCAGGACCCGCAGGCCCAGCCGCCGCAGAACACGCAGCGCCTCGGCCAGCACACCATCCCCAGCTACCTCGACCCCAACAACCTCGGCCCCTACGAGATCTTTCTGGAACAGGTCGAGCGCGTCACGCCGTACCTCGGCAAGCTCGCCTACTGGGTCGAGACCCTCAAGCGGCCCAAGCGCATCCTCGTCGTGGACGTGCCCATCCACCTCGACGACGGCACGGTCGCGCACTTCGAGGGTTACCGGGTGCAGCACAACACCTCGCGCGGCCCGGCCAAGGGCGGCGTCCGCTACCACCAGGACGTGACCCTCTCGGAGGTGATGGCCCTCTCCGCGTGGATGACGGTCAAGAACGCCGCCGTCAACCTGCCCTACGGCGGCGGCAAGGGCGGCATCCGCATCGACCCGCGCAAGTACTCGACCGGGGAACTCGAACGCCTGACCCGGCGCTACACCACCGAGATCGGCCTGATTATCGGGCCGGACAAGGACATCCCCGCACCCGACGTGAACACCGGGCCGCAGACGATGGCCTGGATGATGGACACCTACTCCATGAACGTGGGCCGCACGGCGACCGGCGTGGTGACCGGCAAGCCCGTGACCCTGGGCGGCTCGCTGGGCCGTGCCGACGCGACGGGCCGGGGCGTCTTCGTGACCGGCGCCGAGGCGATGAAGAAGCTCGGGATGCCGATGGAGGGCGCCCGTATCGCCGTGCAGGGCTTCGGCAACGTGGGCGAGGCGGCCTCGCGCATCTTCCACGCGCATGGGGCGAAAATCGTCGCCATTCAGGACGTGACAGGGACGGTCTACAGCGCCGCCGGGATCGATCCGGCGGTGGCCCTCGCGCACCTGCGCCAGACGGGCAAGATCACTGGTCTCCCCGGCACCGACGAGCTGGGCAAGGGCGAATTCTGGGACGTGGACTGCGACGTGCTGATTCCCGCCGCGCTGGAAAAGCAGATCACGCTGGACAACGCCGACCGCATCAAGGCCCGCCTCGTCGTGGAGGGCGCCAACGGCCCCACCATCCCCGCCGCCGACGACCTGCTCGCCGAGCGCGGCGTCACGGTGGTCCCCGACGTGCTCGCCAACGCGGGCGGCGTGACGGTCAGCTACTTCGAGTGGGTGCAGGACTTCTCGTCGTTCTTCTGGACCGAGGAGGAGATCAACAGCCGCCTCGAACGCATCATGGCCGAGGCCTTCCTGAGCCTGTGGGACGTGAAGGAGCGTCACGGCGTGACCCTGCGGACCGCCGTGTACATCGTGGCCTGCACGCGGGTGCTGGAGGCGCGGGCGCTGCGGGGGCTGTACCCGTAATGCGGATTCCGTCTGCTTCGTGAACAAACCCGAACCCGTCGTTCTCCTGCTCGCTCTGCTTCGCAGCTTTTCAAGTCTGCTCGGAGTTCAGGTTCACGCGTGACCCTTTCCATCGGAGTCCGTAGAGGAGCGGCCCCTCGCCACCAGCGCGAAGCTCCAGCATCTGCTGGAGCTTTTTTTGCTGGCAACCGGCTTTGCTGGCAACCGGCGCCCAGAGATAGGCGACTTCCCTACAATGCCCCCCATGACCGACCCCCTCCGAGGCTGGCAGCCCGCGCCCCCCGGCTTCAAACACGTCGTGAGCGTGTCGCTGGGCAACTCCTCACGCAACGCCCGCGAGGAACTGACCATGCTGGGGCAGCCCTTCGTGCTGGAGCGGCTCGGCACGGACGGGGACGCGAAACAGGCGGCCCGGCTGTTCGCCTCGCTCGACGGGCGGGTGGACGCCTTCGGGCTGGGGGGCGCGGACCTGTACGTGATCGCGGACGGGCGGCGCTACACCTTCAGCAATGTCCGCAAGCTGGTGTCGCACGCGCGGCTGACTCCTGTGCTGGACGGCAGCGGCCTGAAAAACACGCTGGAGCGAGACGCTGTCGCGCAGCTCGACCCGGTGGTGGGATGGCGGGGCCAGCGGGTGCTGATGGTGAGCGCGGTGGACCGCTTCGGAATGGCGGAGGCGCTCTCCCAGGCCGGGGCGGACGTGGTATACGGCGACCTGGTGTTCGGGCTGAACGTCAACGTGCCGCTGCGGTCTATCGGGGCCCTGCGGCGGGTGGCGCGGCTGGCGCTTCCGGCGCTGACCCGGCTGCCGCAGGACTGGTTCTATCCCACGGGCGACAAGCAGAACTCCAGCGTGCAGGGCCAGGGCACCCGCTACTACGCCTGGGCCGACGTGATTGCCGGGGACACCCATTACGCCAAGCGCTACGCCCCGCGCGACCTGAAGGGCAAGACGATCCTGACCCAGACCATCACCGAGGCCGACCGCGTCTGGATGGAGGAACGCGGGGTGGCCCGCCTGATCACGACCACCCCACGCATCGGCAAGCGCAACTTCGCGACCAACGTGCTGGAGGCCTTTTTCGTGGCGCTGAGTGGCAAGCGGGAGGCGCTGAGCGAGGCCGAATACCTGCGCTATGTCCGCGAGGTGGGCTTCCGGCCCGAGGTGACGGAACTGGGGCAGGCGGGGGGCGGGCGCGGGCTCCTCACCTCCGGCGCTGTCCCCACCCCACGCCCACATTAGGGGCCGCGTCCTGCCGCGCCGTCCCCATGTCGGCCCCGCCGCGTGACCGTGAGGCCCTCTGAACCTCCCCCTCAGGTCCCGGCAGATGTCCCTCCCTACGCTGAGAGGCAAGGACGTGACCCATGACCCAGCGAGATCCCCGACTTGACCTGATTCCCGACCAGCGCACCCGCATCGACGTGGCGACCTATTCCACCTACGGGGAGGCGCAGCGGGCGGTGGATTACCTCAGCGACCAGAAGTTCCCGGTCGAGCGCACCGCCATCGTGGGCGAGGGCCTCAAGATGGTCGAGCAGGTCACCGGGCGGCTGGACTGGGGCCGGGCGGCGGGGCTGGGCTTCGGGCAGGGCCTCTTTATCGGGCTCTTCGTGGGCCTGCTGTTCGGGCTGCTGGGGCTGGGCGGGGGCAACCTGCTGTTCGCGGTGGGCTACGGCATCTTCATGGGCGGCGTCACCGGACTGCTGTGGGGGGTCGTGGGCTACGCCCTGAGTGGGGGCCGCCGCGACTTCACCTCCGCCTCTGGCATGAGGGCCGACCACTACGTCCTGCTGACCGACCCGGAGGTGGCCGAGCAGGCCCGGACCCTGCTGTCGGCCATGCCCGCCCGGTAATTCCCCCGGCCCTCCGGAAGCCTCCCAGGCCGGGGGGCTTTCTTTGTCCCGCCTGCTGCCACCCGCCCCAGGAACGCGCGGGCGCGGGTAGCATGGACCGCATGACCCAGGCCAGCACCGAGCTTCAGGAACTCATCGCCGAGATGGAACAGCGCCGCCGCAAGGTCGAGGCGGGCGGCGGCCCGCAGCGTCAGGCCAAGCAGCGCGAGGGCGGCAAGCTGACCGCCCGCGAGCGCATCGAGACCCTGCTGGACCCCGGTTCCTTTCTGGAACTCTCGACCTTCGTGGAACACGGCCGCAACCGGCTGATGGACAGCGTCGAGGCCCCCGGTGAGGGCGTCGTGACGGGCCGGGGCACCATTCACGGGCGGCAGGTCTTCGTCTTCAGCCAGGACTTCACGGTGCTGGGCGGCTCGCTGGGCAAGATGAACGCCGCCAAGGTCACCAAGGTGATGGACCTCGCGGCCAAGACGGGCTGCCCGGTGATCGGCCTGAACGACAGCGCGGGCGCCCGCATTCAGGAGGGCGTGGACAGCCTGTCGGGGTACGGCGAGATCTTCTACCGCAACGCCATCTACTCCGGGAGCGTGCCGCAGATCAGCGCGATCCTGGGGCCGTGCGCGGGCGGCGCGGTGTACTCGCCCGCGCTGACCGATTTCGTCGTGATGAGTCAGGGCACGTCCTACATGTTCATCACCGGGCCGGAGGTCATCAAGTCGGTGACCCGCGAGGAGGTCACCTTCGACGGGCTGGGCGGCGCCGACGTGCACACCCGCAAGTCGGGCGTGGCGCACCTGTCGTACGAGGGCGACGAGGCCGTGCTGGCGGGCATCCGCGACCTGCTGACCTACCTGCCGCAGAATGCCCGCGAGGAGGTGCCCGCGCAGCCCTGCGCCGATCCCGCCGACCGCCCCAACCCCCGGCTGCTGGAGATCGTGACGCCGGACCAGCGCAGGCCCTACGACATGCACGCGGTGATCGGGGAACTCGTGGACGAGGGCAGCTTCCTCGAAATCCAGCCGAACTGGGCCAAGAATATGGTCTGCGGCTTCGCGCGGCTGGACGGCCGCAGCGTGGGCATCGTGGCGAACAATCCCAAGGTGATGGCAGGCACGCTGAACATCGACGCTTCCGACAAGGCCGCCCGCTTTATCCGCACCTGCGACTGCTACAACATTCCGATTCTGACCCTGGTGGACGTGACGGGCTTCCTGCCGGGCGTCGCGCAGGAGCACGCCGGGATCATCCGCCACGGGGCCAAGATGCTCTACGCCTACGCCGAGGCGACCGTCCCCAAGATCACCCTGATCACCCGCAAGAGCTACGGCGGGGCGTACCTCGCCATGAACAGCCGCGACATGGGCGCCGACGTGGTGTACGCCTGGCCCACCGCCGCCGTCGCCGTGATGGGTGCGGAGGGAGCGGCCAACATCGTCTACCGCCGCGAGATCGGCAAGTCCGAGAACCCGGAGGCCACCCGCGCCGCCAAGATCGCCGAGTACAGGGAGACCTTCGACAACCCCTACGTGGCCGCTGCCAAGGGCTATATCGACGACGTGATCCCGATGGAGGACACCCGCCGCCGACTCGTCCAGACCTTCGAGATGCTGCGCGGCAAGGAAGAGGCGCGGCCCTACAAGAAGCACGGAAATATCCCGCTCTGAGCGGCTGCCGTCAAGGTGGCCCTGCCCGTTGACCCTCTCCCCTGGCGGGACTCGCAGAGCTGCGTGCAGAGAGGGCCTTGCGCCGCAAGGGAGAAGGGGACCGCTTTCTCCCTTGCCCTCAGCGCGGCCAAACAGAGGGCGCGGCGGGACCAACCTTCCCACCGCGCCCTCCCCTCCTTGATCCCTGAACGCCTCAGCGGGCGCCGAAGTTCTGCACCCAGTAGTGGCGGTAACTGCCACCCTGCGCGTAGCCCACGCCGAGTTCGCGGAAGCCCGGGTTCATGATGTTGCGGCAGTGGCCCTCGCTGGCGAGCCAGCCCGCGACGACCTGCTCCGGGGTGGTCTGCCCGGCGGCGATGTTCTCGCCGATGGTCCGCCACGCGTACCCGGTCACCGAGATGCGCTGCGCCATTGTCCGCCCGTCGAGGCTGGTGTGGCTAAAGTAATTGCGGGTCGCCATGTCGGTCGCGTGGCCCTGCGCGGCCTGCTCAAGCTGTGGGTTGTAGGTCAGCGCCGGGGCCGCCGCGAAGCGGGTCGCGCCGCAGCTGCGGGCCTGGGCACGGGCGGCGTTCGTCAGCTCCAGCACGCGCCCGGCA
>NZ_JASNGB010000103.1 GCF_030271215.1 Deinococcus rhizophilus | reverse complement strand
TTCCCGCGCGGCGAGGGCCGCGTCGGCCAGCGGCAGGGAGGCGAAACCGCTGTCGAGCACGTGAATGCGGTCCCCCGCCCCCAGCGCCTGCGCGGCCTGCCGGGCGTGCGCGGCGGTGGCCGAGAGGTGCCCGCTGATGTGCAGGCTGAGCACCCCGTCGTGGGTGGCGAGCAGTTCGCGGTAGACGCGCTCGAAGGCGGCCTGGGGGGCGGGTTCGGTGCCCACCTGCCCGCCGGAGCGCTGGTGGTCGTACACGGCGTCGGGGTCGATGTCCTGCCAGTCCAGCAGGGTCCGCCCGCCCAGCACGACCCGCAGCGGGACCACGTGCAGGCCGAGGTGCCGGGCCGTCTGGGGGGCGAGGTCACAGGTGGAATCCGTCACGACGGCAAGCATGGTCGGGCCAGCGTACTGGGGCGGGTCACACCGTTTCATCACAGCCGGGTCAGCCCCGGCGCCGCGCCCTATACTCCGCACTCTATGGAACGACCCGACAAGATAGCCGTGCTGTGCCACACCGGAGCGGGTGGGTCCGGCGTGGTGGCGACCGAACTGGGGCTGATGGTGGCGGCGGCCGGGCGCGAGGTGCATTTTGTCGGCTCGGCGGTTCCCTTCCGGCTGGCGGGTCAGCGCGGACTGCGGGGGCCGTACTTTCATCAGGTCGGGGGCTTCGCCTACGCGCTGTTCGACCAGCCCTACCCCGAACTGGCCGCCACCAATACGCTGACCGAGGTGATTCTGGAACATGGAGTCAGCCTCACGCACGCGCACTACGCGATTCCGCACGCCTCGGCGGCGATCCACGCCCGCGAGATCACCGGGCGCAGCCGGGTGCTGACCACCCTGCACGGCACGGACGTGACCCTGGTGGGGGCCGAACCTGCCTTCCGGCACACCACCCGCGACGCGATCGAGCGCAGCGACCACGTGACGGCGGTGTCGCAGTTCCTGGCCGACCAGACCCGCGAGGTGTTCGGCACCACCCGCGAGATCGAGGTCATCCACAACTTCGTGGACGCCGGGCGCTTCGTGCGGGTCACCGACCCGGCCCTGCGGGCCCGCTTCGCCCACCCGGAAGAGGCCCTGATCGTCCATATCAGCAACTTCCGGCCGGTGAAACGGGTGGAGGACGTGGTGCAGGTGTTCGCGCGGGTGGCGGGCGAGATTTCGGCCCGGCTGCTGATGGTGGGGGACGGCCCCGAACGGCCCCGCGCCTTCGAGCTTGCCGGGCAACTCGGCGTGATCGGCCGCACCCATTTCCTGGGCTCCTTTCCCGACGTGGAGGGCGTGCTGGGCATCAGTGACCTCTTCTTGCTGCCCAGCACCAACGAGAGCTTCGGCCTCGCGGCGCTGGAAGCCATGAGCTGCGAGGTCCCGGTTGTCGCGGCCCGCGCGGGCGGTATTCCCGAGGTGGTCGAGGACGGCGTGACCGGCCTGTTGGCCCCGGTCGGCGACGTGGACGCGATGGCCCACGCGGCCCTGCGTATCCTGCGCGATCCAGCCCTCTACCGGCGCATGGGAAGCGCCGCGCGGGAGGCGGCCCTGACCCGCTTTCACCCCGGGCGCATCGTCCCCCGCTATCTCAGCGCCTACGCCCGGACGGTGCAGGACTGAGCGGAACGGGGAAGGTTATAAGTGAATAATTTCACGATACGTCTGGTCGTGAAATTTTTGTTGCCCATGCGGGAAGGTTCACTTGAGGTTCGGCGGCCCAGGGTGGGCGTCAGCGGCCGAGTTCCAGCGTCACGCGGGCCACACCCTCGGTGAAGGGGGCGATGCGGACGGCCCGCCCCACCTCGACCTCGAAGGCGTTCCAGCCGCGCCGGAGGCTGACCGCGTAGCCCCGGCTGGCCCGGACCGTCACGTCACTGCCCACCCAGACCACGAACAGGGAGCCGCGGCCGGTGTCCAGGCTCACTTCACGCAGCGGTTCGCCCTCGTCGCGCTGGCCGCTGCGGTTGAGGTCGCGGTAGGTGAAGAACTTGAGTTCCGCCGTCTGGGGCCCGGCGCTCACGCTGACCGGATCGAGGACGCCGGGCCAGGCGACGTTCCGGGAACTCAGCGCGGTCTGGGCACGGAAGGTCGGGGGAGCGGTGGGAATCTCCAGCCGGAAAGCGCTTCCCGTCACCGGGACGCTGACCAGCTCCTCGACCGGTTGCCCCGAGGGACTCACCGCCCAGCCGCTCACGCGGGTATCGCCCGCCACGGCCCCCACCACGCTTCCCGTGACGGTGAGCGCTGGCGCCGTCCCCAGCAGCAGGGCAGCGAGGGCGAACAGGCGAGCGTTCATGCCCCCAGTCTACGCACGGGCCTGACGGCGATGTGACGCTGGGTTACCGAAGGCCCCAAGAAAAAGGGAGAGGAAGCCGGAGCCTCCTCTCTCCTGTTGCCGCCCTGAACTTCAGGCGGTGACGTTCAGCGCCTTCTTGACGAGGTCGATGATCTCGGGCATGGTGTCGGCCACCGGCACGTTCGCGGCGGCGAAGGCCGCGAGCTTGCTTTCCGGGGTACCGACGTTGCCCATGATGATCGCGCCCGCGTGGCCCATGCGCTTGCCCGCGGGGGCCGAGCGGCCCGAGATGAAGGCCACGACGGGCTTCTTCATATTCTGCGCGATGTACTCGGCGGCGGCTTCCTCGTCGGCGCCGCCGATCTCACCGATCACGACCACGGCGTCGGTGTCCGGGTCGGCCTCGAACATGGGGAGCACGTCCGCGAAGGTCGTACCGATCACCGGGTCGCCGCCGATGCCGACGGTCGTGGAGGTGCCCATCCCGGCGTCGTTGAGCAGCTTGGCGGCCTCGTAGGTCAGCGTGCCGGAGCGGCTGATCAGGCCGATGCGGCCGGGCTTCTCGTAGATGCGGTTGGGCATGATGCCCACCTTGGCCTCGCCGTTGGTCACGAGGCCGGGGCAGTTGCCCCCGATCAGGCGCACGCCCGGGCCGCCCGCCGCGCGGCTCTGCGCGTCGAGATCCTTGACCTCCTGCACGGCCCGCATCATGTCCACGGTGGGCACGCCCTCGGTGATCAGCACGATCAGGGGCATCCCGGCGTGGGCGGCTTCCAGCACGGCGTCGGCGGCCCCGGCGGGCGGCACGAAGATGATGGAGACGTTGGCGCCGGTCGCGCCCTTGGCTTCCTCGACCGAGTTGTAGACGGGCCAGCCCTCGAAGTCGGTGCCGCCCTTGCCGGGGGTCACGCCCGCCACCACCTGGGTGCCGAAGTCGCGCATGGCGCGGGAGTGGCTGGCGCCCTCGCGCCCGGTCATGCCCTGGACGATGACCTTGGAGTTCCTGTCAACGAGAATGCCCATTATTTGCCCTCCGCAGCGTTGGCCTCGCGGGCAGCCTCGTCGGCGGCCTCGAACATGGTGGGGTACATCTGGATCAGGGGGCTGTTCACCTGGGCGAGCAGCGCCTTGGCCTCGTCCTCGGCGGTCCCGGCGATGCGCATCCGCACCGGCTTGGTCAGGATGCCTTCTTCGAGCGCCTGAATCACGCCCTTGGCGACCTCGTCGGCGCGGGTGATGCCGCCGAAGATGTTGATGAAGATCGACTTGACGTCGGGGTCCTTGGAGACCAGCTTGACCGCGTTGTACACGATCTCGGCCTTGGCGCCGCCGCCGATGTCGAGGAAGTTGGCGGGCTTGGCCCCGGCGCGGTTGACCACGTCGAGCGAGGTCATCACGATGCCCGCGCCGTTGCCCAGCACGCCGACATTGCCGTCGTCGAGCTTGACGTAGGCGAAGCCGTACTTGCTGGCCTCGATCTCGAGGGGGTGCTCGGCTTCCAGCTCGCGCCAGTCGGAGAGGTCCTTGTGGCGGTACATCGCGTTGTCGTCGATCTCGAACTTGGTGTCGAGGGCGAGCGGCGTGCCGTCGGCGTCCACGAACAGTGGGTTGATCTCGACCAGCACGGCGTCCATCTTCAGGGCCGCCTCACTCATCTTGACCATCATGTCGGCGATCTTGTTCAGGTTGCCCCTGAAGCCCGCCTTGATCGCGACTTCCCGCGCCTCGAAGGGGCGCAGGCCGGTGACCGGATCGACGCGGTGCTTGATGATCTTCTCGGGGGTGGCTTCGGCGACTTCCTCGATCTCCATGCCGCCCTCGGCCGAGGCCATCAGGGTGTAGCTCTGCACGTTGCGGTCGACGATCATGCCGACGTAGTACTCGGTGCCCGCGTCGATGTCGACGGCCCTGGTGACGAGGACCTTCTTGACGGTGAGGCCCTTGATGTCCATCCCCAGGATCTTCTCGCCGTTCTTGAAGGCCTTGTCGATGTCGGGGCTGAACTTCACGCCGCCCGCCTTGCCGCGTCCGCCGACGTGGACCTGCGCCTTGACGACGACCGGCTGCCCGTACTCGCGGGCGATCTGCCGCACCTCGTCGGGGGTGTAGGCCACCTTGCCCTCCTGCACGTTCACGCCGAACCGGCGCAGCAGTTCCTTGCCCTGATACTCGTGAAGTTTCACGACGCTGTTCCTCCTTGGGGGTGGCTCCGGCCAGTGCGTGGCCTGTCTTTTGTCCCGATCACGGAGTATAAGCCGCGCCAGCGTGAGCCCGGCACCTTGTCCCCGTGGGGGGGACAGTGGTTCAGGACAGTGGTTCAGGACAGGGGCTCAGGACAGGGGCTCAGTCGCCGGGCGTGACCGGGAGCCCGGCGGAGAGGCCGTGGGTGAGCACCAGCAGCACCGTTCCTCCCATGAGGCCCAGCAGAAGCCGGCCCGTGCGTCCCGGCCCCGGTCGAGGAGCGTGGGCAAACCCGGCGCCCAGCCAGAACAGTCCAGCGAAGATCAGCATCCGCCAGAGCATGGACACAGGAGAGCGGCCTGTTCTTTCCCATTCTTTCCCGGCACCCCGTGTGTTACCGTGCCCGCCGATGACACAACTCGAGCAACTGCGGGCGGCGATGGGGCAGGCCGGGGTGGACGCCCTGTGGGTGAGCGATCCGGCCAACGTGCGGGCGGTGAGCGGCTTTTCCAGCGGCAAGGACGGCAAGGTACTGGTCACGCCGGAGGGAGCGGTGCTGTACACCGACGGGCGCTACACGGTGCAGGCGGGGGAGGAGTCGCGCATCGAGCAGCACATCGCGCGGCCCCCGGAGACGTACCAGGACGCGGCGGAGCGGGTACGCGGCGCGCGGGTGGGCTTCGAGGCCGAGCACCTGACGGTCGCGGGTTTGGAGGCCCTGCGCGAGCACTGGGGGGAGGCCGATCTGGTGCCGACGCGCGGGCTGGTGGAGAGGCTGCGGCTCCTCAAGACGCCGGAGGAGGTGGAGGCGATCCGGGAGGCGCAGGCGCTGGCCGACCGGGTGTTCGCCGGGGTGCGCCCGATGATCCGGGCGGGTGTGCGCGAACTCGACGTGGCGCTGGAACTGGAAACCGGCCTGCGCCGCGCGGGGGCCGAGGTCGGCTTCAACGTGATCGTGGCGAGCGGGCCGCGCGGGGCGATGCCGCACGGGGTGGCGAGTGAGCGGGTGATCGAGGAGGGCGACCTCGTGACGGTCGACTTCGGGGCGCGGGTGCGGGGCTACCACTCCGACATGACGCGGACGGTGGCGGTGGGCCGACCGTCGGACGAGATGCGGCGCGTTTACGGGGCCGTGCTGGAGGCAGAGGAAGCCGCCGTCGCCGCCGTGAAACCGGGCGTGCGGGCCGCCGACCTCGACGCGCTGGCACGCGGCATTCTGGAGCGGCACGGGCTGGCCGAGGCGTTCGCGCACTCGCTGGGGCACGGCGTGGGCCTGAACATCCACGAGGGGCCGGGGCTGCGCGCCGCGAGCGAGGACGTGTTGGCCCCCGGCATGGTGATCACGGTGGAGCCGGGCGCCTACCTGCCGGGGGTGGGGGGCGTCCGCATCGAGGACCTCGTGCTCGTCACGCAGGACGGGTACGAGGTGCTGAGCCACACGCCCAGGGAAGCGCTGCCGGGGTAAACAGCGGCTTGCCCGGACAGCGGATGTTAGAATCTGCGCCGGGTTTGCCCCACAGGAGGAGTTTCAAATGACCATGGAAACCGCACTTCTCACGCTGGACACGCTCGCCAAGTACCTGCGCGACAAGGAAGTCCAGCTCGACATCGAGGATCAGGGCGGCCAGCGCTTCATCCGCATGGGCTGGCGCTTCGAGATGGGTGACGCCGCCGTGCTGGTGTCCGTCAACGACGGCCCCAACAACACCAGCCGCCTGGAAGTCACCTGCGTGACCCAGAAGGGCTACGCCGACCGCCGCCAGGAAGTGATGGTCATGCTCAACGACCGCAACCGCGAGCGGGCCTTTTCGCGCTCCATCGACGCGGACGGCAACGTCTGGCTGGAGTACGTGGGCTTCTATCCCACCCTGGCCGAGATGCCCCAGGAGACCTTCGACACCCTGTTCGGCGGCGTCCTGATGCACTTCCAGGACGATTACGCCGCGCTGGAAGGCTTCGCGCCCCAGGGGATGCAGGTTCAGCAGCCTCAGGCGTAAGGATGGACGGGCGGGGATCTCCCCGCCTCTCTTCGAGATCTACAAGTGAAGAGTTTCACGATGAGCTTGGTCGTGAAAATTTTGTCCGCCCTGCCAGCCCTAGCCTTGCAGCTACAGGGAGACGCGGAGGCGATCATTGGCCTCCGCGTCCTGCCCAGCTCGGCTCAGTTCCTCCTGCGCTCTGCCAGCAGCTCCTCCAGGCGGTCCACGTAGCCCGCCAGCGTGCGGAAGGTGGCTTCCACGGGCTCGGGGCTGAGCATGTCCACCCCCGCCTCCTTCAGCGCGTCGATGGGGTCGAGGCGGCCGCCGGACTTCAGGAAGGCGAGATAGCGCTCGCGGGCGGCCTCGGGGTCGGCGCTGAACTGCTCCAGAATCTGGTGGGCGGCGCTGATGCCGGTCGCGTACTGGTAGGCGTAGAAGTTGGCGTACAGGTGGGTGGAGAACTGCGCCCAGAGGATGCCGGAGCGTTCGCGGTCCATCCCCACGCCGTCGCCGTAGCCCTGGGAGAGCAGGTCGGCGGTCAGGGCGATCAGGTCGGGAGCGCTCAGCGTGCCGCCCGCCTCGATACGGCGGTAGGCTTCCAGCTCGAAGGCGGCCAGCGTCGGCATGATGAAGAAGTAGCGGTGGAAGTTGGCGAGGGCCTCCTCGATGATCTGCACCTCGAAGTCGGTGTCGCCGGACCCGCGGGCCTGTTTCAGCAGATGCTGGCGCACCATCGCCTGGTTGAAGTTGCTGGCGACCTCGGCGTGGAAGAGGGTGTAGCGGGGCACGGCGTAGGAATGCTCGCGCTGGGAGAGCAGCGAGTGCATGGAGTGGCCGATCTCGTGGGCCAGGGTGGAATAGCTGCTCATGGTGCCGTTCCAGGTCATGAAGATGTAGGGCTTGACCCGCCCGCCACCGTTGGAATACGCGCCCTGGCGTTTGCCGTCGTTCTCGGCGTAGTCCACCCAGCGCTCGGTGGTGAGGCCGGGGCGCATGTCGCGCAGGTACTCGCCGCCGAGGGGCGCCATGCCTTCCTCGATCCAGTCCACGGCCTGCCCGTAGGAGACGGCGCGGGGTTCGACCAGGGCGGCCTTCACGTCGTACTCGCGCAGTTCGGGGAGGCCCAGCCACTCGCGGCGCACGCGCCAGTAGCGGTGCCAGGTGGGGGTGTGGGCGCGGTAGGTGTCCAGCAGGGTGGTCACGACGCCGGTCGGGATGTTGTCGGGCGCGAGGAAGGACGTGATCGCGTCGGGGTAGCGGCGGGCGCGGGCCAGAAAGACGTTCTGGCGGACGTGGGTGGCGTACATCGCCGCCTGCGAGTGCCGCACGCCGAGGTGGGCGTCGGCGTAGTTCTCCCAGGCCTCGCGGCGAACCTCGCGGTCTGGGCCACTGGTCAGGCGGTCCACGTTGCCCTGGGTGACGGGTTCACCCCCGGCTGTCCCGAAGCGCAGGTCCATGTTGGCGAGGGCAGGGTGGATGCCGCGCTCGGAGGCGAAGGGGGCCTGCACCGCGCCGAGGAGTTCTTCCACCTCCGCCGAGCGGACGTGCGGGCGCGAGCGCCACAGCCGCTCCAGGCGCACCGCGTAGTCGGTGAGGTCGGGGCGGGTCAGCCACCCGCGGACGGTCGCCTCGTCAAGCGCGAGGAGTTCAGGGCGGGCGAAGGCGGTCGCGCTGCCGTAGCGGGCGGCAACCGTGCTGGCACGGTCGCGGCGGGCGGCGGCCTCGGCGTCGCGGCCGTCCACACTGGCCCCCATGCTCGCGTAGGAGAAGAAGCGGGCGAGGCGCAGTTCCACGTCGTCCGACTCGCGCAGGTAGGCAGCGAGGGCGTCGGGGCCGCCGCCGAGTTTTCCGGCGTGGGTGCTCAGGGCGTCGATGGCCGCGGGCAACGCCTCGGCTTCGGCCTCCCAGCTCTCGGGAGTGGCGAAGAGGGCCTCGATATCCCAGGTCTGCTCGCGGGGAACGTCGGCGCGGGCGGGCAGGGCCGCCTTCCTTTGGGCTGTGGTCATGGGGGGAGGCTAGCAGAGGGGCGCCGAGCGTGACCCCTCCGCCAGATGGCCTAGCGGCGCTGGCGCATGGCCTCGTACAGCACCAGGGCCGCCGCCGTCGCCACGTTGAGGCTGTCGGCTTCCCCGTGCATGGGGATGCGAACGGGGAGGTCGGAGGTGCGCCACTCGGGGGGCAGTCCGGCGTGCTCGGCCCCCAGCACCAGGGCCACCTGGCCCGTCAGCGGCGCGTCCCAGTAGTCGCGGGGGGCGTCGGGGGTGCAGGCGACGCGGGTAAAGGCGTACCGGGCGAGGTAGACCTGCGCCTCGGCTTCGGGAAGGGCCGTGACGGGCACGGTAAAGACGCTGCCCTGCGAGGCGCGGATCACGCCGGGCGAGTAGAGGTCCGTGCCGCCCAGGATCAGGACGCCGCCCACGCCCGCCGCGTCTGCCGTGCGGAGGATCGCGCCGAGGTTGCCGGGCTTTTCCAGGCTGTGCAGGACCAGCAGCAGGGTGTCGGGGCCGGGGACGGGCAGCGGGCGGGCAGGCCGGGGGGCGACCGCCAGCAGACCGTCGGGGTTCTCGCGGCCGCTGACCTTCTCGAACGCCTCGCGGGAGAGTTCGAGGCGGGGGCCGGGAAGGGTGGGGGCCACCTCCTGCGCTTCCGGGCTGTAGAGCGCGGGGCAGAGGGAGAGGGTGTGGAACTCCACTCCAGCGGCGGCGGCGCGGGCGAGTTCGCGGGCACCCTCGATCAGGATGACGCCTTCGCGGTCGCGGTCGCGGCGGTTGCGTAAGCGCACCAGCCGCTTGACGTGCGGGTTGTGCAGGGAGGTGATGGCGGGGGCGTGCAGGGGCATCGGGGGTCAGTCTATGCTGCCCGCCATGTCTCCCCTCCCCACCCCGGCCCTGAAGCCCTGCCCCTGCGGTTCGGGGCGCAGTTACGGCGTGTGCTGCGGTCCCCGGCACACGGGCGAGCGGCCCGCCGAGACGCCGGAGGCGCTGATGCGCTCGCGGTATACGGCCTACTGTCTGCGCGACACCGACTACGTGCGGCGCACCTGGCACCCCGACACCTGCCCGGCCGACCTGAATCTGGAGGCGGACGATACCCGCTATGCCGGCCTGACCATTCACCGGGCCGAGGGAGACGGGGTGGAATTCACCGCCACCTTCCGGGCGGGCGGGCGCATGGGCCGGATGCGCGAGCACAGCCAGTTCGCGCGGGTCGGGGAGGCGTGGGTGTACGTGGACGGGGAGGTGCGGGGAGGCTGAACGCCCGCGCCCTCAGAGCATCGGCAGCGTGGTCAGGCCCTCGAAGCCGGGCGGCACGAGGAGGCTGCCCTCGGTGGTGCCCGCGTCGGAGAGGGCGTGCAGGCGGGCCGCCAGCGCCGCCGCGTCCAGCTCGCCCGCGAGGTAGGCGCGGTGGGCCAGGGTCACCTCGCGCACCTCGGCCGGGGACTCGTGGACGAATTCCAGCCGGAAGTCGCGCAGGCCCGCCGCCCGCCAGGTGCCCAGGTGCCCCCCCGCGACCTGGGGCCGTCCCTCGAAGACCGTGTTGCGGCAGCCCACGTCGGCCAGGACGGGGTGCAGCCGCCCGCGCTCGTCGCGCAGAGCAACCCGGTGCGACTCGCAGGGATGGCCGCAGTTGGTGTAGTCGGTACCGTCCGACAGGAAGCGGCAGAAGACGCAGTGCTCAGTGTGAAAGACCGGGAGGTGGCCGTAGGCGATGACCTCCAGCCGCTCCGGGCTGACGAGTCCGGCGAGGTCGGTGATCTGCCGGGCGTTGAGGTCATGGGTGGGCGTGACCCGCGCCAGGCCGAGGTCCAGCAGGGCGCGGGTGGTCAGGACGTTGGCGGCGTTGAGGCTGAAGTCGCCCGTGAGCGCGGGGAGGTCCGGGGTGCCCTGCAAGCCTTCCAGCAACCCGCCGGAGCGCACCAGCAGGTCGGCCCCCAGCGACAGCAGGAACTTCTGGAGGTTCTGCTCGGTGGGCTTGAGGATGCGCGGGCTGGCGACCCGGACGGGAATCCCGGCCGCCTTGACGCGCTCGACGCTGGGTTTGAGGCCGTAGAGCTCGAGGTAATCAAGCGTAATGGAGTCGGGGTGGGCTTCCAGCGCGGCGTCCAGTTGTTCCGGGGTGCGGACGAGGACGTGGAGACGGTCGGGAGCAGGGGTAGGGGCGGGGTGCGCGGCGACGGCCCCGCGCAGCGCCTCGTCCAGCCGGGGCGTGATCCGG
>NZ_JASNGB010000102.1 GCF_030271215.1 Deinococcus rhizophilus | reverse complement strand
GGAAGATCAACTCCTCAAGCCCCCTTTGCCGTCATAGTTTTTTTGAGCATGTAAAACACCGTCGACGGGGCAATGTGATCGACCAGGTTCAGCTCCACGGCTTTCTCTGCCAGCAAGCGAATACTCCACCTTGCATGACCCTCGGGCGCCTCACTGCACGCGAGCGCGGTGATGGCCGCCCGGTCTTTGCCGTCGAACTTGGCAGGTCGGCCTGTATGCGGCGCATCGAAGAGCGCCGCGTCCAGATCTCCCAGGGCAAAGCGTTTCCGGGTCGCCTGTACCATCTGAACACTGATGCCAAGTGCTTCTTGGATCTCCGAGTCGGCGACCCGTCGATGGGCCAGCAGCAGGATCCGGGCGCGGGTCATGACCCGCGCCTTGCCACTGCCCTTCATCGTCATGCCGTGCAGCGTCTGTTCCTGCTCAGGACTCAAAGCCACTGGATAGCGAAGAGAACGGCTCATGCCCCACTATTACAAATTGGAAAACGCTGTACTAGGAACGTCTATGCCCCGCGTGGGTGCGTGCAGCAAGGGCTGCTGGTGAGCGGTCCCATCGCCTACGGTGTCCTCGAGGGCGATCCCCGCTTCCCCTCGGCCGCCACGTCCATTCCTCTGCGGGACGTGCCCGCCTGGGTCCGGGCCCGGCGCGGCAGGAAACCGACATGACGCTGTAGGACTCCCCCAGCCTTCTCCGTCCATCCCACAGCTTCCCAGCAAGAAATTGACCAAGCTCGCAGCATGCCAGGGACAGTCCAGGATGTTCTGGCCTTTGCTCCGGGGCCCGGACCGCGACCTGAAGAGAAGGGTGACGGTCTGTTCTCCTTCGAGTCTCCCTCGTCGAGCACCATCTCGACCTCCAAGACGCGCAGCCGACCGTACTCGGTAGGTTGTCGGCTCCGGCACGAGAAGGCACGCCCCATCAGCCCTCGGTCAGTTGCCCCGGTTGCAATGGAGCATGTCTCTCCGGCGTGCCCTGCCCCTGCTGACCAGCCTGCTGTTTTCCGGCGCCCTTGCGGCCCCTGGCCTGCCGCAGAGTGCTCTGCTCCCTGGCCTCAGTGAGCGGCAACAACAGGTCCTGGGACGACAGGGCTTCGTGATCGCGCCGACCCGGTACGCCCATTTCAGCGACGTCTATGGGCGCACAAAGTTCCAGGGTCAGCCGGCCCTCGTCACCACGGACGCCGTGCTGCACACCACCCATCTGGTGTTCGCCAAGCTGCTGCGGGACCTGGAGCGCGAGACCTTCCTACCGGCGCTGACCTCCTTGACGGGGCTCCTCGTGCAGGACGGCTTGAAACAGCTCCAGGCTCTGAAGGGCACTCCTCTGCAAGCGGACGCCCGCCGTGCCGTCGCCTACCTCGCCGTGGCGCAGGCCTTGGTTCAGCCCTCCAGCCGCCCCCCGGCGGAGGTGGCCGGCCTCGTGGCGGCGGAACTCAAGTTGATCAGCGCCCACCAGGGTTTCGCCGTCTCGCCCATCTTCCAGGACACGGCCCGCACCGATACGGACAGGCTCAAGGAGGACTACTCCCAGTACGTCCCCCGGGGGCACTACGCCGGATCGGAGGCGCTGGAGCGGTACTTCCGCACCATGATGTGGCTGGGCCGCATCACCCTGCGGGCGTCCAACCCCGCGGAGACGCGCACGGCAGCGCTGCTCACGGGGCTGCTGACGGGCAACCCGGAAGCGAGGCGGCTGTGGACGCGGCTCTATGACCCGACCACGGTCCTGATCGGTGCGAGCGACGACCTGACCTTCCGCGATTACGCCGCCGCCTTGCAACGGGTAACCGGGCACGAGGTGCGGCGTCTGTCTGATCCCGCCGTGGTGAAGAGGCTGCAACAGACCCTGAAGGCCCTTCCCGCCCCGAGGGTGAACAGCATGTGGGTGACGGACGAGGAGGACCGGGCGCAGGCCACCCGGGGCCTGCGCCTGATGGGCCAGCGCTTTACCCTGGACGCGTCCGCCTTCGGTGAACTCGTGTACGACAAGGTCGGTACGCGCCGGGATCCCCGCACCCTACCGCGTGGTCTGGATCTGATGGCCGGGCTCGGGAGTGACACGGCCCTGATCCTCCTGAAGGGGATGGGCGAGGACCGTTACCTCAACTACCTGCCGCAGATGGAGAAGGTCCGCGCCGGGTTCGCCGCCCTGAAGCCCGAAGACTGGACGCGCAACGTGTACAGCGGGTGGCTGTACGCCTTGGGCGCCCTGGCCCGGCCCGAGGCGCGGGACACCCGGTATCCCGCCTTCATGCGCACTCCGGCGTGGACCCGCAAGGAGCTGCTCACGGCCCTGGGCTCGTGGACCGAGCTGCGTCACGACACGCTGCTGTACGTCAAGCAGACGTACACCACCTATGCCGTCTCTGGCCCGATCGAGCCGCCCGAGCCGCCCCGGGGCTACGTGGAACCGAACCTCGCCCTCTGGAAGCGGCTCCTAGACCTGGAAACCCTGACCCGGAAGGTGCTGGACGAGCAGAAGATCCTGTCGGTGACGACCCGGCGCAACCTCGACGAGCTGCGGGGGACCCTCACCTTCCTGGAGACGGCGAGCCGCCAGCAGCTCGCGGGCCGGCCCCTGACCCTGCAGGACTACCGGCGGATCGAGACCTTCGGGGGCTGGTTGGAGCAGATGCGGGTCCGCAGCAGCGACCCTGCTGAACCCGGAAAGCCGATAGGGGGCGAGACGGAGCAGAGCGCGGCGGTGGTGGCCGATGTGGCGACCGACCCCAACACCGTCCGGGTGCTGGAGGAGGGAACGGGCCTGATCCACGAACTGTACGCGGTCGTGCCGGACGGACGTGGCGGGCAGCAACTCGCCCGTGGGGGCGTCTACAGCCAGTACGAGTTCACGGTGCCGCTGGGTGAGCGCCTCACCGACGAGGCGTGGCGTGAGCGGGTAAGCCGGGACGAGATCCCGCCGCCGCACCCATGGCTGAGCGACATCGTGGTGAGGTAGAAGGCCAGGGCTCAGTCTTCCAAAGCATCTTTGACCTCTGAAGGGAGCCAGACATCCGGTCAGAGGCACACTGTCTGTACCCTCCGGTCCACTGACTACGTGCAATCACTGGACATTCTCAGCCGTTCCACTCGACCACAGCGGAGACGGGCCGGGGCCACTGCCGCCACTTGCGGAAAGCCCTAGGCAACTGCTCCCGCGTGAGGGTCACGGGGAACAGCTCCGCGAGCCTTCCATCCGCATGCTCCCAGAGCCACGTGGCGTAGGCCGCATAGTCCTCGCCGTCGCTGGAGGCCGTCACGGTCAGCTCCCGGGAGTGGAACTCGCGTGGCAGCGTCAGGGCACCCCAGTTTCCATCTGACAGCACGACGGCCCGACCTCCCGGCCGCAGGTGGCCCAGCAGTTCCGCGAAGCCCGCCGGAGAAGCGCTGCACTCCACCCCCACATCAAAGGCGTCATGAGGCAGCTCCCCCGGGGCGAAGGCCGCCTTTGCCCCGAAGGTCAGCGCCAGTGCCCGGCGCTCCGCATCAGGTTCCAGGACCGTCACGTCGTGCACTCCCCGCCGCGTCAGGTTGAAAAGGCTAAGCAGGCCCAGCAGGCCAGCGCCCGCGATCAGAACCCGCTCTGACACTTCCGGACGGACCTTTCGCAGCCCTTTGGCAGTCTCTTCGCCGAGAATGACCGTCAGGGCCACACGGTCCGCAACCCGCTCCGGCACCGGGATGACCCGCTCTGCCCGGTGGACGCCCGCACTGGCGTGCCCAAGCGTGGTGACTACCCGCTGACCCACGGGGAGGGTGACGCCGGGTCCCCGCGCCTCCACTACTCCTAGCGTCTGGTATCCCAGAAGCATCGGGAAGGGGCCAAACCCCTCCACGACGCTCCGTTCCGAGCCCAGGCTCACGGCCGTGAGCCGGGTGCGGACAAGCACCTCGCCTGCTCCCAGAGATGGGAGGGGCACGTCCTGCCACCCCACCTGTCCGGGGGCCTGCACCACCAGACGACGGGCGGACGTCGACGGTGAATTCATCGGAGAGCCACGGGAGCGGCCCTGGACCCACCCTGAAGCCGGGCCACCAGATGGCTGACAACCTCTTGAGAGTGGAGGGTCACCACCTCGCCCGACCGCCGATCCTTGAGTTCCACCTCGCCCCGTTCCAGGCCTCGGCCCAGCGTGACCCGGTACGGAATGCCGGTGAGGTCGGCGTCCGCGAACTTCACCCCAGCCCGCTCCGGACGGTCGTCCAGCAGCGCCTCGATCCCGTTCGCCCACAACTGCGCATACAGGGCCTCGGCGGCTTCGCGTTGCCGTTCATTCCCCAGGTCCACCGGCGTGAGAATGACCGTATACGGCGCGATGACCGGCGGCCACACCAGGCCCTGTTCATCCGAGAGTTGCTCGGCGACTGCTTGGGCCAGCCGGGTCACCCCGATGCCGTAGCAGCCCATGTGGAAGGGCTGATGGCAGCCGTCGGCGGCGGTGAAGCCCGCATCCATGACCTGCGCGTACCGGGTGCCCAGTTGGAAGACGTGCCCGACCTCAATTCCCCGGGCTGAGTGCAGGAGCTGTGAAGCGTCATGAACCGCCATCTCCCCGGCTCGCGCCTGCCGCAGGTCCGCTACGTCAGGCAACGGGTAGGTCTCATCCCAATTTGCACCCGTCACATGCCAGTCCGTTTCATTCGCCCCAGTAGTGAAGTTGCGCAGGGTGGCCACCGCCTCGTCACACAGTCGCAGGAATGCCGGGTGCACATCTTTTCGCCGGTCGATCACCTGATTCGGAAGGTCCGGCGCGATGTACCCCAACGGCAGGTCGCCGCTGGTCCATTCCTCCGGCTGTGCCACGTCCAGGGAGAGCAGTGTCCCGCCGTCCACCTGCTCCGCCCGCGCCTGCACGGCGTTCCAGAGCTTGACCGCATTGACCGTGTGGTCCCCGCGCAGGCTGACCATCACCGGAACGAGCCGTGTCCCCTCCCCGCAGGAGAACACCGCGTCGTACAAAACGTTCTTGACCATGTGGGCGGGTTCGCACCCCAGAGCGACGCAGGCGGCCGCGACCGTCGCCGTGCCCGGCGTGTGATGCCGTTGGAAGCCCTGAAAGGGACTTGGCCCGGTTTCTAGCGCCCGGGACACTGCCCGCTCGGCGTTCGCAGCGTACTGCCCATCCAGGGTGTACAGCACCTCGTCCTCGCCCACGTCCGTCAGCACCATGAACTCGCGGCTCTCCGCCCCACCGATGTTGCCGCTGTCGGCCTCGACGGCCCGCCAATGCACGCCCAGCCGGGTGAGGATGCAGGCGTACACGCCGCTCATGGCCTCAAAGTGGGCACGCAGGTCCTCCGGGGAGGCGTGGAAGGAATAGCCGTCCTTCATGGTGAACTCGCGGGTTCGCAGCAGCCCGAAGCGGGGCCGCAGCTCGTCGCGGAACTTGCGGCCGATCTGATAGACGCTGACCGGCAGGTCCCGGTAGCTGGTCACCAGTTCACGCACCACGGCCACGGCGACTTCCTCGTGGGTGGGGCCGAGGGCGAGCTGCCGCCCCGCGCGGTCCGTCACGGTGAACATGATGCCCTCGGCCTGGGTGTAGGCGTCCCAGCGGCCGGACTCGCGCCACAGGCCCTCCGGTTGCAGGAGGGGGAAGCTGACCTCCTGGGCCACGGCGTCCAGCTCCTCGCGCAGGACGGCTTCAAGCTTGTGCAGCACCCGCTGCATCAGGGGGAGGTTGGCGTACAGGCCGCTGCCCAGCTTGCGGACGAAGCCCGCGCGGGTGAGCAGCGAGGTGCCACACGTTTCGGCATCGGCGGGCGCCTCGCGCCAGGTGACGAAGAGGCTCTGGGAGACTCGCATGGTGGATCCTTTCAGGGTGTGAACACGGAAGACGGACGTGCGCCTGGCACGTCGGCGGCATCTGGCAAAGGCAGGTTCACACCCCGGAGGGTGGCGGGAGCACGGGCAGGCCCGCACCGACACGCGTCAGCGTGGGGGGGATCGTCTGCTCGCTCATGCCCATGAAGGTACAGGCGGGGAGGAGGGCAGGTCAAGGATGGGGGGCCGCGAAATACGCCGGGCCGGGGACTCCTCCGGCCTTCGTCTCACTCGTGGGCCAACTCTTGCCCCACCCATAACCGCTTGAGGTTGAGGCGCCCGTACACGTCCGGGAAGACGNGTCTCACTCGTGGGCCAACTCTTGCCCCACCCATAACCGCTTGAGGTTGAGGCGCCCGTACACGTCCGGGAAGACGTCCCGGATCAGCGGATGCACCGCCCGGCGCTTGACCCGGTGGTGGGTGAGGTTCACGTGGTGCCCACCAAGAAGCTGCCCTTCCACCCGGTCGAGGATCGCCTCAAGCTCCCCAAACGTCTGCACCGTGCGGTAGCCGTCCAGCTCACGGTCCACCTCGGCCAGCAGCTGCGGCGGGCAGGCACTGGCCAGGGTGGTCGTGGTGCGGCGGGTGAGCACTTGACCGTCACTCACCCGGACGGTGCCCAACTCCCCTCCCTGCGGGTCGGCGAAGGTCAACACGTCCCCATCCACTCGCAGCGCGCCAGCGCTGCACCCACCCAGGTTCACCAGCCGCCGCAGGCGATTGTCCGCAGCGTGCAGTTCCACCGTCCCGTCCTGGTACGCCAGGGCCGCTCCGCCATCCGCCAGACTGACCAGGTCTGTCGGGGACTCCAGCTGCACGCTGGAGATGCCGGGGCATACGGCTGGATGCTGGGCCTGAGCGCCTAAGGCGTTCCCACTGATGGCCGAGAGCAAGCGGAAGGTCCCACTGAGGCTAGCCTGCCGCCGGATCAGGGCATACAGCCCAACTGGGTACGGAGCTCCTGAAGTTGCCTGGCCGGAAGCCGTGCCCCCTGCTCCGGCCATCGGCGCAACCACTCACAGAGGCGGTCCGGCGTACACAAACCCTGCTGGTGGAGCTGAGCAACCACCCATAGGCTGCCATGGACGGCCACGCCTTCTGCCTGACAGCGCTTTCTGAGGGCACGTTCACTCGTGAGCACCGTCCGCTCATGCAGTTTGGCGTAGTGCAGGCAACTGGCATCTGGCAGACTCAGCCCCCCTCGTTTGGCCGCACGAATCCCGTCCGTCCATCCGTCGGCCAGGGGCACAAAGGTGACGCCCAGACCCTCCAGGGTCTGGGCGATGTTCCTCAGCTGTTCGTCTCGGGCCACCTCGTCGAGGACGTTTTCGAGGACCTCGAAGGGCCCCAGGGAGACGAGTTCCGTGAGGCCATCCACCCAACCGAAGTCGAAGAGGATGTTCGCGTCAGCGAGGAGAATCAATCGTCCACTCCGGGAGTGCCTTCCAGCCATTTCCCGAGCATCTTACGAACCGTGAGCGGGGAAACGCCGAGGATTTCAGCAGCTCTCGAGCGCGTGATGAAGTCTTTGCTGGCCGCCTCGTAGACGAGCCGCTCAAGGCGGTCGCGGGCGATTTCCAGATTGTCCCCGAACAGCTCGGACTGACGGTGCAGCGGCGCGGGTTCACTCTCTTTCCCGTACGTTTTGTCGATCTTCCCCAGTTGCTGCCCCGCCTGTTTTCCGGTGATCATGCCGAGCTGCTTGGCGCGCATGAGGATGGTGCGCATGCTGACGCTGTAGCGCTGCTTGATGTTGATCAGGACGGGGTCGGGGATCCACTTGTGCTGATAGCCGCGCAGTTCCCGCTCCATGGCCTCCCGGGAGAGCAGGGTGGCGCCAGCAAGGTGGTTGGCGATCTTCTCCCGCGGATCGCGGGCTGCCGGGACTTCCCGGCCGTTGTAGTCCTTGCGGTGGCAGATCAGATGGGCGAGTTCGTGCAGGGCGGTAAAGTACTGCCGCTCGACCGGATGACTGGCATTGACGACGATGATGCCGCCCCACTCCTCGGTGTAGGCCGAGAAGCCGCTAACACTCCTGGGCAGGGGCGTGACGATCACCTTGAAGCCCCGGTCCTCGAGGAGACTGATGACGTCGCCCAGCGGTGCATCCTCGACCCCGAGGAAGTCGCGCACCTCCCGGGCGATCCGTTCGACCTTCGCCTCGTCGTACTCGTCGAGGGGGTAGGCCGGGGGGAGGGTGGGCGTCTCCTTCAGGTCGCGCTCGAGTTCGACATAGTCCAGCACCTTCTGCTGGATCTGGGCGCGCAGCGGCAGCGTCAGGGCCGAGGCGTCGTCTGCCCGGAAGAGCAGGGTGGGACCAGTATGATCCTCGGGCGCTTTCAGGAAGATGTCTGTAGACACGCCCAGGGCCGCAGCGATGCGGCTGATCTGCCCCAGCGAGGGGAGGCGCTCGCCCTTTTCCCAGACGGCGATGGTCTGGCGGGTGACGCCGACCTTGTGTCCCAATTCCGTCTGGGAGAGGCCCTGCTGCTCCCGCAGCGGGCCTATGAAGTTAACATTCATGGCACTATCCTATAGAAAAACCACTTGCCAGAAACAAACGTGTGCTTCTGGACAAGGGAGCGAAGGCAAGAGGGTCAGCCCAGGGACGTGACCTCCCGGCCAGCGAGATCCTGTGCGAGCCAGTTTTCACGCGTATCCCCGGTCGCCGTGATGAGGGTCTTGCATGAACAGTTCAGTGGCTGCTGCTCGTCCAGGTGCGCTTCGGTGATGCCGGCGTGGAAATCGAAGCGCTGCACGCCGAAGTCCTGCAAGCCGGTCGCCAGCGTGACGAGTTGCATCACTTCCAGGGAGGCGACGGCACTGCTGAAGGTGTAGACATTCTCGCTGGCCTTCAGGATGTCGTCTTGGGGAAGCCCCTCGATGTAGGTCGGGTCGTCCAGCAGGCCGCGGGCGTCGAGTTCGGCCAGCGCCGGGTCATACGCCTGAAGGCATGCCAGGCAGGGACGCTCAGGGCCCACAGTCTGTACCTGCCAGTTCACTGCGTTCAGCGCGCCATTCTTGTGACGGACCCGGATTCCGCCGTCGATCACGGGGATGAGGTGCGCGTACGCGATGTGGTTGAGCAGCCGCCTCGGCTGTGGGCGGTCCACGCAACTGATCAGCACGTCGCAGTCGAGGGCGGCCCGGTAGCCCTCCTGACTGGCAAGGCTGTGAGGCACGCGCCGCACGGAGATCGTCCCGGCCGTGCTGCCCCTCACGGCGTTCCGGCCTGCCACGTCAACCTTCCACTCCCCGACGTTCTCCGGGTAGGCTCCAGCCAGTCGGTCGAGGTTGTGCTCCTCAACGCGGTCGTGGTCGATTAAGATCAGGCGCGTGAACCCGGAGCGGGCCAGTTGCTCGCACACCTGACTCCCCACACTTCCGAGACCAACGATGCCCACCGTCAGGCGCGCCGTGGACGCTTGGTGCCGCTCCCCCCAGACGGCCACCGTCCGCCGCTGCCGCCGGGTCGCCTGGGGCGCTGACCGGAGATGATCAGCGTAGTCCACCTTCAGATGCCGCCCGACAGTGCGCACGTGCGTGCACCACTGTCCCTGCGGGACGCCGTTCCCATTGGTCCAGGCCCGGGCGCTCCAGGTGCCGTCCGTCCCGAGCGTCATGCTGATCAGGGGCAGGCCCGTGACCGGCACGGCGCTGCACGCCACCCGGGTGTCCGCCACAACGTCGTCGTCACTCACGCCCTGCCAGCCCGGCCCGAGGTGGCTGTGCAGGAACACGACCCCCTTGCCGCTGCTCAGCGCCTCCGCATAGACGCGCTCCAGATACGCGGGATTGAAGCTGACGTTGCCGTGCACCTGCCGATCACCCTCGACCGGGAAGATGATCTCGGAGAGCAGTGCGGTGAAGCGCCCCGCTCCCTGCGAGGGCACGTACAGGCCGAAGATCAGATCTTCCTGCTCGTCGGCCCGCAGCAGGAATGCCTCGAGTTCGTCCTTCATCTGGGCCGTGAGGGCCACGCTGTAGTCCAGGTCAGGCACGTTCCATCACCCCGTTGATGATCGCCGTCAGGCTGGGGCCACGGCCCTGCTGCCAAATGGTCGTGAAGTTGAAGCTCCAGTACTGCCAGTTGGGCCCGAGGGGGCTGGCGATGACATTGAACGTGCTGCCGTCGCCCCCGAAGGGGCGGAGGAACGGCTGGGCCTGCACGTGAATCGAAGGGGCCAGTTCCGACGGGTAGTTGAGCATCACCTGCAAGCCGAGGTCGACGACCTGGCCCGCGAAGCGCCCGGACTGCACCGTGAAGCCCCGCAGGAGGACGAACGGCAGTCCTCCCACGTTGATGGCTTCCGTAGTGTGCCCCTGCGCCCTGAGATCCGCCTCAAGCTGCGCTTGGGCCGTCATCAGCTCACCGGCGTCGGGCCCGAGTGCATGACAATGAAGTGCATGCCGTTGCGCAGGGGGATGGGCTCATCGAGGTTCAGGTACTTGTGAAGCTGCCCCTGCTCCTTGAGAGCGAGCGTCACCTGGGTCACGTCTTCCTTTGCCAGCGTCTCCAGCACCTGCCGAGGCGTCAGGTTGCCTGGCGCAACCTCGTGCTTCTGCTGGTTGATGAAGATGTTGACCTTCGGTTCGGGCTTCTGGGATTTCTCTGCGTTCAAGGCGATCACCTCAGTTCGCTGTGTTGACAGCGGGCAACGAAGGGCCTTAGCCTGACGTCCTCCAAGACGCGGCCCAGCCGGGTTTGAGTGCAGAGCGAGCAGCGGCAACTGCTCGCTTTTTCGTGCTCAGCGGACCTTCCGCCGCAAGGTCACTATGGCATAGTCTGTTAAATAATGTCAACCGTGACGGAGGTAATAGGGTGGAGAAATGTTAACTAGTGGCCTCGGGCTTAGGGTGTTGTCTCCGGGCCCTCAGTACCTGACAGGTTGAGGGAAATGGCGTCCAGGACGCA
>NZ_JASNGB010000101.1 GCF_030271215.1 Deinococcus rhizophilus | reverse complement strand
GCCCCCCCTCGCACCTGACCCGCGCGGGCCTCCAGCACGTCCAGCCGCCGGGCGGTGTCCTCGCGCTCGCGCCACACGCCCTCCAGCGCCCGCAGGCGGTTCACCTGCCCCTGCAACTGCTCGCGGGTGTCGGTGAGGCGCTCGGCCTCCGCGCTGACAGCCTCGCGCTCGGCCCGCAGTCCCTTGACCGTCTCCACCGAGACGCCCGCGTATTCACCCTCCAGCAGGGCGTGCAGGCTGCCGAGCTGGTGCTTGAGGCCCTTGGCGCGGTCCCCGGCAAAGCCGTGCATGGCCTTGACGTGCTCCAGCCCCATCAGTTCGCCCAGCAGCGCCTGCCGTTCGCGCCCCGTGCCGTGCAGCAGCCGCGAGAACTCGCCCTGCGGCAGCAGCACGCTGCGGGCGAAGGTCTTGAAGTCCAGCCCCACCACCCGCGCGATGCGCTCGCCCACCGCCCGCGCCCCGCCGTCGCTGAGGTTGACCCAGCGGTCCCCCTCGCGGCGCTCCAGCCGCACCTCGTTCTCGGCCTGCCGCCGCCCCTTGGAGCGGGCGACCCGGTAGGTCTCGTTCCCGACCTCGAAGGTGAGGCTCACCGACAGCCCCCGTTCCCCCTGCGAGATCAGCGCGTCGAGGCCGGTCGCCCCCAGCCGGGGGGTGGTGCCGTACAGCGCGAAGGTCATCGCGTCGAGCAGGCTGGACTTGCCGCTGCCGGTCGGCCCGACGAGCGCGAACAGTTCGAGGTCCGAGAAGTCCAGCGCGGTGTGCTGCCGGAAGGCGGTGAAGCCCTGGAGTTCGAGGGCGAGGGGTCTCATAGAACCTCCGGGAAAAGCGGGCGGGGTTCCCGGCTCTTCCCCGACCGAAGGGAGAAGGAGAGGGGCCGGGTTCCGCGCAGTGGAGGACCATCCGGTGGTGTTCTGGAGGGTTCGGAATGGAGCGGAATCCGGCTCACGCGACCACCCCTTCTTCCTCGCCCCGCGCGGCCTCGTCCGCCTCGCGGAAGGCGCCCCGCAGGTCACCCGGCAACTCGCCCCGGCGCTCCTGATGGAAGCGCTCGTAGAGGTCGAGCAGGCTCAGCCCCTCGCGCCGCCGCTCGGGCAGGGCAAGGTCTTCCTGCACGGCGTCGAGTTCGACCGCCAGCGTGTTGGGCAGCCGCCGCAGCACCCGGTCCTTGAGGCCCGGCAGCGCGGTGCCCGAGGGCGCCCGCACGACCACCTTGACCAGGCCGGGAAAGCCCTCCAGCGAGGCCAGCCGCGCGTCCACGTTGTCCAGCGTGACCCGCAGGGTCCGCAGTTCGCGTCCGCTGGCGAGCGGGACCGGGATGACCCGGGCGGGGCGCCCCGGCTCCACCTCCACCAGGTTGACCTGCTTCTTCTCCCCGCCCTCCCCGAAGTCGAGCTGAACCACCGAGCCGGGGTAGTGCGCCACGGGCATCTCCGAACTCTGCTGCGGTTTGTGGACGTGCCCCAGCGCCACGTACTGCGCCGCCGCCGGAAGTTGCAGTGGCGAGAGGGTGTAAGCATTGAGCAGGTCAAACTGCATGGTGCGCTCGGAGCCGCTGGGGACCGCGCCGTCCATCGTGGCGTGGGCCATCAGCATGTTGACGCTCCCCGGCTGGAAGCCTTCCGCCAGCCGCCGCAGAAAAAAGCCCATGCCCTCGCGGTACTTCTGCCGCCACGCGCCCACGTCGCCGCCCAGCACGTCGGCTGCCTTGACCAGCCGCCGCTCGGACAGAAAGGGCAGCGCCCCCACCGTCAGCGTCTCGCCGCCGCGCGTCTCCACGGTGCGGATCATGTCGAGGGGATTGGCGGTGGGCTGCGCCACGAGTTGCACGCCCACCCACCCCAGCAGTCCGGCGACGCTGTGCAGCCGCGCCGCGCTGTCGTGGTTCCCCGCGATGGCGACCGCCGGGATATTCGCGTCGCGCAGCCGCAGGAAGAAGTCGAAGACCGCCGCCTCCGCCTCGGCCGAGGGGTTCACTGTGTCGAAGAGGTCGCCCGACACCAGCACCGCGTCGGCCCGCTCGCTGCGGGCCAGCCCCGCGATCTCGGTCAGGGCCTGCTGAATCTCGGGCGTCCGGTCAAAGCCGCGCAGATTCCGCCCGGCATGGAAATCGGCGGTGTGAAGTACGCGCATGACGGAAAATTTAGCATGGGGGCGGCCTCGGCGCGGCTCTGCTCGTCACGCTGGGGCTCCACCTCCCGCCGTTCCGGAAAGCCCGGCAGCAGGCCGGTCGCCCCCACCCGCCCCCCGATCCGGTCCGCCAACCGCAGGTTCGCCTCGCCCGGCCGCAGCGTGCCGGGAGCGTGCGCCGCGCCCCTCGCCCCGGATTCTGCCCCCAACAGAACCGGGCGGGCCGCGCTATCCTCTGCCCCATGACCGCTCAGCCCCCCACCGAGCCGTTTCGCGTGACGGGCGGCGTCAACAAGGTGCGCTTCCGCTCCGACACCGGCTTTACCGTGATGACCGCCCGCCTGCGTAACTCCGAAGGCGAGGACCCCGACGCCACCGTGATCGGCGTGATGCCCCCGCTGGACGCCGGGGACACCTTCAGCGCCGAGGTGCTGATGGAGGAACACCGCGAGTACGGCTACCAGTACCGGGTGCTGAACATGGTGCTCGAGGCCCAGCCCGCCGACCTGACCGAGGCGGGGGTCGCCGCCTACCTCGAGGCGCGGGTGGGGGGTGTGGGCAAGGTGCTCGCCGGGCGCATCGCCAGGACCTTCGGGCCGGGCACCTTCGACATTCTCGAACAGGAGCCCGAAAAGCTGCTGCAGGTGCCCGGCGTCACCCAGTCCACCCTGCACAAGATGACTTCCAGCTGGAGCCAGCAGGGGCTGGAGCGCCGCCTCCTCGCCGGACTCCAGGGCCTCGGTCTCTCCATCTCCCAGGCGCAGCGGGCGGTCAAGCATTTCGGGGAAGCGGCGCTGGAACGCCTCCAGGCCGACCTGTTCGCGCTGACCGAGGTAGAGGGCATCGGCTTTGTCACCGCCGACAAGCTGTGGCAGGTTTCGGGCGGCGTGAACGACGATCCCCGCCGCCTGACTGCCGCCGCCGTGTACGCGTTGCAGCAGGCCGGGCAGCAGGGCGGGCACTCCTTCCTGCCGAGGGCACGGGCCGAGCGCGGCGTGCTGCACTACACCCGCGTCTCGGCCGAGCAGGCCAAGCTCGCGGTGGACACCGCCACCGAACTCGGCCGCCTGTGCGACGACCCCACCAGGGAAGGGGAGAGCCGCATCTACCTGCCCCACGTCCTGCGGGCCGAGAAGAAACTCGCCACCCTGATTCGCACCCTGCTCGCCACCCCGCCCGCCGGCGACGAGTGGGCGGTGCCTGCGGGCGCGGCGAAGGGGCTGTCGGACGAGCAGGCGACCATCCTCGACCTGCTGGGAGAACACCGCCTCGTCGTGCTGACCGGCGGCCCCGGCACCGGCAAGAGCACGACCACGCGGGCGGTGGCCGACCTCGCGGAGGGGCTGGGGCTGGAAGTCGGCCTCTGCGCCCCCACCGGCAAGGCGGCCCGGCGGTTGGGGGAGGTCACCGGCCGCACCGCGAGCACCATTCACCGCCTGCTGGGATACGGCCCGGCGGGGTTCCGGCACAACCACCTCGAACCCGCGCCCTACGACCTGCTGATCGTGGACGAGGTCAGCATGTGCGGCGACGCGCTGATGCTCTCGCTGCTCGCCGCCGTGCCGCCGGGGGCGCGGGTGCTGCTCGTCGGCGACACCGACCAGCTCCCACCCGTGGACGCGGGCTTGCCCCTGCACGCGATCACCGAGGCCGCGCCCACCGTCCGCCTGACCACCGTGTACCGTCAGGCCGCCGAGAACCCCATCATCCGGGCGGCGCACGGCCTGCTGCACGGCCAGGCCCCGGAATGGGGTGACCCCCGCCTGGGCCTCACCGAGACCGAGCCCGACGTGGGCGCCCGCCGGGTGGCCCTGATGGTCCGCGAACTCGGCGGGCCGGGGCAGGTGCAGGTGCTCACGCCCATGCGCAAGGGACCGCTGGGCGTGGAGCTGCTGAACACCCACCTCCAGAGTCTCTTCAACCCCGGTCAGGGCGGCCTCCGCATCGGGGACGGCGAGGCGCGGCCCGGCGACGTGGTCGTGCAGACCAAGAACGACTACCAGAACGAGGTCTTCAACGGCACGCTGGGCACCGTCCTGAAGGCTGAGGGCAGCCGCCTCACGGTGGATTTCGACGGCAACATCGTGGACCTCGGCGGGGCGGACCTGTTCAACCTGCAACTCGGCTACGCGCTGACCGTCCACCGGTCGCAGGGCAGCGAGTGGCCCACGGTCCTGGGCGTGCTGCACGAGGCCCACATGCCGATGCTCTCGCGCAACCTCGTCTACACCGCCCTGACCCGCGCCCGCGAACGGTTCTACGCGGTGGGGTCGGCCTCGGCGTGGCAGAAGGCCGCCGGACGCCAGCGCGAGGAGCGCAACACGGCGCTGCTGGAGCGGGTGCGGGGGCGCTAGGGCAGGGAAGCCGCGCCCCGGACGTGCTATCCTCAAACCCCGGAGGCCGAGCGCCCCGGTTTTTCTTTGTGGCCCCCACAGCACCGCCGGATTCGGGGGTCAGGCGCTCGCGGTCAAGCATGAAATACATCTTCGTCACGGGCGGCGTGGTCAGCAGCCTCGGCAAGGGCGTGGCGAGTGCCTCGCTGGGCGCCCTGCTGCGGGCGCGCGGCTACAAGGTCACGGCGGTCAAGATCGACCCCTACATCAACATCGACGCGGGCACCATGCGGCCCTACGAACACGGCGAGGTCTTCGTGACGGCGTCGGGCGCCGAGACCGACCTTGACATCGGCAACTACGAGCGCTTCCTCGACCTCGACATTCCTCCGGGCAGCAACATCACGACCGGGCAGGTGTACCTCGAGGTCATCCGCCGCGAGCGGGCCGGGGACTACCTCTCGCAGACGGTGCAGGTCATTCCGCACGTCACCGACGAGATCAAGCGCCGTATTCGGGCGGCGGGCGAAACGGCAGGCGCGGAGATCGTGTTGATCGAGGTCGGCGGCACGGTGGGCGACATCGAATCGCTGCCCTTCCTGGAGGCCATCCGGCAGTTCCGCTTCGACGAGGGCGACGAGAACGTGCTGTACCTGCACCTGACGCTGGTGCCGTACCTGGGCACGTCGAACGAGTTCAAGACCAAGCCCACCCAGCATTCGGTGGCGACCCTGCGCTCGGTGGGCATCAGCCCCGACATCGTGATGGTGCGCTCCAAGGACAAGCTGCCCGCCGAGATCACCCGCAAGATCGCCCTCTTCACCTCGGTGCGCGAGAACCGGGTCTTTTCCTCCTACGACGTCTCGCACGTCTACGAGGTGCCGCTCGCGCTGGAGGAACAGGGGCTGGGCAAGGCGGTCGAGACGCTGCTGGGCCTGGAGCACACGCACCCCAACCTCGGGGTGTGGCAGAACGCGGTGCGGACCATCAAGCAGCCTGCCCACGAGGTCACCATCGCCATCGCGGGGAAGTACACCGAGATGCCCGACGCCTACCTCAGCCTGCTGGAATCGCTGACGCACGCGGGAATCGCCAACGACGCCCGCGTGAAGATCAGGTGGGTCAACGCCGAGGAACTGACGGAGGGCGACCTCGAATCGCAGCTCGGGGACGCGGGCGGGATTCTGGTGCCGGGCGGCTTCGGCATTCGCGGCATCGAGGGCAAGATCCGGGCCGCCGAGTACGCCCGCACGCGCGGGGTGCCGTACCTGGGCATCTGCCTGGGGATGCAGATCGCGGTGATCGAGTACGCCCGGCACATGGCGGGCCTCACGGGGGCCAACTCCGCCGAGTTCGACCCCTACGCGCCGCACAAGGTGGTGGACCTGATGCCCGAGCAACTGGAGGTGGAAGGGATGGGCGGCACCATGCGGCTGGGCAACTGGCCGATGGACCTCCGCGCCGGGACGAAGATCGCCGAGCTGTACGGCGTGCCGGGGGGGGGCACCGTCCGCGAGCGCCACCGCCACCGCTACGAGGTCAACCCTGCCTACGTGGAGCAGCTTCAGGCCGCCGGGCTGACGGTCAGCGGCGTGACCCCCGGTGTGGCCGGGCGCGGTGCCGGACTCGTGGAGAGCATCGAGATCGCGGACCACCCCTTCTTCGTGGCCCTGCAGGCCCACCCCGAGTTCGGGAGCCGTCCGATGCGCCCGAGTCCGCCCTTCGCGGGATTCGTGGCGGCGGCGCTGGGAAACCGCCAGGCGTCAACAGTCAGCGATCAGCCGGAGAAAGCGGAAGCGTAAGCCGACAGAAGGACGGAAGCACAGAAAGCACAGAAGAGAGAGCCTCAGCCCCCGCTGGGGCTTTTCTCCTGCTGGCCGCTGGCCGTTTGAAGCTGTATGCCCAGCGCCCCCAGTGCCCTGTCCACCTGCGCTTCCAACGCGGCGGGGTCGCCGCCGTTGTCCAGCACGACGGTCGCCCGACGCCGCTTCTCCTCGGCGGGCATCTGCCGGGCGTCCCGCGCCAGCACCTCCCCACGGCTCAGGCCGGAGCGGGCGGTCACGCGCGAGATACGGGTCTCCAGCGGGGCGTCCACCACCAACACGGCGTCCATCTGCTTTTCCAGCCCGCCTTCAAAGAGCAGGGGTACGTCCTGCACGGTCCAATGCTCGCCCCGCTGTGCCGCTTCCCGCTCCAGCGCCAGCATCCGCGCCCGCACGCGCGGGTGGGTGACCGCGTTCAGGACTGCCAGCTGCGCCGGGTCCCCGAACACACGCGCCGCCAACTCTGCGCGGTCCAGTTCGCCGCCCTGCACCACGCCGGGAAACTCGGCCCCGATCTCGGCCAGGACTGCCGGGTCGCGGGTCACCTCGCGGGCGACCTCGTCGGCGTCCAGCACCGTCAGGCCGCGCTGCCGGAGCAGGGCGGCCACCGTGCTTTTGCCCGCGCCGATGCTGCCGGTCAGGCCCAGTCGGCGCGGGTGGGTCTGCGGCGGGGCAGGGGAGGAAGCGGGCATGGGGGCAGTGTAGAGGGTCGGGCGAAAGGCTCCCCCCATTCTCCCCAGCTTTCGCGAGGCCCTCTCTGCAAGCAACTCTGCGAGTCCCACGGGGGGGCAGAGGGTCAGAACAGCACGCGGCCTGTGGCAAATGCTCCGGGGCCGCGCTGGGGGGGGCGTCAGGTGCCCGTCACCCGGCCCTCCTAGGCTGCCGGGGCCGATGCCTCTGCCGCCTGCAAGCCCGATTTTCCCCTCTCACACGGACTTCACCCCGCTTCTGACGGGTCGCCCTATGCTGGTCGGATGCGGCCCTGCCGAGCACCCGACTCCGGCTTGCACCCCCACCGGGCCAGTGTTAGCCTCACCAATGGAGGTTTCTGAGTGAAACGACGTACCCTCGGCCCGCTGCTCGCGGCGGCCACCCTGTCTGTGGCCCTGGCCCAGACCCAGACGCCGCCGACCCAGCCGGTACAGACGCCTCCGGCGGCTCCGGCGACCGCGCAGCCTGCCGCTCCCCGGCCCGCGCCTCTTCCCGCCGCGAACTACGTGGCGCTGGGCAATTTCTACTATGGCCGGGGCAACTTCGATCAGGCGTACGTGGCGTTTCGCGCCGCCGCCGAGATCGACTCCCGGAACAGTGACGCCCTGCTGGGGCTGGGCCGCTCGCAGGTCAAGCTGCGGCTCTACGCGCCTGCCATCGAGACGCTGCGGCGCCTGACCACCCAGGACACCCGCAACCTCAGCGGGCACCTCGCGCTCGCGCAGGCGTACCAGCAGCAGTTCATCGGGGCCGGGGACCGCGCCAGCGTGACGGGCAACCTCGCCCAGGCGCTCGGCGTGCTCACCCAGGCCGAGGCCCTCGCGCAGGCGGCGCCCGAGGCCGAGCGCGGCCTCAACCTCAGCAAGGTCTGGAACGAGCGCGGCAACGTGCTGCGGCTTCAGGGCGCGGCGGCCCAGGCCATCGAGGCCTTCAAGCAGGCCAGCACCCTCAACCCCGAGAACGGACTGATCCTCTTTAACCTGGGGGACATGTACTACGCCACCGGGAACCTCGTGGCGGCGCTCGACAGCCTGCAGCGGGCCGTGATCACCGACCCCGCCGACGCCTACAACCGCGCCTACTACGCCAAGCTGCTCGCCCTGAGCGGCAACGTCACGGCCGCCAAGCCGGAAGCGGCGCAGGCTGCCCGCCTCGCTCCCAACAACCCCTACGCGGTGGGGCAGTACGGCGTGGTGAGCTACCTCAGCCGCGACCCGGTCACGGCGCGGGCGCAGCTCACGCAGGCGGTGCGCCTCGATCCGCTGCGCTACCCCGAGTTCTACTACTACCTCGGGCGCCTCGACCTCGACGCGGGGGATCTGCGGACGGCCCGCGAGAACCTGACGCGGGCGGCGGCGCTGGGCAGCACGACCGCCGAGTACGCCTACTACCTGGGGCTCAGCTACGAGCGCGGCGCCGGGTCCATCGCTCCCGACCGTCTCAAGGCCCGCGAGAACTACGAGCGGGCGCTGAAGCTCAATCCCGGGTACGCCCTGGCCCGCGAGGGACTGGCCCGCGTCCGCTGACCACCCCCCCTCCCCACAGCCCCTTCCCGCGCCTGGGAGGGGGTTTTTGCTGGCGGTCTGAACTTTCGCTTAAGCCCGCCCGGAGGCGGGGCGCGGCTAAGATGAGGGCCGATGCCGCACCCCCATGCCCACCGTGGGCGGGGGGGTCCCGGCCCGAAAGGAGCACCACATGGCTTACCAACTGCCCCCCCTGCCCTACGCCTACGACGCCCTCGAGCCCCACATCGACGCGCGGACAATGGAGATTCACCACACCAAGCACCACCAGGCCTACATCGACAACGCGAACAAGGCGCTGGAAGGCAGCGAGCTGGCCGACCTGCCCGTCGAGCAGCTGATTCAGCAGCTCGATCAGGTGCCCGCCGACAAGAAGGGCGCCCTGCGCAACAACGCGGGCGGCCACGCCAACCACAGCCTGTTCTGGCAGATCATGACCCCGGGCGGGCAGGGCCAGCCGCAGGGCGAGCTGGCAGGGGCCATCGAGCAGGCTTTCGGGTCCTTCGACGCCTTCAAGCAGAAGTTCGAGGACGCCGCCAAGACGCGCTTCGGCTCGGGCTGGGCGTGGCTGGTCGTGCAGGGCGGACAGCTCGCCGTCGTCTCGACCGCCAACCAGGACAACCCGCTGATGGGCGAGGCGGTCGCGGGCGTGCGCGGCACCCCGATTCTGGGCGTGGACGTGTGGGAGCACGCCTACTACCTGAACTACCAGAACAGGCGCCCCGACTACCTCGCGGCCTTCTGGAACGTCGTGAACTGGGACGAGGTCGCCCGCCGCTACGCCGAGGCGAAGGGGGAGTAAGCCTCCCCCTCCCGGCAGCCCCAGGTCACGTGCCTGGGGCTGTTTTCTGGTTCTCCAGCTCTGCCAGCCACGCTTCGGCGTCTTCCGGCCCCAGCAACCGCGCCTCCCGCTCCGGACCGAACCACGCCAGCAGCGCGAGCAGGTCGCCGCCGTGGTGCTCCTCCAGATTCCCGAAGACGACCTTGTGGTCGCCGTCCGCGAGGTGCAGCAGTCCGGCGGGCGGAGCGCTGGGGCGGGTGCCCACTGCCAGCGGCTCGCCCAGCCACACCGCGTCCACGTCGCTGCCGTCGGCGGGATTGAGGAGGCCGGGGAGGCAGCCATAGTTCACCGGGGCGGCCCAGGGTTCCTGGCGGAGGGGCACGACCTCGCCGCCGCGCCAGACCCAGCGGTCCAGCGTGCCGCGCGTCCACTCCACCACGCCTTTGCGGGGAGCGGTCATGGCCGGACCTCGTACAGCTCGACCTGCCGCAGCACGGTGCCGCCGAAGCTCAGCGCGGCGCGGTAGGCGCCCTGGGCAGGGGCGGCCAGGGTGAAGCGGGCCTCGCGCTGCGCGGCGTCGAGGTACACGCTGTCGCGCCCGAGTTCGCGCGAGCCGTCGAACCACACGGCCTCCAGGTAGCCCGGCTCGAAGCGGCCCTCCACCCGCGCCCGCAGTTCCAGCTCCTGTCCCACCCGGCGCAGGCTGGCCTGGGTGACGCGGGTGGGCAGCTCGACCTCCACCGTGGGCGGAATCAGCGGCACGAAGTTGTAGCGGCAGCCCGGGAGCAGCGGCGTGAGCAGCAGCAGCGGCAGCAGGAAGCGTCGAGGGGACATGGGGGCATTGTAAGGAGGGGCGGTGAGGGGCACGCCCCGCCTACACCCCGGTCGCCACGATCGCCCCCAGCAGCGCCACCGGGGCCGTCTCCGCCCGCAGGATGCNCGGGAGCAGCGGCGTGAGCAGCAGCAGCGGCAGCAGGAAGCGTCGAGGGGACATGGGGGCATTGTAAGGAGGGGCGGTGAGGGGCACGCCCCGCCTACACCCCGGTCGCCACGATCGCCCCCAGCAGCGCCACCGGGGCCGTCTCCGCCCGCAGGATGCGCGGGCCGAGGGTGACCGCGACCGCTCCCCGCGCGGTCAGCGCCGCGACCTCGGCGTCGGAGAGGCCGCCCTCCGGCCCGGTCAGCACGGTCACCGGGCGGTCCCAGGTCAGGTGCCCGGTCAGGCGCTCCCGGCTGCCGGGCTGGGCGACGAACAGCTGGCCCTCCCAGCTCAGGTCGGCCAGGGGCACAGGGTCGAGCACCTGCGGCGTCACCGCCCGGCGCGACTGCTTGCTGGCTTCCTCGGCGACCCGGCGCAGACGCGTGAGCTTCTGAGCCCCGATCTCGCGGGCGTCGGCGTGGCGGGTGACCAGCAGCTGCACGCGGGCCGCGCCGAGTTCGGTGGCCGCCCGCACCACGTCCGCGAGCTTGTCGCCCTTGAGCAGCGC
>NZ_JASNGB010000100.1 GCF_030271215.1 Deinococcus rhizophilus | reverse complement strand
GCGGCGGGCGCCCCGGCTGCCCCGCGAGCACCGCGAGGAGGGCCTGCGCCTTGTGGACCGTCTCCTGCGCCTCCCGCCGGGGGTCGGCGTCGATCACGGTGCCGCCGCCCGCGCGGACGGTGACGGTCCAGCCCTGGCCCGTGCGCGTAAATCCCGCCGTCCGGATCAGGATATTCACGTCCACCCGCGCCCCGCTGACGGTCCCCACGCCGCCCGTGTACCACCCGCGCGGGCCGGGCTCGAGGTCGCGGATGGCGGTCATCACGCGGGGTTTGGGAGCGCCCGTGATCGTGCCGCCGGGAAAGGTGGCGGCCAGCAACCCGCGCACGGTCAGGTCCTCCCGCGCCCGCGCCCGCACCTCCGAGACAAGGTGCATGACGTGGCTGTAACGCTCCACCAGCCCGAGGTCGGGGACCGTCACCGTGCCGGGCGCGGCGACCCGCCCCAGGTCGTGCCGCACGAGGTCCACCAGCATGGTGTGCTCGGCGGTCTCCTTGGGGTCGCCCCGGAGTTCGCGCTCCAGCGCCGCGTCCTCCCCCGGCGTATCGCCCCGGCGCCGGGTGCCCGCGATGGGCCGCGCCGCGACCTCGCCCTCCGCCCACAGCACCAGCCGCTCGGGAGAGCACGACACGACGGCCTCGTCTCCCAGGTCGAGAAAGGCCATGAAGGGGCTGGGGTTGACCTCCCGCAGCCGCAGGTAGGCGGCCAGCGGGTCCCCCTCGGCGGTGGCCCGCACCCCCCGCGAGAGGTTGACCTGATAGACCTCCCCGGCCCGGATCAGCTCCTGAACGGCGCGGACGCCCGCCGGGTAGTCCACGTCGTCGGCGCCGAAGGGGCCCACCGTGAGGGTCGGCGGGGGCGCCGGTTCTCCCGCCAGCACCGCCGCCCAGTCCACATGCCCGGCCTCGCCCACGGCCTCCAGCGTGCCCGCCGCGCGGTCCCACACCAGCCCGCTGGGATAGAGGCCCCACCACCCGGCCCGCCCGTCCGGGGCGTGGGTGTCCAGGCCGAAAGCGCCCGCCGCCTCGTACTTCAGGCCCCCCAGCCACGCGGGGAAGAGGCCGTCCCCGGTGGGGCGCTCGGGCAACTCTTCTTGCACCCGCACGGGCCAGGCGCTCAGAAAGGAGGAGCGCCCGTACTCCACCACCGGCCCCAGCGATTCCAGCAGCGCGACCCCCGGTGCGCCCGCCGCCCGCAACCGCAGCAACGCGTCGGCGGGCGAGAGGGCAGCGAGGGAGGCGGGCAGGGGAGGCAGGGCCGTCACGGGCCGGATTGTAGGGGAGCGGGGGCGCGGGGGGTCCGTTTCACGTGACCGGCTTCAGATGTGCGGTGTCCTGGCAGGCCCCACCCGGTTACGCTGAGGGCACGTCCCGTTCCCTGGAGGTTCACGATGACGGTTCCTGCTCGTCTGCGACTGCTTTCTGCGGTGACGCTCGTCCTGTCGCTGGCCGCCTGCACCATCCCCCATGTCCCCTTCCAGACCTCGGACAAGGTGGCCCAGGCCGAACGCTCGTGGCGTAGGGACGGGGTCCAGCATGTCAGCGCGGGCCGGTACGCCGCCACACTGACCTTCACCGTAGCGTCGTCGGTCCGGGCGGAGTACGCGGCAGGCACGTTGACCCTCGCGGACCGGTCGCTCCCACCCGGCTGCCACCATCTGCGGGTCCGGGCAGGCGACCGCTTGTGGCTGGACGTGTCGGGGCTGCGGCTCTCCATTCCGGGTCAGCCCTGCGGGGAGTGAGGCGCACGGGGCCACCTCCGACCCTCCGCCATAGCCCCCCACTCCTGCCCAATGTCGCTAAATCCCTACACGCCGTCCGGGTTTACGGGTACACTTGTCCCATGTGGGTCTCGACCAAAGCCCAGTACGGCCTGCGTGCCCTGATCGAGATCGGGCGCCGGGAAGGCGGCGTGGCCGTGCCGCTCAAGGACGTGGCCGAGCGCCAGGGCATCAGCCAGCATTACCTCGAACAGATCGCCAGCAACCTGCGCCGCGCCGGGTTTATCAAGAGCGTGCGCGGCGCCCACGGCGGCTACCGCCTCGCCCGCCCCGCCCCCGGGATCAGCGCCTACGAGGTCGTCACGGCGATGGAGGGCAGCATCGCGCCCGTTTCCTGCGTCGAGGAGGACCATGTCTGTGACAGGGGCCATGTCTGCGGCACGGTGGACCTGTGGCAGCGGGTGGACACCGCCCTGCGCGACGTGCTGGGGGCCACCACCCTGGCCGACCTGATCGCAGACAGCGAGCGGCAGGAGCACGCCCGGCTGGTGCAGCTGGAACCCGNGGACACCGCCCTGCGCGACGTGCTGGGGGCCACCACCCTGGCCGACCTGATCGCAGACAGCGAGCGGCAGGAGCACGCCCGGCTGGTGCAGCTGGAACCCGCCTACGCCAGGAGCTAACCTCCCTCCCTTCCAGACACGCGGCGCCTTCCCCCGGAGGCGCCCTTTTTCTGGCCCCCGCCCCGTATCCTGAGGCCCGATGTACCGTCGCCTGCTCCAGCCTGCCCTGTTCCGCCTCGACGCCGAGGACGCCCATCACCTCACCCTGCGGGCGCTGGGGGTAGCCTCGCGGGTGCCGGGATGGACCGTCCCCGTCCGGGCGCTCACGGCCCCCGCCGACCCCCGGCTGGCGCAGACGCTGTGGGGCCACGCCTACCCCTCCCCGCTGGGGTTGGCAGCGGGCCTCGACAAGAACGGGGAGGCGGTCCCGGCCTTCTGTGCCCTGGGCTTCGGCTTCGTGGAGGTGGGCACGGTGACGCCCCTCGCGCAGCCCGGCAACGAGCGGCCCCGCCTCTTCCGGCTGCCGCCCGACCGGGCGCTGATCAACCGCATGGGCTTCAACAACGCGGGGGCGGATGCCCTGCACGCCCGCCTCGCGGCGCTGCGGGGCCGCCCGGTCCCAGTCTGGGTCAACATCGGCAGGAACAAGGCCACGCCCAACGAGGAGGCGACCGGGGACTACCTGCGTCTCGTGCGGGCGCTGGGGGACGTGGCCGACGCCTTCGTGGTCAACGTGAGCAGCCCCAACACGCCGGGCTTGCGGGCGCTGCAGGCGGCAGGCGACCTCGCGGCCCTCGTGCGGGCGGTGCTGGCCGAGGTGGACGCCTCCCGCGTCCGCACCCTCAGCCGTCCTCCCGTTCTCGTGAAGCTGGCCCCCGATCTCCATCCCGCCGACTTCGAGGCGAGCGTGGGCGCGGTGCTGGAAGCTGGGGCGCACGGCCTGATCGTCAGCAACACGACCCTCTCGCGGGGCGGCCTGACCCACCCCAGCCGCGAGCAGGCGGGGGGCCTCAGCGGGCGGCCGCTGACCGGGCGGAGTACGGCGCTGGTCCGCGCGGCCTACCGCCTGACTGGGGGCCGGGTGCCTATCGTGGGCGTCGGCGGCGTCTTCACCCCCGAGGACGCCTACGCCAAGATTCGTGCCGGGGCCAGTCTGGTGGAGGTGTATACCTCCCTGATCTACGAGGGACCGGGCCTGCCCGCCCGCATTCACCGGGGCCTCTCGCGTCTGCTGGAGCGCGACGGCTTCTCGTCGGTGGCAGAGGCGGTGGGCGTGGACGCCTGACCCGGATTCCGGATGGCCCGGGCGCCCGGCTCGCAAGACAAAAAAAGAAGCCCCGGAAGGGCTCCCTGGTTGGGTGGTTGGACTTACCAGCGGTCGTCGCGACGCGCGGGGCGGTCGCCGTACTCGCTGACAGGGGCCGCCTTGGTGACCACGATGTTCTTGGCCTGCGGGCCCTTGCCGCGCTGCCCGTCCTCGACGTCGTACTCGACCTCGTCGCCCTCGTTGAGCTTCTTGAAGCCGGTGCTCTGGATCGCGCTGAAGTGCGCGAAGACGTCGGGGCTCCCGGGCGTCTCGATGAATCCAAAGCCTTTTTCCGCGTTAAACCACTTCACTTTACCTACAGCCATGTTCAACTCCTGATCTTCCAGATACGAAAAAACACACGGCCAGTTGATCCGTGCGCCTCTTGTTCACTGCGTACATGGAAAACTACCTGCAAAGACTACACCAGTCAGGCCAGGGAATAGCAGCGTGGACTACATAGTGGGATGGACGAGGGAAGGGCGAGCCTCCTCCGTCAGCCGGAATGGGGCCTTCCGGCCACGTCTCCCAAGCGTTTCGCAAGGGCAGTTCAGGGTGTGCCGGGGGGCCCGTGACAGCATGGACGACGGAGGAGACGCCACATGACCGATCCCGGAGACCTCGCCAACACCGACGCCAACGTTCAGGACGACCTGCCCGATGCCCGCAAGGGACTGAATCCCGGCGTGGGAGAAGAGAAGCAGGAAGAACGCCTGCAGCACAACGATCTCGATCAGGGCCGCAAGGGCAGCGAGAATCCCGACCCCCTCGACCTGTAAGGGTCACCGCAGAGCAACGCTGACCCCAGGAACGCCGGGCCCTCGTATGCCCGGCGTTCTCTGCGCTCTGTGAGCGTCGGCTGTTAGCGCCGGAAGGCGACCCGGCCCCCCACCACCGTCAGCGTGGGCCAGCCGCGCAGGGTCTCGCCCGCCCACGGTGAGAACTTCGCCTTGCTGAGAAACCCGGCGGGGTTGACCTCGCGCCCCGTGTCCAGGTCCAGCACCACGAGGTCGGCGGGAGATCCCGGCTCCAGCGTGGGCGCGGGCCAGCCCAGCACGTGGGCGGGAGCGGCGGTCATCAGGTCGAGCAGCCGCCCGAGCCCCAGCCGCTCCCCGAAGTGCGTCCACATCAACGGGAAGGCGATCTCGATGTACGCGATGCCGAAGGGCGCTTCCAGCAGGTCGCGTTCCTTTTCCGCCCGCGTGTGGGGCGCGTGGTCGGTGGCGAGGCAGTCCACCGTGCCGTCGAGCAGGCCCGAGAGCAGCGCGTCGGCGTCCTTCTGGGTCCGCAGCGGCGGGGCCACCTTGTACAGCGCGTCGAAGGACCGCAGCGCCTCGTCGGTCAGCAGGAGGTGGTGGGGGCAGACTTCGCAGGTGACGGGCAGACCCCGCGCCTTGGCCCCGCGCACCAGCTCCAGCGCCCGCGCCGTCGAGAGGTGCTGGACGTGCAGCCGGGCCCCCGTCTGGGCGACGATTTCCAGGTCACGGGCGACCCGCGCCGCTTCGGCGGCCGCCGGATTGCCGGGCAGCCCCAGCGCCTCGGACACCGGCCCCTCGTTCATCACGCCGCCTGCCCGCAGCGAGGCGTCCTCGGCGTGCACGCTGACCACCATGCCCAGCGAGTGGGCGTACTCCAGCCCCAGCCGCAGCACGCGGGCGTCCTCGCTGGTGCGGCCGTCGTCGGTAAACATCACCGCGCCCGCTTCCCTGAGGTAGGCGAGTTCGGCCAGATGCTCACCGTTCTGTCCCCGGGTGAGCGCGGCGGCGGGCCGGAGCCGAGCCAAGCCGAGGCCGTCTGCTTTCTCGATCAGCGCCCGCACGGTGGCCGGGTCGTCCACCACGGGCGACGTATTGGGCATGGAGACGACCGTGCCGTACCCGCCCGCCGCCGCCGCCGCGAGGCCCGAGGCGAGGTCTTCTTTCTGCGTCTGCCCCGGCTCGCGCAGGTGGGCGTGGGGTTCGATAAAGGCGGGGGCGACGGTGCCGCCCCTGCCGTCAATCACATCGCCCTGGTGCGGAAGGTTCCAGCCTGTGATGACGCCGTTCTCGACGGTGACGGATTCGAGCCCATCGGAGCCGGGGCGTTTGATGTTGGTGATGGTGAGTTGTTTCATTTCAGTTCCTTGAATGCAGGCGTCCACTGCTTTTCTGCTCCTCCCCCTTCAGGGGGGAGGTTGGGTTGGGGTGGGCGGGCACGACCAGAAGGAGAGGCAGGGCATCTTGCCCGCTTGACGCTCGCTTCGTCGCCCCCCCACCCCAACCCTCCCCCACGAGGAGGGAGGGAGCCACCCCTACTCCCGCCCCACCAGCAGGTGGTACAGCACGCTCATCCGCACGGCCTGCCCGTGCTCGACCTGCCGCAGAATCCGGCTCCGCTCGCCGTCCGCCACGTCCGAGCTGATTTCCAGGTCGCGGTTCATGGGGCCGGGATGCAGGACGATGGCGCCGGGCTCGGCCTCCCGTAGCAGCCGTCCATTGACCTGATAGTGGTCGGCGTACTCGGCCAGGCTGGCGAGGTAGCCGCCCGACATGCGCTCCTGCTGGAGTCGCAGGGCCATCACCGCGTGGGCGCCCCGCACGGCCTCGCGGGGGTCGGTGGTGAGGGTGACGCCCGGCAGCGCGGCAAGCCCCGCCGGGAGCAGCGTCGCCGGGCCGCACAGCCGCACGCGGGCACCCAGCTTGGGCAAGAGCTCCGCGTTCGAGCGGGCTACCCGCGAGTGCCGGATGTCCCCCACGATGGCGACCGTCTTGCCTGAGAGCGAACCGAACTCCTGCCGGATGGTGTAGGCGTCGAGCAGCGCCTGGGTGGGGTGCGCCCGGCGGCCGTCGCCCGCGTTGATGACGGGCTTGCCGGAGTAGCGGGCCACCAGATGCGCCGCCCCGCTCGCCGGGTGCCGGACGACGAACGCGTCCACCTTGTAGGCGGTCAGCACCTCCACCGTGTCGCCCAGCGATTCGCCCTTATTCAGACTGCTCGCGCCCGCCGCGAAAGACACCACGTCGGCACTCATGCGCCGGGCGGCGAGTTCGAAGCTCACGCGGGTGCGGGTGCTGTTCTCGAAAAAGGCGGTGCAGACGGTCAGTCCCTGCAGCGCCGGAACCTTCCGCACCGGACGGTCGAGCACCTGATTCATGGTGTCGGCGTTGTCCAGCAGCGCGGTCAGGCGCTCCGGCGTCCAGTCCGCGAAGTCGAGGAGGTGCCGGGGGCGCGTGCCGGTCGTCGCGGGAGTGGTCGCGGGGGCGGTCACGGGCGCTCCCCCGGCGTGTCGTGGAGTTCCACCACGTCCACGCCGTCGGTCTCGGCCAGCCTCACCTTGACCATCTCCGTGCGGGCGGTGGGGAGGTTCTTGCCCACGTAGTCGGCGCGGATGGGCAGCTCGCGGTGCCCCCGGTCGACCAGCACCGCGAGCTGGATGCCCTCGGGCCGCCCCAGGTCGATCAGCGCGTCCAGCGCGGCCCGCACGGTGCGCCCGGTGTACAGCACGTCGTCGACCAGCACCACCCGCCGCCGGGCGAGGTCGAAAGGCACCTGCGTCTCGCGGATGATGGGCTGCTGCGCGACCTCGGACAGGTCGTCGCGGTAGAGGGTGATGTCGAGCATCCCGGTGGGGATGGACACGCCCTCCAGCTCCTCCAGCTTGCGGGCCAGCCGCGCCGCCAGTGGAATGCCGCGCGTGTGAATGCCGATCAGGGCGAGCTGCTCGGCGCCCCGGTTGCGCTCGACGATCTCGTGCGCGATGCGGGTCAGGGCGCGGCGCACCTCGTCGGCGGTCAGGATGGTGGCCTTGGGGGTCACGCTCGTCTCTCCCCGAATACAGACAACGGGGGCACAAAAAAAACGCCGTCCAGCACAGGCGGGCGGCTCGTCGGGATGGACCACATAGAACTCCTTCTCCTGCCTCACGGGGCGGGTGCGGCCTCACGGGACCGCCGAAGAGGGGGAAAGCTGCGCGGGCCGGGGTGGCCTGCGCCTGCGGGAGTGTACACCGCCCCGCCGCCCGCGCGGAAGGCGACCCCGACCACACAGCTTAAGGCGCACTAAACTTGACAGGACTACGCTCAGGTTTTACGCTCTGGACAGTTGAGCGCGGGGTGCGACACCGACTCACGCGCTTCCAGATTCAGGAGGTTTCCAGATGATGCGATTTGATCCCTTCCGTGAAATCGAGGAACTGACCCAGCGCATGGACCGGGCCTTCGGCAGTGCCATGAACGGCCAGGCCGCCCGCCTCGCGCCCCCCATCGACATCCACGAGGACGAACAGGGGCTCGAACTGACCCTCGACCTGCCCGGTGTTCAGCCCGGCGACATCCAGATCGAGGCCGAGAACAACACCCTGACGGTGCAGGCGCAGCGCAGGTACGCCCGGAGCGAGGGCCGCACCGCCCACCGGGTCGAGCGGGCCTACGGCACCTTCATGCGGACTTTCAGTGTGCCGTCCAAGTACGACCTGACCCAGGTCGAGGCCGCCTTCGACCACGGCACCCTGACCCTGCACGTGCCCCGTTCGGAAGCCGCCCAGAAGCGCTCCATCCAGATTCGCAGCGGCGGCCAGCTCAGCGCCCCGAAGACGGTGGACGCCGAGCAGGGCAGCCCGACCGAGCAGACCCAGGAATAATCCGCCCTCCTGCCCATGCCCCGGCCCCGTGCCGGGGCGTTTTTTGACTTGGGGACCTGGTTGTCTGCCCCTCTCTCCTCGTGGCTCGTGGGGCCCGGAGAGCTGCGGGCAGAGAGGGCCTTGCACAGCAAGGAGTGAGGGGGCCCAACGGCGCTAAGCGTGCCCCGCCGCGTCGTACTGACGCTGGCGCTCGCGGAAGGCGGCTTTTTGCTGCGGCGTCGTCTTGCCGAAGCAGTGCCCGCAGCTCACGCCGGGCTCGAAATGGGGGTGCGTGGTGTCCTGCGGCGTCAGGGGCCAGCCGCAGGAGTGGCACATCTGCGCGGTGCCGGGCGTCAGGCCGTGCCCCACCGTCACCCGGCCGTCGAAGACGAAGCACTCGCCCTCCCAGCGGCTCTGGGCCTCCGGCACCTCCTCCAGGTAGCGCAGGATGCCGCCCTGAAGGTGGAACACGTCCCCGAAGCCCAGCTCCCGCAGCAGGCTGGTGGACTTCTCGCAGCGGATGCCCCCGGTGCAGAACATGGCGACGCGGCGGCCCGCGAGGTCGTCCCGGTGCGCCTCCACCCACGCCGGGAACTCACGGAAGGAGTCCAGCCCTGGATCGACGGCACCCCGGAAGGTCCCGGCCTCCACCTCATAGCGGTTGCGGGTGTCGATCACGAGCACCTCGGGGTCTTCGAGCAGCGCGTTCCACTCGGCGGGGGTGACGTAGTGCCCCGCCTGCGCGAGCGGCTGCACGGGCAGGCCCATCGTCACGATCTCGCGCTTGAGCCGCACCTTCAGCCGCCGGAAGGGTTGCTCCTCGCTGGCGGACTCCTTGTATTCCATGCGGTCGAACCCGGCCGCCCGCAGAAAGGCCTGCAGAGCGTCGATCTCCTCCCGCGACCCGGCCACCGTACCGTTGATGCCCTCGGGCGCCACGATCAGGGTGCCGCACAGCCCCAGGCGGGAGGCGAGCCGCCGGAGGTCGTCGCGCAGTCCGGCGGGGTTCTCCAGCGAGCGGAACTGGTAGAGGGCGGCGACGACCCAGGCGGGAGAGGAGGCAGGGGCGGACACCGGAGGATGATAGCGGCGGCGGCCTATACTGCGCCCATGTCCAGCCCGGTCACGAACCCCTTTGGTACCCCCCAGGGGGCCGCACGCTACGCGGCCGGGAGGCCCGCCTTTCATCCGCTTGTGCTGGTACGACTCGCCCCGCACCTGACGGGTCGTGACTTGGGTGCCGACGTGGCCTGCGGCACGGGGCTGTCGAGCGTGGCGCTGGCCGAGTTGGTGGACCGGGTGCTGGCCTTCGACGTGTCCGGGGCGATGCTGGCCCACGCCCAGCCCCACCCGCGCGTGACCTACGCCCAGGCTCCGGCCGAGGCGCTGCCGCTGGGGGACGGCCTGCTGGACGTGCTGACGGTGGCGCAGGGCTTCCACTGGTTTGACCGGGACCGCTTTCTGGTGGGGGCCCGCCGCGCCCTGAAGCCGGACGGCGTGCTGGCCCTCTATGACGACTTCTTCCTGGGGGAGATGCCGGGCCGCGAGGACTTCCGCGCGTTCGTCTCCTCCTACGGAGAGCGGTATCCGACCCCGCCCCGTCACCGCTACGAGTTCGGGCAAGCCGAGGCGCAGGCGGCGGGCTTTTCCTGGCATGAGGAACGCTTCCGGCACGGACTCGCCCTCACCCGGCGGGAACTCGTGGCCTACCTGATGACGCACTCCAACACCATCGCCGCCACCGAGCGTGGGGATGAGACGGAAGGGGAAGTCAGGGGGTGGCTGGAAGGTCAGCTGCGGCCCTTCTACGGCGGCGATGAGGCCCGTGACCTCAGCTTTGGGGCGGTACTGACGGTTCTGAAACCCCGGTGACAGGCGCCCCCCGGCCCCTCTGCTAGCCTCCCCCCCGTGCCGCCCCTCCTGACCGCCGATTCGCTCTCCGTCACTTTCGGGGAACGGGCGGTCCTGCACGAGGTGTCGCTGACGGTCTCCCCACAGGACCGCCTCGCGCTGCTGGGGCGCAACGGGGCGGGGAAGACCACGCTGCTGCGGGTGCTGACCGGGGAGGTCGTGCCCGAGGAGGGGACGCTGTGGCGGCGTGAGGGCCTGCGGCTGGCGGTGCTCGCGCAGCACCACGTCCACCCGCCGGGCCTGACCGTGCGCGACCTCGTGGACGCGGCGCACCCCTACCGGGCACTGGAAACCGAGCTGCTCGCGCTGGAGGCGGACCTGGGCGATCCCGCGACCCTGGCCGCGTGGTCGGCCCTGCACGCCCGGCTGGAAGGCGCCGACGCCCACCGCTGGCCCGCCCGCGCCGCGCGGGTGCTGGGGATGCTCGACCTCACCCGCTTCCTGAACCGGGAGGCGGCCACGCTCTCGGGCGGCGAGCGCACCCGGCTNCCCTGGCCGCGTGGTCGGCCCTGCACGCCCGGCTGGAAGGCGCCGACGCCCACCGCTGGCCCGCCCGCGCCGCGCGGGTGCTGGGGATGCTCGACCTCACCCGCTTCCTGAACCGGGAGGCGGCCACGCTCTCGGGCGGCGAGCGCACCCGGCTGGCGCTGGCCCTCGCGCTCGCGCAGGAACCCGACCTGCTGCTGCTCGACGAGCCCACCAACCACCTCGACATCCGGATGCGCGAATGGCTGGAGGGCTGGCTGCGCGACTTTTCAGGCGGCGTGCTGCTCACCAGCCACGACCGCGATTTTCTGGACGCCGCCGCGACCCGCAGCCTGTGGCTGGAGGGCGGCGCGGCCCGCGAGTATCCCGGCGGCTACTCCCGCGCCCGCGAGGGGCGCGAGCTGGAGCGCCGCACCCAGACCCGGGCCGCCCGACTGGGCCAGCAGGAGGCCGCCCGGCTGACCGGC
>NZ_JASNGB010000010.1:17500-38906 GCF_030271215.1 Deinococcus rhizophilus | reverse complement strand
ACGCACTTCTCGCCCTCTCGACCTAAACTGCAAGATGTCAGTTGAGCTTCTGGGCCGTTTCCAGGTAGGCCCCCCGGAAGGCTTGCAGGTCGTCCGGCGGCAGAATCTGCTCTATCTCCTGGCGCTGCTCGTCCGTCAGGTCGGTGTACTGCTCCAGTTGGGTGGCGTAGCGCTGCACGTCCTTGAAGAACTTGATGAACTGCACCTTCTCGGTGTCGCCCCGCAGGTTGTGCACCTGGTCGGGGGTGGGGGGCAGGTCGTGGAGTTCCATGAACCGGGTGACCTTCTCCACCGCCTTTTGGAGCTTCACGATGACCGCGGGGGCCTCTTCCACCAGCCAGATTTCACGGCTGCGCTCGGCGTCGCCGCCGCTGGAGAACATGGCGATGGCCTCGTCCACGGCCTCTTGCTGGCCCCGGAAGTCCAGAATGTTGCCGTAGGGTTTGGTGGCGTTCAGGATGCGGTTGGTGCGGGACAGAGCCTGAATCAGCCCGTGGTGCCGCAGGTTCTTGTCCACGTACAGGGTGTTCAGGTACTTGGAATCGAAGCCCGTGAGCAGCATGTCCACCACGATCACGAGGTCGAGCTTCTGGGCCGGCGGCACGTCGCGGGCGGGCCACTGCTGGGCCTTGATGCGCCCCTGCACGTCCTGGGCGTAGGCGTCAAACTCACCGACACTGTGGTTGGTGCCGTAGCGGGCGTTGTAGTCCCCGATGATTCTTTCCAGCGCCTGCTTCTTCGCCTCGGGGTTGACCTGGTTGTCCTGCCTTTCCTGCGCGAGGTCTTCCCCGATCTGCCTGGCTTCAGCACTGACGTAGGCGGGCGGCGAGAACACAGCGGTAATGTTCAGCGGCCGGAAGTCGGGGTCTTCAAGTTGCCGCTCAGCCTGCACCTGCGCGAACAGGTCGTAATACTCGATGGCGTCGTCAATCGAGGCGGTCGCCAGCAGGGCATTGAACCGGCGCCCGGCGGTGGCCGCGTCGTGCTTCTGCAAAATCTTGGCGACCACGGCGGACTTGGGCGGCGGGCCGGCCCGGTCCTGTCCGGCGTCCTCGCCTTCGGGCTTGTAGTAGTCCACATGGAACTTCAGGACGTTGCCGTCCTCGATGGCGTGGTTGATGGTGTAGGCGTGCAGCTGGCGCTGGAAGATGTCCTCGGTGGTCTGGTAGCTCGCCTCTTTCCCCCTCACCTGCACGCTGCGGGCGTTCTCGTCGAAGATGGGCGTGCCGGTAAAGCCGAACAGCTGCGAGTTGGGGAAAAAGCCCTTGATGGCCTGGTGGTTCTCGCCGAACTGCGAGCGGTGGCACTCGTCGAAGATGAACACCACGCGCTTGTCCCTGAGCGGGTCCAGCTGGCCCTGATACTCGGCCTTGCCGCCGCCACTCAGCGCCAGGCCCAGCTTCTGGATGGTCGTCACGATAACCTTGTCGGCCTTATCGGCCGAAAGCAGGCGGCGCACCAACTTGCCGGTGTTGGCGTTCTCCTCCACGCTGCCCGGCTGAAAGCGGTTGAACTCCTCACGGGTCTGGCGGTCGAGGTCCTTGCGGTCCACCACGAAGACGCACTTGTCGATCCCGTCATTGTCCTTGAGCAGGGTGGACGCCTTGAACGAGGTCAGGGTCTTGCCGCTGCCGGTGGTGTGCCAGATGTAGCCGTTGCCCGCGCCCTGGGCAATGCTGTCCACGATGGCCTTCACCGCGTAGATCTGGTAGGGCCGCATCATCATCAGCCGCCCCTCGGTTTCCAGCAGCACCATGTAGCGGCTGATGGTCTCGGCCAGGGTGCATTTCGCCAGGAAGTGGTCGGCGAAATGGTTCAGGTCGGTGATCTTCTTGTTGTCCTGGTCGGCCCACTGGTACAGCGGCAGGTAGCGCTCGTCGGCATTGAAACTGAAGTGCGCCGGGCGGTTGTTGGCGAAGTAGTGGGTGCTGCCGCCGTTGCTGATCACGAACAGCTGCACGAAGCCCAGCAGGGAAGTGCCGTAGCCGTTGCCGGGGTCATTCTTGTAGTCCACGATCTGCCGCATGGCGACCTGCGGGGACACGTCGCGCTTTTTCAGTTCGATCTGCACGACCGGGACGCCGCTCATCAGCAGCAGCACGTCGTAGCGGTGGTGGCTGCTGTGGGTGTTCATCCGCAGCTGGTTGACCACCTCGAAGGTGTTCTTGCACCAGTCCCGGACATTGACCAGCGTGTAATCCAGCGGAGTGCCGTCGTCGCGGAACAGGGTGTGCCGCCCGCGCAGGGTCTTGGACGCCTCGAAGGTGTCGGGCGTGGTGACCTGCTCCAGCAGCCGGGCAAACTCGCCGTCGGTCAGGGTGACGCGGTTGAGGTCGTCGAACTTCTGCCGGAAATTGCCTTCCAGCGCGGCGCGGGTCCGGATGTCCGGGCGGTAGCTGTATTTGAGGTCCTGCAACTTGGCGACGAACTGGGTTTCGAGTTCTGCTTCGGTCATGGAGTCTTCCTGGGGAGAGGCAGCGGCACCCGGCCCGCTTGAAGGGGCCGGGGAAGCACGTCAGTGATTGGAGGCAGGTTTGACCGCGACCCGCACGGCCCGGCGGTCCTTGTGCCGGGGCGTGAACACGATGGTCACGTCGTAGTCCAGTGCGTCGGCCTGTTGCGTGATGGTCGAGAGCTGGGGGTTGAGGCTCGGGCGCTCGATCTGCGAGAGCCGCCCCTTGCTGAGTCCCCGCCGCGCCAGCACCTCGGGCGTCTCCAGGCCGGATTCCACCCGGACGGCGTGCAGGCCCTCTCCCACCGTCTCGGCGGTCAGGGCCTCTAAATAGGTCGCCCCCACATCTTCGCTCTCGGTCAGCAACCCCTCGGGCAGGTGTTCGGCGGGCGTCACGGTCCCGTCCTCATTCAGCAGGGCGGCCAGGCGGGCAGCGCGGGCTTTGGCACGGTCGGTCATGGCGTCAGAACTCCTTTCTTCACAGCTTCGGCGATATCCACGAGTTCGTCGAGCAGATCTTCGTCGGCCTCCGCTCCCGGCAGCTTGTACTCGGCCCCGGTCAGCAGCGGGCGACCGTCTCGCAGCCACAGGAAGTAGACCCGTGCTCCGCCGCGCTGCCCGCCCCGCGTGGTGGGCTTGAATTCCCAGGCGCCGGGCAGGTACTTCAGGGGCTTGGCGTAGCGGCTGTGGCGGCCCTCGCCCCGCAAGTCGCGGCACATCCGGATGCACCCGGCCACCGCCTCCCGGTGTCCGGCCCGGTTCATCGCCAGCAGTGTTTCGATGATCCGGGGATGCCGCGCCGCCAGCCTGCGGGGATGACGGGTATAGACCAGGGCGGGCACGGGTTTAGTTTAACCTAAACCACCTTGGGAGAGGGCGACATTGCCCTCTGCGTTGTTGAGAAGGATGCTCGGCCGCCTGTCTCCACGCCGAAGACCAGTGCTGGAAGGAGGGCTGGTCCCCACCCCGTTCGTCTTGCTTCCGCGTGGCCCGTGGGAGGCGGCAGAGGAGCAACGCCGCAAACAGCGCGAGCAACGGGCCGAGGCGCGCCGTCGTGAGGAGGGAGCACGTCCGCGCCCCGGGTGGCTGGCGGAAGAATGACGAGGGACCGGGGCCAGCCGACTCTCTGTAGTCTTGAAGCAGGCCGGAGACAGGAGACCCCATGAAACGGAAACTCAGTGAGTTGATGGAACAGGTCCTGAGCACCCCGGAGACCGCACGGGCCGTGCACGAGGTGGCCATGAGCGACGGCAGGAGAACGGTCACGCTGCCCGGTGGGCGCCGGGTCGTCCTGTTCACCGCGCGGGGAGGCCGAGGGCTCAAGTTCACGCCGGAAGCCCGCCAGCGCCGTATCCGGCAGGGTGGGGAGCCCTGAGGGCGCGATGACAGAGCCCACATCTCTTCCTGTCATTTCCACCTGGGACCTGTTTCCAGACCTTGAACGGCGCCCCCGCCTGCTGCTGGGCATCGACCCGGAATGGCTGGCGCGTGGCGTGCGCCCATCTCCCTCCCGCACCTGGCATCACCTCCGTCACCAGGCGGGCGGCATTCACTGCGACCAGGTGGAACTCCTCGCCACTGAACTCGTCCTCAGGCCAGAACGGGAAACCGGGCTACTGGAACTCGCCGACCGGTTCGGGGACACCAACCTCAGCGGCTGGGGCATCACCATCGACGATCTGGTGCGGTATCGGGACGCGCTGCGGGGCCTTCTCGGTGTGGACTGCGCCTTGAGCTATCGGGAGTTCCGCGAGGCGGTCTACCCCATCGATGTGACGCCCGAGCACCTTCGTCACTTGGCCGTGGACGAACTGCCAAGGCGGCTCGACGATCTGCTGGAGGTCGATGAGCGCTTCACCTTGGCCCTGGGCATGCTCAACCGCTGGCGGCTGTGGGTGATCAGCGAGAACTCGGATTGATCCAGCCCACCTTCAGAACCCAGCAACGTTCGCCAGGATGCCGATCACCCGGCCAACGTCCCCATCACGGTAGGCCTGCCGGGGGGTGCGGTGGTGCAACTCCAGATTGGGCCGGTCCATCCATGCCTGGGCCACATGGACGTCGCCTGCAACAGCGGCCGCCATGCGCTCGATAGCTTCCTCACTCGTGTGACCGTCTGCTGGATCGAAGTACACCGGGAGGCCGTCGTACTCGTACCGCTGGGGGTCCCTAAAGTACTGAACACGGATGGTCGGCGTCCTCGGCTGAGTCTCTGGTTCTGGTTTCAGTTGTGACATGAGGTCCCCTTGGAAGGAGAAGCGTTCAGGTCGTGGAGCTCTTCCGGGCGGCGACCACGACGCTGAACGCACTCAGACTGCACAGGAAGATGGCTACCACGGCCGCCCAGGTGAAGCCCAGCATCAGCAGGCCCTGTCCCAGCCCTGCGAGGACTGCTCCCCACACCGCACGGGTCTGGGCTTCTTTCAGTCCCTCCTCCTGAAGGCTCCGCGCCACGAGCAGAAGGGCCACCACCGTCAGGCTCAGCGACAGAGCAAGCATGGGATTATTGTGTCAGTCACCCGATGGGCGATCGTGAGTCATCACAAGAGACCGTTGGCAAAGTGGCCGGGGCCACCCACAGTCTGCGTAGCCCAGCAGGGGTTTGCTGATGAGCTGAACAGTCGGGTGGCGAACCCCTCTCTTGACATGCGTGCCCACATTGTGGGATGACTGAGGAAGGAGCCGAAACCTTTACAGGTCAAGCTCCGGGGTTTGGCAGCACCCGGGACCATACCGCCGTGCTGACCGCCCACAACCGCGCGGTTGTTGATAGAGGGCCGCTGGGGAACCCAGCGTCTACTCGACGGAGGGGCTGCTGGGAGACCGGCCTGGCCCCTCCGTCTTTGCTCTCGTTCTGGGCGGTTTCCGCAATGTGGAGCGGTTTGACCTTGTTTCGGGTCTTGAACAACCCCTTCTGCAACGCCACCCCTATAGGGTCCAGTCTTCGATCTTCAGGTCCGGCACCCGTGCGAACTCGCAGGTGTTGTTGGTCACGAGGATCAGGCCGTGGGCGACCGCCGTGGCCGCGATCTGAAAGTCCAGGGGACCGATGGGCTGCCCGGCCTTCTCCAGCTCGGCCCGAATGCGCCCGTAGGCGTCCGCGACCTGCGAATCGAAAGGGACCACCACCAGTTGCGAGGCGAAGTCCAGCACGGCGGCGAGGTTGTGCTCGATCCGTGCACTCTTATAGACCCCGTGCAGCAGCTCCGCTTCGGTCACGGCGCTCAGCCCCACTTCACCCGGTCGTAGCCCGGCGAACCGCTCCCGGACGGCCGTGGGTTTGTTCTTGATGATGAAGATGCAGATGGTGGTGTCGAGGAGGTAACGGAGGGTCAAAACGCTTCCTGCTCCTGGGCCTCGCCCTGCTGACGCCCTTCGGGCAGAAAATCATCGCCGATCCTCGCCAGGGCATCGAAGGCGGAGGCGAGCGTAGCCTCCCGGCGGATGGGCCTCAGGATCAGCAGATCACCGTGGCGGGTGATCTCGACTTCACTGACATCCAGCCGCATCTCGCGGGGGAGGCGGACGGCCTGGGAGTTGCCACTCTGGAACACCTTGGCTGTGGTCATGGTCTGCCTCCGTATCTACCGAAGAGTATATACCATCCGTGCTTCCCTCTCCATAAAGGTTCTTGAACGCACATTTGTGGACCTTTATACTGACACAACCCATGAAAGCCATCGCCTACTACCGGGTCTCCCGTCAGAAACAGGCCGCTTCGGGTCTGGGACTGGAAGCCCAGCAGGCGAACGTGGCCGCCTTCGCCAGAGCCAGGGGCTACGAGGTCACCGCCTCCTTCACCGAGATCGAGACCGGCACCAACAAGCGTCAGCGTCCCGAACTCGCCAGTGCCCTCGAACAGGCCCGGCGAGAAGGCGCCGAACTCCTGATCGCCAAGCTCGACCGCCTCGCCCGCAACGTCCACTTCGTCTCGGGCCTGATGGAAAGCCGGGTGCGCTTCACCGCTGTGGATATGCCCGAGGTGGATTCGCTGACGGTGCACATCCTGGCCGCAGTCGCGGAGAAGGAAGCCAAGATGATCTCCACCCGGACCAAGGACGCCCTGACCGCGGCCAAAGCGAGAGGGGTCAAGCTGGGCAATCCACAGAACCTGACGCTGGAGGCGAGGCGGCGGGGAGCGCAGGCCCGGCGTACCACTGCCGTCGAGAGCTACCGGCTGGTCAGCGGCTATGTGCAGGTCTTGCGGGCTCAGGGCCTGACCTTGCAGCAGATCGCGGACCGGTTGAANTACCGGCTGGTCAGCGGCTATGTGCAGGTCTTGCGGGCTCAGGGCCTGACCTTGCAGCAGATCGCGGACCGGTTGAATACGGAAGGCCACCGGACCGTGACCGGCAAGCTCTGGCGACCCACGCAGGTGCGAAATGTACTGCGGCGCGTGCAAAGAGAAGCCGGTGTGCTGTGAACGCCCCTCCGGGGGAGCGCTCACGGCGCTGGCTTGAAGCGCGCTGCACCTCCAGTCACCTGAACGGCCCAAACGCCGGAGAGAGGTGGTGCGGGAGGGACGGGGACACACCCCTCCCCCTGAGTTCGCCAACAGGTTTGCTTTCCCGATGGAACCCTGACATGGAGCAGATCAAATTGTGCCCCACGTCGTTAGAGTAATCCGCTGTTCCTGCTCTCAGGTCACCCCCGATCCTGCGCAACTGGACCGCGGGTGACCTGGGATCGCTGGCCCTGTGTACGGGCGTCATCCTGCACTTCCTGGCGGCCCACCCGGACTGGCAGGACCGGCTGCGCGGCGGGGTAGCGCCCGGGGAGATCAACCTGATCCTGGACGAGATCCTGCGGATCGACGATCCCTTCGTCTCCAGGCAGAAGAACCCCGCGCCTCGTGCGATCATTCTCCATCCTGCTCCGCGAAATTCACTCGCTCTGCTCGGCCAAGAAGAAATTCCCTTTTTGACCCATGCTCTCAGGTCCGTTACTCCTGCCCCCCACGCCCAGGCAACGGCGCAGGTCGACGGGGGGCATGGCCGGGGTCCGGGCGTCCTCCCCGGCGCGGTACGGCACCAGATCGGCCAGGGTGCGGCCCCTCAACTGGGATTCGACGTGCGCTATGGCGTCGTCGAGGTGCTGGTGCAGCGGGCAGAGTGCCCAGTCGTCGCCGCACAGCCCCAGCGGACAGCGGCGGATGCGGGCGAGCGGCTCGGTCGCGTTCACGATGTCGAGAATGGTGGTCTCTGCCGCCGACCGCCGGAGCCGGTAGCCCCCGCTGACCCCACGAACCGACGTGACCACCCCGGCGCTCACAAGCATCTGGAGCACCTTGGACAGGTAGCCGCTCGGGACCCTGGTCCGCTCGGCCATGTCGGCCTTTACCAGCAGCCCGTCACCGTGGTGGGCCAGCAAGACGGCCGCCCGCAGCGCGTATTCGGTGGTTTGCGAAAACGTATCCCCTCACCTCCCGGCCCCTGGGGTCGCCAACTTTTGAAATTTAACCTTGACATCCACTTTAGAGGGGCCTAGGCTCAGTTCGCGTAGCCGAGACTACAGGCTCTGACGGCCAGGACTGTCGCTCCCGACCCTGTTTTTCCCGGGCGCCGCGTAACCTTCGCAGGCTGGGCCGTTCTCAGCCGACCCACCTGATCTGGCCGGGCGCTTCCCCTGAGCAGGAAAGAGGTAAGGATGAGAAACAACATCGCTATTTTCGCCGTGACGTTCCTGATGGCGCTGGGAGGCGGCCTGCTGGTCTTCGGGCGGGACGACACCCCGGAAGCCAGCCCGGTCGCCTCCGAGGCGACCACCGCGCAGTCCCCGGCCAGCCCGGGCGCCCCCGACGCGGGCGAGCACGCCGAGACCGTGCAGGACATGGCGCAGGAAGCGGCTCCGGCGGTGGGCGCCTCGGAGGGCAGCGGGGCCGCTTCCCCCGCCCAGACCGGCGCGAACACCGAGATCTTCGCCGCCAAGGGATGCGTCGGCTGCCACTCGGTCAACGCGCTGGACGTGAGCGGCGGATCGACCGGCCCGGACCTGTCGCAGGCGTTCGTCAACGTGCCGGACAAGCACGGCAAGGAGCTCGGGGACTTTCTCAAGGAACCGACCTCCGCCGTGATGTCCAGCGTGATCAGCGCCTCGCCCCTGAGCGACGAGGAGCGGGAAACCATCGTGAACGCGCTCAGGGTCGCGTCCGAGCAGTAGCCCTTTCCGAGCCCGCCCAGAAGAACTGAGGGACTAGATATGTTGAATAAAGTGCTGACCGCGCTGCTGGGACTCACCAGCGGCCTGCTGGTGGCGACGGTTTTCTTTGCCGACATCGGGAAGCAGGACGACGGAGCCTCCACCCTCCAGAGCGTGGCCGAGAAGGTGTACGTGCCCCAGGGGCAGAAGGACGAGTATTACCTGCTGTCCTCGGGGGGCCACTCGGGGCAACTCTTTGTGTACGGGGTGCCCTCGATGCGCAAGATTCGCACGGTGCCGGTCTTCTCGGTGGACGCGGCGACCGGGTACGGCTTCGACAAGCACTCCAAGGAGATGCTGGGCGGCTACACCTGGGGCGACTTCCACCACCCCGCCGTGTCCGAGACCGCAGGCGACTACGACGGGGAATTCCTGTTCGCCAACGACGTGGCGAACAACCGCATCGCGGCGGTGGACCTGACCTACTTCCACACCGCCGACATCCTGAAGCTGCCCAACATGGGCGGGCCGCATGCCGGGGTGTTCGTGACCCAGAACACCGAGTACATCGCGCTGCCCACCCGTTTCGCGCGGCCCGTCAGCGACGAGTACGCCGCGCTCGACCGCTACGACGAGGCTTACAAGGGCATCGTGTCGATGGTGCAGTTCGACCGGGAGGAGCGGAAATTCAACCTCGCGTACCAGATCGTGCTGCCGCCCTGGTCCTACGACCTGTCCGACGCGGGCAAGAAGGTCTCCGGCGACTGGATCGTGATGACGACCTACAACACCGAGTTCGCCACCAGCAACCAGGAGATCAACGCGTCGCAGAAGGACCGCGACTATCTGGTCCTGATCAACTGGCGCAAGCTGGCCGACCAGGTGGCGACGGGCGACGTGCCGGAAGTCGATGGGGTCAAGATGGTCGACCCGCGCGACGTGGAGGGCTCAATCTTCGCCGTCCCCACGCCCAAGTCGCCCCACGGGGTGGACGTGACCCCGGACGGCACGCGTTTTATCGCCGCCGGGAAACTCGCGCCGCTGATGACGGTCTTCTCGTTCCAGAAAGCCTTCAACGCCATCGAGCAGGGAAAATTCGCGGGCGAGGAATTCGGCATCCCGGTGATCGCCTACGAGGACGTGCTGGAGCGCGAAGTCGATCCCCCCGGGGCGCTGGGGCCGCTGCACACCCAGTTCGACGACCGGGGCAACGCCTTCAACACCATGTTCATCTCCTCCGAGGTCGTGAAGTGGAACATCGACACCGGGCAGGTCCTCGACCGCAAGCCGGTGTTCTACTCGCCCGGACACGCCACCTCGTCCGAGGGGGACACGGTGGCGCCCGACGGCAAGTACCTGATCGCGGGGAATAAGATCGCCAAGGATTCCTTCCTGTCGGTCGGGCCGTCGCACCCGGAATCCGCCGACCTGTTCGACATCTCCGGGGACACCATGCAGCATCTGGTGTCGGTGCCGGTCGATCCCGAGCCGCACTACTCGCAGATGATCAAGGCCGATAAGATCAAGACCGAGGTCGTCTATGCCAAGGACGAGAACCGGCCCAACTCGGTCTGGGCCTCCAAGGACGCCCGCGTCGAGCGCAAGGGCAACGAGGTGCATGTCTACGGCATCGCCATGCGCTCGAAGTACATCTTCGACGCGGAAGCCGAGCGCCCCGACGCCCTCACGGTCAAGCAGGGGGACCGGGTGGTTTTCCATCTGACCAACATCGACCTCGACCAGGACATCACCCACGGCTTCGGAATCATGGACTACGACCTGAACATGGAAGTCCAGCCCGGCCAGACCAACACGCTGGAATTCGTGGCGGACAAGTCCGGCGTTTTCCCGATCTACTGCACCAACTTCTGCTCGGCCCTGCACCAGGAGATGAGCGGCTACCTGCTGGTCGAACCGCAGTAGCCCGGGCTGGGGATTCCGGGGGAGTCAGTTCTCTCCCGCGTCCCCGGCCTCTCTGCCGGTGACCTGAACCGGAGGTTCCACCTTGAAACGGGCCACCCCCAAACGGGACTTACCCCCCATCTCCATGTTCAGCCTGCTGCTCGCGGCGGCGCTGCTGATCGGCTCCCTCTTTCTCCCGTGGTGGTCGATGAAGTTCTACGCGCCCCAGTATCCCGAGGGGCTGAACATCATCGTCTACCCCACCGGGCTGGCCGGTGAGATCGAGATCGTCAACGGACTGAACCATTACATCGGGATGGCGCCCTTCAGTGAGGCGAGCTTTCCAGAGTTCAGGGTCATCCCTTACCTGGTGATCGGACTGGCCCTGCTGCTGGTGGTCGCGGCCTTTGTGCGAAGCCGCAAGCTGCTGGGCGGCGTGCTGGTGCTGTTTCTCGTGGGCGGTGTGGTGGGCCTGCTGGACATGGCCCGCTGGCTACGGCAGTTCGGCACCAACCTCGACCCCACCGCGCCCATCGACCTCGAACCCTTCGTGCCGCCGATCCTGGGCAAGAACACCATCGCCAACTTCACGACCTACAGCATGTTTTCCTGGGGGGCGCTGCTGCTGCTGGCAGTCATCGGGCTGATGGCCTTCGCCCTCTGGAATAAACAGGCCAGAACCGGGCAACCCCGGCCCAGACCCGCAGTGGCCCACCCCGCCCCGGTCAAGGACGGGCAGGCGAGATGAGGTGGACGGTCAACACGGCGGCGCTGCTCCTGCTGCTGGCGGTCCCCTGGGCGCAGGCCCAGACCCAGGAGCGCCAGACCCCGGCACAGCCGCCCAACGAACTCCAGGCCCTGATCGACGCCGCCGCGCCGGGCTCGGTCCTGCGGCTGGAACCCCGGACGTACCCGGGCAATGTCCTGATCGAGAAGCCGCTGCGGATCGTCGGGCGTCCGGGCACGACCTTGCAGGGGGACCGCACGGCCACCGTGGTGAGCATCCGCGCCGACGACGTGACGCTCGATACCCTGAGGATCACCGGGAGCGGCAAGGACCGCAGTTCCTACGAGGAACACGCGGGAGTGCGCGTCCGGGGGAAAAATGCGGTTCTCAGCAAGCTGGAGTTGAGCGACAACTACCACGGCATCTTCCTGAACGCCAGCCAGGGCACGACCATCAAGGACTGCACCATCGTGGGCGAGCTGGGCAAGACGCTGGGCGCACGCGGCAACGGCATCAACATCATCCGCGCCCACGGCAACCACATCCTGAACAACTCCATCGCCCGGACCCGCGACGGCATCGGGTTCGAGTACGCCGACGACAACGAGATTCACGGCAACCACATCACCCAGACCCGCTACGGCCTGCACTACATGTATTCCAACCGCAATACCTTCACGGGCAACGACTTCTCGGGGAACGTCGGCGGGGCGGCCATCATGCTCTCCGAGCACATCACGCTAAAGGGCAACAAGTTCTCCTTCAACCAAGGCTCGCGGGCCTTCGGCGTGATTATCCAGGCGGGGCGCGACATCGAGGTCCTGGAAAACGAGTTTCACCTCAACCAGCGCGGGCTCTTTCTGGAGCAGTCCACCAACAACCGCATCGAGAAGAACAGCTTCTTCCGCAACCAGATCGGGGTGGAGCTGTGGTCGAACTCCACGGCCCACGTCTTCAAGGAGAACGTGTTCAGCCGCAACAACACCGACGCGGTGCTGGTCGGCGGCCAGGGCAGCAACGCCTGGTTCGAGAACGGGGTCGGCAACTACTGGAACAGGCCGGTCCTCGACCTCGACCAGAACGGCGTGGGCGACGTGCCGCTCTCCTACGAGTCCGCGCTGGGCAACCTGATCCGGCAAAACGAGCTCGCCTACCTGTTCATCTCCAGCCCGGCCATCCAGATCTACGAGATGACCAGCCAGCTCTTCTCGGGTGGAGAGTCGGCCATCACCGACCAGTTCCCGCTGCTGGAACAGCCCACCTCACGCGCCTGGATCTGGCCTGCCCTGCTGCTCGCGGCGGGCCTGCCGCTGCTGACCCTGGCCCTGCGAAAGAGACGGTGACTATGCACTACGTATGGAAGGAAGCCCTGGAGCAGACGCGCGGCAGGGGCCTGTGGCTGGGCCTGGGGCTGGTGACGCTGATCTCCCTTTTCCTGGTTGCGGAGGCCCGGGGCTACCCCTCGGACCTGGGCTTCGAGGCGCTCCTGATGGGGCTGTTCGACATGAACGTCTATCTGCTGCCCCTCCTGGCAATGTTCCTGTCCTCGTTCTCGGTCTATCAGGAGCGCGAACTCAAGACCCTGCTGATCTTGCTGACCCGGCGGGAGTCGAATTTCTCCTTTCTGTACAGGAAGTCGCTGGCACTCCAGCTCATCATCATCCTGGCCTTCGTCTCGCTGTACCTGCTGCTGGCGCTGCCCATGAAATTCAGCCTGCTGTTTCGCCCGGACAGCTTCCTAGCCTTTTTGCTGATCCTGGCGGCGTTCCTGCTGATCTTCGTGCAGATCGGTGTCTTTCTAGGCAGCGTCTGCCGCAACAAAATGCAATTGATCGGCGCGAATATCGTGACCTGGTTCGTGCTGGTCTTCCTGCTGGATCTGGCCTATATGTATTTTCTGCCGCTGGTCGATTACGGCAACGTGCAGATCTTCTCGTGGCTTTACTTTCTCAATCCGCTGCACGCACTGCGCATGACACTGGAAAATCAACTCGGCCTCTTCACCATGACGGGTCTGTCGCGCATGATGCAGGGTTTGGTCTTCCTTCCGCCCGTCGCCTTTACCGTCATCAACGTCGTGCTGTGGCCACTGGTGTTTTTTGGCCTCGCGCTGGCGGCCCGTCAGGGAGCCCAGCATGATTAAAACCCGGACGGGCGACAAGGAGCGGGGCGACGTAATTGTGGCCCAGGCGGCTCCCCGGGCCGTTGCGGCGCAGCGGTCCATGATCGAGATCCGGGGGCTGTCGCAGTCCTACGGGCCGCACAGGGTCCTCGACGCGGTGAACCTCGAAGTCGCGCCGTTCGAGAGATGTGCCCTGGTGGGCCGCAACGGGGCGGGCAAATCCACCCTGATCCACACCATGCTGGGGCTGATGCCCGCCCGGCGGGGCCAGATTCACCTGCACGGCATCTCCACCCGCAAGAACGGCTGGAAACGCTACGTGTCCTACCTGCCGGAAAAGTTCCACCTGTACCAGAACCTGACCGGCTACGAGAACCTCACTTTCTTCAATGCGCTGACGGCGGGGGCGCTGGACGAGGCCCGCGCGGAAGAGGTGCTGCGGGCCGTCTCGCTGTGGGAGGTGCGCCACACGGTGGTCAACACCTACTCCAAGGGCATGTTGCAACGTCTGGGGCTGGCGCTGATGCTGTATTTCGACACCGAGATCATCATTCTCGACGAGCCGACCAGCGGCCTAGACCCCATCGGCCGCGAGGAGATTCTGACCATCATCCGCAACCTCACGGACAAGACCATCCTGATGGCCTCGCACCACTTCGACGAGATCCGCCGGGTCTGCACCCACGTCGCCATGCTGGAGGACGGCAAGGTCACTAAGTATTCCATCGATGAGTTCAGCACCCTTTACTTCTCTGGAGACTCCGCATGAAAAGAAGTCTGCTGCTGAGCGCGACCTGTGCCCTGCTCCTCGCCGGGTGCGGGGGCGGCGAGGAGGCCCAGGTGACCGTCCATCAGGCCCCGGTGTTCCTGCGCGGCGACCCCGCGCCGTTCGAGATCCGGCTGGCCCAGGGGGACGAGCCCCTGACCGACTATCAGGTCACCGCGACCTTCACGATGGAGAAGATGGACCACGGCGAGATGATCTATGAGCTGACCGAGCGCGGCGAGGGAATCTACGGCGCCCCGGTGGCGGTGCCGATGCAGGGGGAATGGGTCATCGACATTGACGCCGAGAAGGATGGGCGCACCATCGACCGGACCCTGACCGCCGACGTGCGGGGGGGGTAAGCGTGCGGGCCTGGAGAACAGGAACTGTGGCCCGGCGGTGGACACTCACCTGCTTGGCTCTGTTGCTGGCGGCGTGCGCTCCAGAACAGCCCGGCAGCGAGCAGGCGGTGGGGGCTGCCCAGCCCGCGCGAGAGGCGGCGACCAACCCCGCGAAGCCCTACGCGGTCAGGATCGAGGACCGCGCCTTCTCGGCCACCGATCTGGCCTTTTACGGCCTGATGCAGCAGCTCGACCTGCGGCGGCGGGGCGTGAGTGGAGCCGAGCTGGCCGCCCAGCATAAGAGGCTGACCAATGTCAACGTCCGCCTCAACCACCTGATCGAGCTGTACGCCATGAGCCTGCTGGCCACCGAGAAGGGCCACACCGTCCCAGACAACGTCCTGAGTGCCAGACGCGCCGAGTTCGCCCGGATGGTCGCGGCCCGCCCCGACATGCAGGCGCTGATCCGGGACTTCGGTGAGGAGAAGGTGGAAAGCCGCTTGCCCGACTATCTGCGGCAACAGGCCCTGCGCCAGCGCATCATCGACGATCTACTGGCGACGCAGCGGCGGAAAACCCCGGGCCTGAGCGCCCGTGAACTCGACTACACCGTCGCGCGGGCCTACGACGACCTGTATCAGGACCACATCGGGGACCTGACCGTCGACATCAACACCGCTGGACTGGAGTCCTCGGGAGCGGCCACCTCCACCCCGTCGCCCGACCCGGCGACCCGCGCTCCTGCCTTGAGCATTCGGGACGCCTCGGGCCGGAGTGTCGCGGCGCCCCAGCCCACGGCCGGGCGGCCCCTGCTGGTGAACTTCTGGGCGACTTGGTGCGCGCCGTGCCGCGAGGAATTGCCGCTGCTGCTCGAAGCCCATGAGTCCGGCCAGTACCAGGTCCTGGCCGTCAATCTGGGAGAGTCCCCAGCGACCGTCGGGCGTTACCTGGACCGGGAGCGGCTGACCTCGCTGCCGGTGGTCTACAGCCACGTCAGGCAGCTTCCCGGCTGGAATATTCCGGGCCTGCCGACCACCTCTCTGATCGGTGAGGGCTGGGTCCAGCGCGGACAGCGCTTCGGGCCTCTGCGGAACACTGATCCCTGGCTCCAGAAGGCCCCCTGATCAACATCCGGGACGCCACGCTTCCCGTATAACCGTTCAGGAGGAGAGCCCATGACCGACCCCTTGGCCCCGCGAGGTTGGCAGCGCGACGCCTGGATCGACACACTGCACCGGCGCCTGGAGGCCCTGGTCACGTCCCTTAAGCAGCAGCCCGGCGCCCTTGCCCTGCTCGGCCTCGGCTCCACCGGCCTGCACGGCGACCGCATGGACGAGTACTCCGATCTGGACTTCTTCGTCATCGTGCAGGAGGATGCGCAGGAGGACCTGTTGCGCTCCACCGACTGGGTCCGCGCGGCGGCACCGGTCGTCTACGACTTCGAGAACAGCCCGCACGGGCGCAAGGTGCTGTTCCAGGACGGAGTGTTCGCGGAGTACGCCGTGTTCACCGAGCGTGAACTTGGTGCGGTCGCCGAGCCCTCCATGCGCGTGATCTGGTCACGTGACCCGGCCCGCGACTGGAGTGAGGTGCGGGCGGGACCGGTCCCCCGCAGTTGGGGGCACGACCGGGAAGACTTCCACCTGAACGAGGCGCTGACCAACCTGTACGTCGGCCTGCTGCGTGACCGACGCGGGGAACGCCTGAGCGCCCTGCGCTTCATCCAGGTGTATGCGGTGGACCGGGTGCTGGCGATGCAGGCGCTGTGGGAGGCGCCGGGAACGACGCGCGATCCATTCGGGGTGGAGCGGCGGGCCGAGGAGTGGGCGGGGGAGATGCCGCTGGCGTCGTTCTGCCCCGGGTACGAGCACAATGTTGTGGCGGCGCGGGCGCTGCTGGAGTGGTTGGTGACGCACGGGACGCCGTCGCCGGTGATGGTGGAGGCCGTGCAGGCCCTTCTGACTGAACCGGATACGGGCGGGTAGTGGACCGGCCCTCCGGCAGCCAGCGGCGCAGGGGTGTTGCGCCCGGCGGTCGGAACTGGTCCGGAAGACCGGCGATCTGACTCGACGCTCCGGCGTTAGAGAAGGGTTTCGCGGCGAGACAGTGGTTGCGATGAACATGGCGCTTCCGCATTGCGAAACCCGTCCGCGAGTGTCATTACAGGTAGTTGTACAGCGTTTCCCGGCTGATGCCGAGTTCCCGCGCCAGGGCGGCTTTCTTTTCCCCCGCTTGGACGCGCGCGCGGAGGTCCTCGACCTGAGCGGGTGTGAGCGACTTCTTGCGGCCTCGGTAGACTCCTTTCTTCTTGGCGGCCTCGATCCCCTCGCGTTGACGCTCGCGCAGCAGTTGCCGCTCGAATTCGGCAAAAGCCCCCATGACGGACAGCAGCAACCGCGCCATCGCGGAGTCTTCTCCGGTGAAGGTCAGCGCTTCCTTGACGAACTCGACGCGAACGCCGCGCTGGGTCAGGCTTGTGACGAGCTGGCGCAGGTCGTCGAGGTTGCGTGCGAGGCGGTCAAGGGAGTGGATGACGACGGTGTCGCCTTCGCGCGCGAAGTCCAGCAGGGCCTGAAGCTGGGGCCGGTGGACGTCTTTCCCGCTGATTTTGTCGATGAAGGTCTTGTCGAGCTGCACGCCTTCGAGTTGGCGGTCGGTGTTGGGGTCGCACTAGAGTTGGAGCAGAATTTCCCGCTAAGCCAAGGCTCAAGCTCGTATTGAGCGATACAGTCCACGGTCCTGCGCCCGCGAAGTTGCCACACTCGAGTCATGACCCCTCAACCAGCTCCGCTCTCCATCGGACAACTGGCCACCGAGACCGGTGAACGGGTCAAGACCTTGCGCTACTGGACCGACCTCGGCCTTCTCCAGCATGAACGCAAAGAGAGCGGCTACCGGATGTACACCGCAGACAGCGCGGAACGCGTGCAGTTCATCCGTTCTGCCCAGCGCGTTGGATTCACCCTCGGTGACATTGCCCGCATCCTCAGCCTCCGCGCGGAGGGTCAGAAGCCCTGCACGGATGTCCGTGACGAGTTGCAAGTGCATCTCCAGGCCGTCCGTCAGCAGCTTGCCCAGCTTCAGGCGTTGGAAGCTGAACTCGCTGGGCGGCTCGCGTACGCTCAAGCTCACCCCGATCCCGAGTGTGATACCCCAGGCTGTGTGTACCTGAACCTGCCTTCCCCTTGACTCTCCCCCTGAGGGGAGACTTTACCCTTGGTCATGGAAGACACGTGCTGCGTTCCCAACGCCCAGGGGCAGGACGTCACGTCCTGCCCGGTCAGTGCCACCCGCGGAAAGGGCGTGCCACTGATCACCCTCAAGGCCCTCCTGACTCCACCCGCCCTGGCCAGGCTGGAGCCAGAGGACGCCTTCCGATTCTGCCCGGACCCCACCTGTGACGTGGTGTACTTCAGCCCCACCCAGACCTACCGCACGGGAGACCTCAAGGCGCCCGTCTTCCAGAAGGATCAGGCTCCAGAGGTCCCGGTCTGCTACTGCTTCGGACACCACCGGGCCGATCTCACCCAGGCGGCCGTCTCAGGCACAGCCCGTGCTCTGGAGACTTCCATCCGCGCTCATGTCCAGGCGGGGCGCTGCGGCTGTGAGGTGAACAACCCGCAGGGAAATTGCTGCCTGGGAAATGTGGTGACCTTCCTGCGGACCCTGGACAGCCAGGAACAGGTCTGACGCACGACGACGCCGTGGTGATCAGGCTGCTGCTCCTGGCCAGCGTTCTCCCACAGCGTTGCCGTTCCTGAAGTTCACAGAGGCTTCAGTGGCGCTGGCGCCGCCAGCGCCTCAGCTCGGCATCCGCAGTGCTGTCACTCACCTCGGCGTACCGCAAGGTCGTCTGGATGTGCTGGTGACCCAGCCGCTTGCGGATGGTCGCCAGACTCACGCCCCCGTTGACCAGTTCCGTCGCATGGCTGTGCCGGAGCTGATGAAGCGTGCAGGCCATATCTGCACGCCCGGCGTACCCCTGCCAGCGTTCCTGCACGCTCTGGTAGCGCAGGGGTCCCCCGCGACCGTTCTTAGTCGCCTGGAACAGCGGCCCGTGCGTGTACCCCAGTGTTCTCAGGTAACGCCGCAGGGCACTCACCAGCCTGGGATCATCCAGCAGCACTGTCCGCTTCCGACTTCCTTTCCCAAGCACAGTCAGGTGTTCATCCCCTCGCGTCAGGTCGAGGTCCTCCACATGCACCCCCAGTGCCTCCCCGATTCGCAGCCCCGTCTCGAAGACTAGGCGGAACAGCAGGGCGTCGCGCGTCTGTTCCGGGGGAATGACAGCGAAGATGCGCTCGATGTCTTCCCGCCTCAGCCCTCGTGGATGAGGGGGCGGCAGGCGGGGATGTTCCAGGTGAAGGGTGGGATCGCGGTCCAGCAGATGATGTTGCAGCGCCCAGCGGCAGAAGCGTTCCAGTGTCGTCTGCTTCCGGCTGCGCGTTGCGGACGCCCAGTGTGGATGAACCGTGAAGTAGACCTCCAGAGCTTCTCTCTCCAGACCGTGCCCCGTTTCCCGCAACCAGTCGGTCAGGTGGCGCAGGTCCGCGCGGTAGGCGCGGACCGTCTGGGGGCTCCGGTGCAACTCGGCCAAAAACCGTTCCGCTTGGCTGTTCAGGGTGGTCGCGTCCACATCCCCCTCCGTTCCTGCGATAAGTGTAAAACGAGGGGCGTGATGCAGGAGAGCTGGAGCACTTGTTTCTCAGGGGTAACAAGGAAGGATGCTGTGATAAAGACTATTCCAGCAGGAATGACGGCCGGTCCGGCGCCAAGGCCGCGGCCTTGATTCCCCGCCCGCTCACCCCCGCGCAACGCGAGCAGTTCACCCGCTTCCCCGTCCTCGACGAGCGCACCCTCGCCCGTTACTACCTGCTGGACGAGGGCGACCTGCGGTTGGTCTGGCAGAGGCGGCGCGACTTCAACAAGCTCGGGTACGCGGTGCAACTGACCGTGCTGCGCCACCTGGGGCGGGGCCTGCGCCCGGGGGAGCGGCCACCCGATGAAGTGCTGATCTCGCTCGCCGAGCAACTGCGCGTCGATGCCGCCTGTTACGACGCCTACGCCTCACGCGACACCACCCGCCGGGAGCACTTCGCCGAGTTGTGCCAGCACCTGGGCTACGTGGAGCTGTCCGGGCCGCTGAACCGCGAATTGCGGGATTGGCTGATGCCCACCGTCGTCGTCACCGACCAGCCCTTTCCCCTGGTCGGGACCCTGCTGGACGAGCTTCACCGACGGCGCATCCTCACGCCGCGTCTCTCTGTGCTGGAACGGCTGGTGAACGCGGCCCGCGTCCGCGCGGACCAGCACTGCCACGGTCTGCTCAACCTGCCGCTCAAGGGAGGCCTCGCCGAACGTGTGGACGCCCTGCTCACGCCGCAGGGTGACGAGCCGTTCTCCCGGCTGGCCTGGCTGGGACGGCCTGTTGGCTCCCCCAAGCCCAAGCACCTCCTGGCCCTGCTCGACAAGCTGGCCTTTGTTCGCACGTTCCCTGTGCAGAGCAATCTGCGGGCCTTCTTGCCGCAGAGCCGCCTGGAGCACCTGGCTGAGGAAGCCAGACGGGTCAGTGCGTCTCACCTCGCCGCCTACGAGGCCGGGCGGCGACGCGCCACCCTGATGGCGCGGCTGTTCGACCTCTCCGAGACCTTGACGGACGACGTGCTCGACTTGCACGACCGCGTGATGATGTCGCTGCTGCGGGAGGGGGAACGGCACGCGGCGGAGGCGTTCGGGCAGCGGCGGCCCTCCGTGGTCGAGCAACTGGACACGTACCAGTCGGTGTGTGCCGCCCTGATCGCTGCCCGCGAGCAGCAGGCCGATCCTTACCAAGCGGTCGAGGCCGTCGTGTCCTGGGACCAGCTTGTCGCCACGGTCCGCGAGGGGCGGGAGACGGTGGTTGCCGAGGACCTCGATCCTCTGCACCATGTGGTGCGGGCGTACCCGAAGGTCCGGGCCTACGCGCCCCGGCTCTTGTCCGCGTTCACCTTCCGGGCCGGGGGGACGGCGGCAGCGCTGGTGGAGGCAGTGAGACTCCTCCGGGAGATGTACGCCTCGAACAAGCGAACCCTGCCCGAACACCTGCCGCTGGGCTTCGTGCGTCAGCGGTGGAACGCGCATGTCTTTCGGGGCGGTGAGGTGGACCGCAAGGCTTACGAGTTGTGCGTGCTCGACGAGTTGCGGCTGGCCCTGCGCTCGGGAGACGTGTGGGTGGAGGGCAGCCGCAAGTACAGGGACCTCGATGCCTACCTCTTGCCCCAGAACGTTTGGAAACGGCGCCTCCAGGACCTCGCCCTCGACCTGCCCGAGACCTTCGAGGCGTTCTGGGGCGCAACCGAGCCGAAGTTGACCGGGCAACTGCGGGAGGTCGAAGACCTCCTTTCCAGAGGGGCACTCTCCTCGGTGAGTCTGCTGAGCGGCAGGCTCAGGGTGGGCAAGGTGGTGAAGGCCGTGCCGGACGAGGTGGAGCCCCTGCAACGCACCCTCGCTACCCGGCTCCCCCGGGTGAAGATTACCGACCTCCTGTTGGAGGTGAACGCTTGGTGCCGCTTCACCGGGGCTTTTTTGGACCTGCGCGACGGGAAGGGCGTCGAGCGCCATGACCACCTGCTCACCGCACTCCTGGCCGATGGGCTCAACCTGGGTTTGACCAAGATGGCCGAGGCCTCGCCCGACCCCAGCGTGACGGCAAGGCGCCTGATGTACCTGTCCGATTGGTTCGTCCGCCCGGATTCCTACGCGGCGGGTCTCGCCCAGCTCGTCAACTTCCAGTCGAGGTTGCCCCTGGCGGCCCTCTGGGGGGACGGCACGACGAGCAGTTCCGACGGGCAACGGTTTCCCACCGGGGGGCATGGGAAGGCCGCCGGGCATCTCAACGCGAAGTACGGGCGCGAACCCGGCGTGCTGTTCTACACCCACGTCAGCGACCAGTACGCGCCTTTCCACACGAAGGTCATCA
>NZ_JASNGB010000010.1:0-12500 GCF_030271215.1 Deinococcus rhizophilus | reverse complement strand
GGCACCTGCCCCCGGCGCCGATCCTCCCTGACGCTCACGAACAGCAGCAGCAGCACCCCCCCGACCACCCAAACGTCCGCGAGGTTGAACACCGGGAAGTCGCCTTGCCCCAGGGCGCGGGTGACCGCTGACAGCGCCGGTGAGGCGAGCATGTCGGTCACGCGCCCGGCGTTCAGGCCGTCGATGGCGTTGCCGAGGGCTCCCCCGGCGATCACGCTGAGGCTGATGGCCTGCCCAGTCGGTTGGGGGCGCCGCAGCAGGAAGATGACCAGGCCCAGTCCCACCGCCCCCCGGACCAGTGCGAGCGGCAGAGCCGAGCCGGACAACAGACTCCACGCGGCGCCCGTGTTGTAGGTCAGCGTCAGGTCGAGGACGCCGGGAAGCCAGGGCCGCACCTCACCGGGCAGTTCTGCGCGAGCCCAGCTCTTGAGGGCGAGGTCGAGGACGACGCACAGGATGGTCAGCGCGAGGAGGACGAGACGGGGCACACCTGACTGTAGCAATGTCTGGAGCAAGTCTGTACAGAAATACAGGTGTAGGGAAGGAATGCGGCCCGGAGGGTGCAGGTCGTTCCATCGTCATTGAGGGGTGAGCTGTCAGCTTGGGGTACACCTCAGACTGACGTCAGAGAAGATCGGCAGGGACTGTCAGAATAGGATTGGTTCTGAGTTTTCCTGAAACTTATTCTGTCAGGTCATAGACTTCAGCCTGACACTTCACCCTGGAGGACACCCTTTGCCCGGTCAACGCATCGGCTACACCCGCGTCAGCTCGCTCGACCAGAACCCTGCACGCCAGCTCGACCAGACCCAGGTCGACCGGGTGTTCACCGATCAGGCCTCCGGCAAGGACGTTCACCGCCCCCAGCTCGGAGCCCTGCTCGCCTTCGCCCGCGAGGGCGACACGGTGGTCGTCCACAGCATGGACCGCCTGGCGCGCAACCTGGACGATCTCCGCCAGCTTGTGAGTGGCCTGACCCGTCGGGGCATCCGGGTGGAGTTCGTCAAGGAAGGGCTGACCTTCACGGGTGAGGACGCGCCCATGTCGAATTTGCTGCTGAGCGTTATGGGCGCCTTCGCCGAGTTTGAACGATCTCTGATCCGGGAGCGGCAGCGCGAGGGCATCGCCCTCGCCCGCAAGCAAGGGAAATACCGGGGCCGCAAGAAGGCCTTGAGTGCCGAGCAGGTGCAGCAACTTCGGCGCAGGGTGCAGGCTGGAGAATCGAAAGCTGCCCTGGCGCGGGAATTGGGGATCAGCCGGGAGACGCTCTATCAGTACCTGGAACGTCCAGAATAGACCTGAACCTGCCCTCGCTGCGGCAGGTCAGGGCAAAAGCGCTCGCACCCAGATCAGCCTTAGCCTGCTTGTCTAGCCCTTTTGCGCGCCAGCGCAGCGACCCTGACGGAGGCCCTTGAAGGCCCTCTCCCCTGGATCACCCTGCAATTGCTCGGCATCATCCACGACCTCGACAACCACCGTGGCTTCCGGGAAGACCCATCGCCCCCACCCAATCTGGAAGAAGTCCTGCGGGCCTTGCGGGGGTATGGGGAGCAGCTGGCCGCAGGCCAGCCAGGTGGGCAGGGAACAGGCTTCACGACCAAAGAGGCCCGCCAGATCGCCGCCACACACGTGGTCCGTGTCACGCGACTCCAGCCCTACCTGGTCACCCCTGACCGGCTCCGATCCGAGCTGGGAGACCTGACCGCGACAGCCACCTCAGCGCCGTCCCAGGCGCTGATCCAGCTCCACACCCTGACGTACCTGCTGTCGACCCTGACCAGTGAGCCCATGGAGTTCAAGGCCGACCTGAGCCGTGTCCGTCCCCTCTCAGTCGCGCAGCAGTTGGTCTACCGGGCTTACCGGGTGGCCCTGGTCGCCCGTTCGGAGCAGCAATCGTTGTACCGGGACGTCGTGGCGGCCGCGCATGCGGATGTGGACTTGCCCTACCACCTGGAGGAACTCGCCGAAGGGCACGGGGGGGCGCTGGATCCCCGACCGGGAAGCTCCAACCCGTGGATGAAGCGGCCGACGTCGCAGCGGGAACGGGAGCAACTCATGACGGTGGTCGAGGCGATGTGTCGTGTGCCCCAGCCCACGGAGCGACAGCGGGGAGCGCTCGCATATGCGGCCGCGCAGCTGGTCAGACGGTGGCGGCACGAGCAGGACGTCGATGCGGTGATCGCCGCGGCCAACTTGCGCGTCCTGCTGGAGCGTCAGGGAATCCAGTGAGGAGGCTGACGCCATGATGGAACTCCCTTTCCCTCTTGAGCTCTACTCTGGAAGAAGGAGGCTGCTATGAAAGGTGTGGGCATTCATGTGATTCCGGATCATGGCATCGACCCCATTGCCATTAGCAACCAGGAGATCATCACCATCGAGGACATCCGCAGGGCAGCCTGGGCCGTCAACGGCACCGAGGCAGGCGTCCACTACTTCATGACCCATCGTCACGCCGTTTTCGGGGACAGGACCGTGGCCGAAGCGGTCGAGGCCGGTCAGGCGCGGATCGTCCTGGGAGCCATTCTCAACGCCGCAGGCATTTGAGTCCATACCATGGATACGACCTGCCAGATCTCCGGCGACCGACTGACCCTCCATCTGCCTGCCGATATGCGCGAGGCTCTTGGATTCCAGAACGGCTCCCCTGTCACCATCGACCTCGTCAGTGGAGCCCTCGTGGTCCGGCCTCAGACATCGACCGGGGGCACCTTGAACGAACGGCCAGCAGACGTGGCCCCCAAGGCTCCCGGCGGCGACCTCGGCCGGAACTGGGGTGCGGAGGAAGAGATGCCCTCTCCTTCCGACAACGCCCTCCTGGTTCAGATCACCGGGCTGGGCCGGACACAGCTTCAGGCTGTGGTGCATCAGAGGGCAGGCGCTCTACCGACGATCAGCCACCAGCAGATCGCCACGAATCTCGCGGCCCTGCTCGGAGTGCCTGTCCCCGACGTGCTTCCGGCCCTGGGGCTGCGCGAGCTCGATTCGGCACAAGTGGCCCTTCCCCCTCACCTGCTGCTCGACCGGGTCGCCCATGTCCTCGACCTCTTCGTCACGATCCGGGCGGTTCTCGGACACGAGCATGCCGCCCACTGGTTCAGCCAGCCCAACCGCCATCTGGGTGACCTGAGGCCGCTGGAACTGTGCCGCACTCCGGAGGGACAAGCCCGCCTGCGGGACCATCTGGACGGACTACTGTCTGGCAACGTGCTCTGAGCAAGTCCCGGGAGTCCTGGCCCTCACAGTTCTCCAGCGCCTCTTGGAGCAGGCGGATCTGCTCCAGATTGGCCGCGTCGTGACGGGTGTGGTCCGGCATCACCGTAGAGTGACAGGGAACCGCTCGCGTTGCAGCCCAACTTCGGCAACCACGTACACAAGATGCCTCCTGGTGTGAGTTTTAACCCCATTGGCCATATCAAAGTCAACGTTGAAAACCACATCGACTCTTCCGTCTTACCACTAGCCGTCGGCCTGGGCTTGAGCGCGCGCGCAGACTCCCAATGACCAGCTGAGGGACGCAGTGCTGCGCAAGTAAGTTGCCCCTTAACGCCATGATCAACGTTGCTTTTAATGTTACAATTGACACCAATGATCTACGTCGTGGGTGGCATTAAAGGTGGCAGCGGAAAGACCACGGTGGCGACCAACCTCGCCGTGGCCCTGGCTCTGGAGGGGAGGGACGTTCTTCTGGTGGACGCGGACGACCAGGAGACGGCCACTGACTTCTCGGCCTGGCGAAATGAGCGGACAGAGGGGCGAACCGGCTATACCTCCGTGCAGCTCACCGGTCAGGCGGCCCGTGAGGAGTTGCGCCGCCTCGCGAGCAAGTTCGAGGATGTCGTCATCGATACCGGCGGTCGCGATACCACCAGCCAGCGCGCAGCTCTAACGGTGGCCGACCTCTACCTCGTGCCCTTCAACCCCCGCAGCTTCGACGTGTGGACCCTAGAGAAGGTGACCCGCCTGATCCAGGAGATCCAGACGGTCAATCCCGACCTCCGCTCGTACGCTTTCCTCAACCGGGCCGACCCCAGGGGGAGTGACAACGACGAAGCTGCCGACGCCCTGCGCGACACCGAGGTGCTGCAGTTCCTTGACGCTCCTCTCGGCAACCGCAAGGCCTATGCGAATGCGGCGGCCCAGGGTCTCGGGGTATTGGAGTTGCACCCAGAAGACCGCAAGGCATCGACCGAGTTTCGGGTGCTCTATCAGCAGATCACTGGCCAGGTGCCCAGCACCACCAGTGGAAAGGAGGTCTAGGATGCCGGTCACCCGTGCTCCCCGGCGTCCAGCCAAGCCTGCCGAGACCTCAGCTGTGGACGAGGCCCAGGTCCAAGAAGTTATCCGCCGCGGCGGATCGGTTGCGGCGGATCTGAATCCATCTTCTCTCCCCGAAGAGGAAGAATTGGACGCCTTGAAGAATGTCCAGCTGCGCCTCTACGAGAGTCAGATTCAGGAGATCGATGTCATCCGCAAGAAGCAGGCCCGGGGAAGAAGGCCTCTCTCCCGGCACGCGTGGCTCCTGCAGGCCATCGAGGAAAAGCTGGATCGAGAACGTCAGGGATAGTACCATTAATAACGTTATTTATAGTGCTGAATCAAACGTTGCGGGTAAGGTAAATAATGACCTTACTCGCAACGTTGTTAACATCTAAACTCTCGCTCCCAATGGCTAAAGAAGCGGCTGCAATGCCTCCGCCAGTCCTGGCAGGCCAGCGCGCGCCAGGCCATCTGCGAACTCGTCAGGGGTGAGCTGGGGGTTATTCAAGGTACGGAGGATGCCCCGAGCCGCAGCAACCACCTCTCCTGGCTGCACCTGAAGGCACCGAATCAGGAAGCGATCTGGGTGACAGACAATCAATGGCGCCGGGACAAGGGCAGCCGGAAAATCCTCCTCATTGAAGGTCAGGAGCACCTCAGTTCCACAAGCAAGGGCGGCCGCCAGCACATGTCGGTCGTCGGGATCTGGCAGAGCCCCGACCGACGGGTCATCTCCGGCCTCGACCTGCCCTTCAGGGATGGCACGGCGCATCAGGGCGCATGTCCGCTCTATTCGGGTACGCGAGAGGTCGGGGCGGTGCTCCAGCAGGTTGCCCACCCATTCCTGCTCGATGCGGGTCGTCCAACGGGGGCGTAAGGCCCCGGAGACTCCCAGGCGAACCAGCAGGTCACGCAGAAGGCTGCCGTACAGCACGTTGGCATCACACAGGACCACCGTGCCCCGACCAGCCGGAATCAATACAACCCCATGTCCTGGGCCTCCCGGGTCAGCTCGTCCGCCGCAGCCTGGCGCTCTTCGAGATCCTGCTGTTGGTAATCCAGCAGATCACCGAGACGGATGCGCCGATGTTTCCCTACCCGGCGATAGGGGAGACGGCCCGCCTCCAGTACCTTTTCGATCAGGAATGGTCGGCTGACCCCCAGCAGGTCAGCTGCTTCCTGGGTCGTGAGTTCTCGCCCTGCGGGCAGGATGGTCAGGGCCTCCCCCTGGGCCAGTCGGCCGAGCACCTCGCTCAACAGATGCGCCAGGGTCGGAGGGAGTGTGACCCTCTGCTGTTCCCCCTGCAGACTGGGGCGGAGAGTGTCGAGAATCTGAGCGGCCTCCCGAGCGATGGCCTGCTCGTGCGGGTCAGCGACGTGACGGATGGGGAGAGACATGGCAACCTCCACCAACAGTATTCGCAATATTCGCAATCAGTATTGGTGCTTGGCCTACCGTGATGGTCATCCAGCTATATTCAACGTTACAATTAAGTCCAGAATTGATATTGTTTCCAACCTCATTCCTCAAGCGGCTGCCTGTAGGTACGAAACGAGGAGAGCTGATGAAGAAGCGGAAACCCTACGCCAAGGTCAAGTGCAAGAGATCTGGGAAGAGGGTGCTGCTGCATCGGCAGCTGGTGGAAGAGCACCTGGGCCGTCCACTGCTGCCGGGCGAGATCGTTCACCACCGGGATGGCGACAGCACCAACAATGCCCTTGAAAACCTCATCGTCCTGCCGAGCCAGCGTTATCACGCCCACATCGAGTACCATCTGCGCCGCGAAAAGCTCGGCATGCCCAGCCTGTTTCCGGAGTTCCTGCAAGGCGTGAAGCTGGAAACCCACGGCACACTCTTCGGGAACGTCTGCGCACTGCCTGTCAAGGAGCCGCCACCCATGCGCCGCCCTCGGTCCCGTCGCTAAGACTCCACTCCCTGCAAAGAAGCGTCTCCCGGATGTGGCCTTGGAGAACAGGTCGGTGGACGGGGCCTCACGATGCCCCCTGCTCTCGTGGCACGGCCGCTGCCCGCTCGTGTAGCCCGCAGGTACCGCCTCCACCGTCCGGGGAGCAGAACGCGTATAGCGCGACCGGCTCCTGGGTGCCAGGGCGCAGGCCCTGGGCCTCCAGCTCGGCAGCCGTGGCGAGGTGCGCCGGATAATCGTCTCGATAAGTCGGGATGCGGGACGTGCAGCGATTCACGCGCCCCGCACGAACTCGTATTTCAGCATCAGGTCCAGCGGAGTCAGTTGCCGGTTATCACTGAGCTTGAACTGGAGTCCTGGACCGTTACGCTTCTGGACCTGCACACTCCCGACGATCTGTACCTCGTTCCCCGAAGACTTGCAGCGCCACCGTGCGCCCACCGCGTGGCGGTCTTCCCCCTTGATCTGGCGCGGGGCTGGGGCATCGCTCGCCCGCAGGCTCGTCAGTTGCCCTGCCGCCGCCCGGTCCACCGTCACGCGCTCACCAGAGTCCAGATCCACCACGTAGCCGTTAGCACGGTTACTCAGGACAATCCCCAAGGCCCCGCCGACCGTGCAGCGCTGGCCCACGCTCAGATTGGGATCCAGGTGGCTCAGGTCCACTGGCCCGATAACCTTCGTTTCCTCCTGCGGCCTGCCCTTGTCCGTCGGCACAGCCCCCCTGAGCTTGACGGCCCCGACTAGACGGTCCAGCCCGCGGGCGAAGAGCGTATGCATGTTGTCCCTGTTGCGCTCGGCCTCTGCCTGCGCGATCGCGGTGACCTGCCGGACCTCGTCCTCAGTCAAGAGAATCCAGTGCGCGCTGCGGAGAATCTGCCCGGTTCGGGTCCGCTCGCCAATCCACTCCGGAAGCGAGTTGCCCAGCACCTCCCGCATGGCCTTGTACGCCGGGCTCTCAGGACCGGCAGGAACCCGGCTCGACAGCTCTGCCGCGGGAATCGGGGCCAGGTCGTCCACGCTGGGGCTGGAAGCGGCCTCTCCGTCGCCGGACGGGGCCTCCGCGCCCGCATCCGGGACCGCCGCGCCGCCGCCCGGAACAGTTTCATTACCCGTGGCTTGATCAATCTGGCGTTCGAACAACTCCCGAATCTTGTCCAACGAAGGGGTGGGGCGTTCTTCCGCCGCGTCAGCGGCGCCGCCGACAGGCGGTTCAAGCACAGCCACGCCCGCGACGGTTGCAGGCGGGGTGATCAGGGCACCCGGCGTGATCGTGGCGGGCGTGCCTTCAGCTGTTAGGCGCGCAGCGCTTTCTGAGGAGGAGGGCAGAGGCGGGGTGGGTTCGGCTTCCGGCGCGGTGGTTGGCTGCGCCTCCTGCGCGTGCGCGTCACCAGTCACGTCTTGTGCTCCTCCTCGGAATTCTCGTGAAGAAGAAATCTCCGGGGAACTCTCGTTATATGTATCCCTAAATTCTGTGCCTGGGTCCTCTAAATTTAGGGAGGTTAACCCCCCAGAATTTAGGGAGGTTCCCAGGTCCTCCCCGCCGGGTTCCTGGGCCTGGTCATCGGTGAGGTCCAGCTCCTCCCCCTCATCGTCCACCCCGGCATCGGCCGGCGCGAACACCGCCTCGGCCACCGGGGCCGTGGGGGCCTCAGGGTCCCCCGCCTTGACGTGGCGGCCCCGCTTGGCCCCCTTGGCCTTCACGACGGGACCCACGTTGGGTCCGGCGAGGGTGGCGGCGATGGCTTCCGGGATCAGCTCGATGTACACGATGTTGTGCAGCAGCTTGCCCTTGATGCGCTCGGTGCGGTACTCGATCTTCAGCAGCCCCTTCTTCTGGGCGCGGTTGCAGGCGTCAGACACCTCGCGGTCGCTCATGCCGAAGACCGCGCCCCGGCGCTCGTAGTTGTACTGGAGCTTGTCGCGGGCGAACTTACGCTCGTACCCCACGAAGATTCCACCTTCCTCCTCGTTGCGGACCTCACGCGGGCGATACCAGTACACGATGTCGCTGACGATGGTGATCATGTTTCGGTCGGGTCGGTTGGCGTCAGAGCGGAACTCCGAGCGCTGGTACCAGACGTGGGGGATGGTGTTGCCGGTGATGCTCAGCCGCCCGATGGCCTCGACGACCGGGGTGATCGGCTTCTTGATGCTGCTCACGACTGCGCTCCTACGCGTCCCTGGGTGCAAGGCACCCTCCCGGTCCGTTGACCGGGCATGCCCAGGCGCGTATCCTGGGCACAGGCCGATGCCTGTGCGTCTCCCAACGCACAAACAACTTCGAGTTTTGCTACACGGACACCCTCTGCGATAAACGGCCCTGGCAGGCCCGCGGGGGGTGAACCCGTTTCTGGGGTGCTCGTCCAGATCCGGGTTGCTGAGCAGCATACCGTGATCCGTGACCAACTGCACGATGGGGGAGGTCGGGTGGGTCATAGATCCACCCTGCGACCAGGCCGGGTTGGTCGCGGTGGGGGGGGTGCTGGGGGGGGTGTCGACCATACTTCCAGGGTGCGGCCAGACCGGGTTGGACGCTGGCCTAAAGGCGAGAGAGGCGCAAGGTCCCGCTTGATCAAAGCCGTAGAGGACGGTATTGGTGCGGGTTGGACGGTGAATGGAGGTCGCCTCCCCTGGGGACCCATCGCCACCGCGCAGTGCAGGCTTGTGGGGGGTGAGGAACGCCGGGACAGGGAAGTCGACGACCACACCTCGGCCTTGGAGGCAGGGGCGGTTGGACGACGGGTTGAGAGTCTTTGCAAATCGCACCCCCTCACGATGTGCCCAGGGCGGGTTGGACGCTGGGTTGCGGGCGAAGTGGGCGCGAAGCAGGGCGTAGGAAAATGCCGTCTGCAACGATGTCGGGGCGGGTTGGACGTTGATCGGACCTCACCAAGGCTGAGGCAGCGGCGGGAGCCCGTCGGACCGTGTCCACGCACCGCAATCCCACGGAGGACAAGCAGGTTGGCCTGCAAGTACCCCCGACGGGGGGGTTGCAATTCGGCCCGGTCATTCGGGCGATTTTCAGCTTTTGCTCTCCGTTTCGAGCCAAAAAAAGACCCCCAAGACCTAAGTCGAGGGGGACACACCAGTAGTAGGTGTGCTGGCTCTAGCAGTAAGAGCCGGTCTTACAGAGCGTCACATCGCTGCGACGGTCCATCGGTCCTCACAGGGTGAGGGGCAGCTTGAGGCTGCAGTGGTTATGAGGGGCTTGCCTGACCAGAGGTCTTGCAAGCGTGGACGTTGACCGGGGTCGCGGTCCATCTCAATGAGGTTCGGAACAGATGCTCCGATGTCCTGTCGCGTCAACGTGCTGCGACGGGACTGGTGTAGGAGTGGACAACGTTGAGTTGTCCGGAGGCATTGCCCTGAACATGACCGAACGTGCTGGTCTGGACAGTACGGCAAGCCTGGTGGAGCGGGTCTGGTGGAATCACCTCGCCTACTCCCTTTGGAATCTGATTGAGGACCGCCGAAGCCGTCTGCGCAGTCCGCACCGTGCCTCTCAAGGATTGAGGACACTTTGACATTTTGGTGATGCTTGGAATTTTGACCACGGTGTCGCTGGACGTCATGCCAGGTACGCCGCTGACGTCTCGGGGGCCAACCCTCCACGTCCTGGTGCTCGGCAATCCCTGCCGTCATCCTCGCCGGACTTCCACACAGGTGTTCAAAGAACACCCTTTCCCGATGGCAGCTTTCGGCCTGATCAGCTTGTGCCAACCAGTCCACGACGCTTGGGAGCACGGTACGTTGCCGCCCGCCTCGCCTCGAATCGCTTGAACCTACTTGCCGCCGCTCCCAGTCTGCGCCGCGCTGGCTCCCGAATGGAGCATCAGGTTGATGTTCCGCAGACCTTCCCACGTTCTCCGAACCTTCTGCCGCAGATGTCTCTCTGCATGGCTGTGGCCCGCTGGGCAAGGCGCCGTGTCTCGCTGTGCAGTCAGCTCCATTGGAACCTTTAGCCGGGTAGATGTTCCGAAACCCCGGTTTACCCACACGACCCTTGTTTAGACTCTCGTCCATCCGCCAGTCACCTGGCAGCTCCCAGCACCTACTCCACGTGCCCGAAGGCAGCACCCCACACCCCCAGTGCTTGGAGGCGTTACAGGCTTGAGCTATCCGCCGATCTGCCCAGGTTGCCCTGGGCAGTACCGCCCCGTCTCGCGCGCACAGGCCATCACCCTGCATCACGTCGCCGCAGCTCATGGCCTCACGGTCCATGCTGACGCCCACCTGTGGGGAAGAGGTTCGACCTTAGCTTTCGCCGGCCGCCCCCCCTTGTACTTTCCAGTTCGACAGGGTGTTCCGTGTCACCACGCACCCGTTCCCGTGTCGCCCAACTTCCTTGCGCGTCGCAAATCCAGCAGATGTAGATCGCATAGAACCAGGGAATCTCACCCCAGTGCCCGCGTTGCAGCCGCACCAGCGAGGATTTCCCCCAGCATGCAGCTACGTCAGGTAGGAGTAGTGGCGAGCTACCCCCTTGGTTGTCCGGCGAGGACAGCACCATAGGAAGAGCGTACCGATTCAATGCCCCCGGATTGGAACATCCATATATGTGCTCACAGCACATCGTCCTGACGCATCCCGCCGAAGCCCCAACCTTAATCAAAACTTAATCCAGTTGGCTCGCCCTTGCCTGACCACCCCAGCGTCCAACCCGGTCTGCCCGCACCATCGAGCTATGGATCTGCTCTATCACCAGACGGTTACCAGCGGCTTGCAGGCCACCCTTCACCTCGCGCGGGCGTCACCCATCGTGGCGGTCATTCAGGCACCCATTGCCAAGGCCGAGGCGGTTGCCCAGCGGCAGGTTGACCGGTATCCCACGATCACCGCCAGCCACACCCTGCGCTCGAGTCTGCGGCGCGCCAAGTACCCGGTCGTGCAAATGGTGATCCTCCCGCCGACGGGTGAGCACATCACGCTCGTGCTGATGAGCAACGCCGAGCCGTCGGGCTCCCGCGAGGATTGGTTCGACGGTTTGGACCCGGCCGCCCCACTCACCTGGCGCAATTACGAGCTCACACGGCAAGAGGGCCAGCGCCTCACCTGGCGCCTCAACAACCAGGCACGGGCCTACTACCGCAAGCACATCGCGAGGGCAGTCACGGGACGTGGCGGACGGCAGTTACATGCCAACAAGGCCGGAAAAATAACCGGCAAGGTCGTGGCCCGGCGGCAGCACCCTCCCCTGGTTGCACGGACGCAATTGCTGCGGTTGGGTGACCACCTGAGCCATTACCCGGGCTTTGCGGGCGTGCGAAAGGACGTGTTTGATCTCCTGGTGTACAGCCAGCGGGTCTGGCGGTCCACGCATCCCGAAGAGCCACCTCCCGCCTGGCCCTACATGCCTTACCTGCGCTACTGCGCCCCCAAACGCGCACGCCTTTCTGACTTACAGGAGATCCAGCATGACGAAAACTAAGCGGCCGAAAAAGAGTGCACCCGTCCCCCAAGTCCGGGTGGTCTATGAGGTCACCTCGAACGGTGAGGTGCGCCGGGTGGAGGCCTCGACGGTGACCGAATTGCGAGACCAGCTGTACGGCCACCTCCGCGATCTGGATGCCTATGCCCTGGCCGCTATCGCTCGGTTGGTCACCGAGGAGCGCGCAACTGTCTCGACGAAAACCTGGAGCGTGAAGAGGGTGGGCGTCCTGCAGTTCACCGCGGACGACGAGCCGATGCCGCCGAAGAAGCGGAGCCGTGCTCCAGCTCCAGTGCTGGCCTCGGAGGGACCGGCGGCGGTACAGCATCCGGCCCCCATCTTTGCTGGGCTCGAGGAGTCGGACCTGCTTTAAGGCCGTGCAGATGAGGGCGGTGGCCGGTGGCCCTCAAGCCCCGGCCGCACCCCCTATCGCCCGGAAGGACAACGGCAAAGTGGCGCGCTTCCTATGCGCGAGGGGCCTCACGAAACGGAGGTGGAGGGGCCAGAAGATCTGAGGCGTGGGCCTGTCGGCAGGTTCCTGGACAGTTGCGATGTCGCTCTGCCGGAGCTGTTTGAGTTTGGTTGAGGGGCTCAACCTCTTCAACCCCTGTCACCCCGACAACTCCCGGAGGGTGGTGCTAACGGATGTCGCCGAGCGGGGTGGCGACGGCGTGCGCGTCCTCGATGGGGGTCCGTCAGAGAAGCTGCGTCTGCTCGCAAAAGGACTAGGCAAGTTAGCGACTTTGGCGACGAGCAAAACGTTTCCCCACCCGAGCTGCGAGACCAAGAAGGGCACCCCCTCGGCGGCCCCTTGCGCCTTCAATGTCCTTCGTCTTACCGAGAGAGGGGGTGGTTTAAGGAAGCTGCTACGAAGCGCAAAGTGAAGAGTT
>NZ_JASNGB010000001.1 GCF_030271215.1 Deinococcus rhizophilus | reverse complement strand
GGCGGCCCAGGCCGCGCCTTCCGGCGTCCTGACCATCCGCTTCCTCGACGTCGGTCAGGGCGACGCGGTGCTGGTGACGGCCCCCACCGGGCAGACCCTGCTGTACGACGGGGGACGCAGCGAGAGCCGGATGCGGGAGTTGATCCGTCAGTACGGGGTCACCCGCCTCGACCTCGCCGCCGCCAGCCACGGGGACGCCGACCACATCACCGGGCTGATCCCGGCCATCGCGTTGTTCAAGCCCAAGCTGTTCCTGAACAACGGCATTGCCGCCACCACGCAAACGTACGGCCGACTCCTGAACGTGGTGGGCCAGGCCGGAACCCAGGGACTGCTGGCCCGTGAGCAGGTGATCAACCTGGGGGCCGTGAAGGTCACCGTCATCCCGCCGCCCCCAGGGATGCCCCGTAACGACCAGAATGCGAACAGTGTGGGGCTGCTGATCCAGTACGGCACCTTCCGGGCGCTGCTGACTGGGGACAGTGAAACGCCTCAGACACAGGCGTGGTTGCGCCAGAAGTCGGCCAGCTTCTGGGGTNCGCGGCGGGCGGGGGAGGCGGCCCCCGACGGGGCACCCCGCCTGGGGTTCGCGGCGGCGCTCGGGCAGGGCCTGACCACCAACGTGCTTAACCCCAAGGTGGCCCTCTTTTACCTCACCGTCCTGCCGGGGTTCGTCCCGCCCGGAGAGGGGCTGCTGGAGCGCTCGCTGGGCCTCGCGCTGATCCACTTCGGCTGGGGGGTGCTGTGGCTGGGAACGCTGGTGCTGCTGATCGGGACCCTGGCGCCCCGCCTGCGCTCGCCGGGCGTCCGGGCCACCCTGGAGCGGGTGACCGGCGCGGCGATGGTCGTGCTGGGGGTGCGGGTGGCGCTGGGCCGCTGACGGGGCGCGGGAAGGCAGGTCGCCTCCACGCCCAACGCCAGAGCATTTGGCAGAAGAAGGTCTGCTGTTCTGACCCTCTCCCCTCGTGGGTGACTCGCCGGGCCGCGATACGGAGAGGGCCTTGCGAGCGCCTGGGGTAAGGGAGCGTCCAGATCGACCCAGCGAACATCGTCTTCTGTCAAATGTTCGGTCAACGGCCCTGAAACCCGAAGGCGTCCAGCACCTCGCGCGGCGCCCGCCTGGGCCGCCCGCTCACGGGGTCCACCCAGACCCACTCGGTCTGACACTCGGCCAGCCGCTCGCCGTCGGTGCCGCCCTCGGTCGCGCGGTCGAGCGTGTAGGCGCGGACACTCCGCACCCCGGCGTGCTGCGTCAGCGCCGTGCGGACGCGCACCCGGTCCCCCAGCAGCGCGGGCTTGTGGTAGGTGATGACATGCTGCCGGGCGACGGGCACCGCCCCCAGCGCGACCAGGGCCCCGGTGCCCATCCCCTCGCGCAGGGCGTGGGCGCGGGCCACCCGCTCGCACCACGCGAGGTAGACGGTGTTGTTGACGTGGTTCAGGTCGTCGAGGTCGCCCGGTTCCACCGTCAGCGTCAGCTCGTGCTTGCGCCGATCGGGCAACCCGGCCCACAGCACGTCGGCGTCGGGAATCGAGAGCTTCAAGCCTGCGTCTCCTCCCATAGCCGGTTCACGGCCCGCGCCCCCTCGATGTCCTGCAGGGTCACGCCGCCCGCGTCGTGGGTGAAGTAACGCACCCGCAGCCGCGCGTACTGGACATGCAGGTCGGGGTGGTGCCCGGCCTCCTCGGCCATCCGGGCAATCCGCAGGGCAAACTCGGCGCCCTCCATGTAACTCCCGAACTTGAAATCCCGGTAGAGCTGGCCGTCGTTGCCCCACCAGCCTTCCGGCTTGAGGTCCTGCACGTCGCCGTCGGTCAGTTTGCGGCTGGCGTCGTGCGCCATGCGGGAGTCGTAAGGGTGGTAGCTCATGCGCTCCATGCTAGGGCGCCTGCACTCACGGCGCGGCCGGGCGGGACGCGGTGCACGGCCCCCACCGGGGGAGGTGTGACATTTTCCCCATCTTGAGGTAGTCTTTAGCCCTCATCAGGTTGTGATCAGAAAGGATGGAGCTATGCGCGGACTGTTGCTGAAGCTGTTGGGGCGTCGTCTCTCGTCTTCGCGGGGTCGGCCAGTGGTGGCCCCGGCCATCACGGAACTTGACCTCTTGCGGGCGCTGGGGTGTGACGAGTAGGGCAGGCGGGTGGGACGCAAATCTGCTTGCGGTGGGAAGGGGCAGGGCCTACGGTGAGGGCGATATGAAAAATCTTTCCCTGCTGACCCTGGCTTCTGCCACGCTGCTCCTCGCCTCCTGCGGGACCAAGACGCCTCCCGAGAGCGATCTGAGAACCCTGACGGGCACAGTTGTCGAGGGCGAGTTTGAGGGCACCGAGACCAACGGCCGCCTCACGACGAGCGCCTGGACGGGTGGCGCGGGAAGTGTTCGGGGCTACCTCGCAGATGCAGAGGGACCTGCCGCGCAGCCTGCCGTGACGGGCACCCTTGCCGCGGACGGCAAGTTCAGCCTCACGCTGCCCACGCCGACCGCCGCGCAACTCACGGAACTGAACGCGGACGACTGGGATGACCTCGGTGAGGACTACGCCCTGACCGAAGACTGCACACCCACCCTCAAGGTCAGCACCTCCGGAGTCCGGGGCGCCAGCCTGATGCTGGAGGTTGACGCCGGGAAGGACGGCGCCATCCTGCCGTTCGCCTACTCGGCGAGCGAGGGGGCCAACAGTGGCAAGCTCGACGTGCGCTTTGGCACCCTGATCTACGTGGACCGCAGCGTGACCATCGAGGGCAGTAAGACCTGCACCGTGGAGGGAAATTCCTTTACCACGCGGGTCGATCTGCGCCTGGGCAAGGGCTGGAACAAGGTGCAGGTTACCGTGAGCGCCGATGAGGCGACCAAGAAGTTCTCGTCCAGCATCACTTCGGGGAACTTCACCTCCGACAACTGGGTCTACCTGGAAGGCGGCATGTCCCCCCTCAGCACCCAGTCCAAGCTGCCCAAGCCCTCCTTCCTGGGCCGCTAAGCCCCCCTTCCCCGGCAGTCGCCCCCACGCGGGGCGGCTTTTTCCTGGCCCGCCTCCTTCGAAACGCGACCCGCATTCCGCTGAGAACAGAATGGGCTGCGCTATGCTCGGCGCGTGCCGGGAGCTGCCGCCCAACATGTGCTCAAGGGAACCGGGTCGGGGGTGCTGCCGCCGATGCTGGAGCAGTACGTCGCCCTGCGCGACGAGCATCCTGATTTCATCCNTGGACGTGTACAAGAGCATCCACCACGGGGCGGCGAACGGGGACAGTGCGGCGTGGCTGGCAGCGGTGCGGCCGAAGAACGTGGTGATCGGGGTGGGGCCGAACAATTACGGGCACCCGACGAGTACGGCGCTGAACCTCTACCGGAAGGTGGGCGCCAACGTGTTCCGCACCGACCAGCAGGGCACGGTCACGGTGAGGGTGCAACCTGGGGGGAGGTACGCGATCACCACAGAGCGGCGGGCGGCGGCTCCAGCGCCAGCGTCAGCCCCTGCGCCCCGGAGTCAGCCTGCTCCGGTGCCGGTCGCGCCGTCTGCCTCGAGCGTGTACTACCCCAATTGCGCAGCGGCGCGGGCGGCGGGCGCGGCACCGGTGCGGGTCGGGCAGCCGGGGTACGGCACGCACCTCGACCGCGACCGGGATGGGGTGGGCTGCGAGTGAGCGACAGCGAGCAGCATGCCCAGGCGAACGCGAAACAGGTGCAGGTTCTGCGAGAAGCGCTGGTAACCTTGCCCATGACTCAGCCGCCTAGACCCCGCTCGCCCTTTGGTCCCCGGTTTTGGATCACCCTGTTCCTGGTCTTGCTGGTCGTGGCCGTGCTGGCTTTTGTCGCCTGGCCCGCCGTACAGAGCATCGTCCAGACGATCGAGGGGTTTTAGCCCGCCTCTGACAGCTCTGCGCATCGTGCTTGAGGCCGCCTTCGTGGGCGGCCTCATCGCTATTCTGTCTCCGTGCCCCGGACGAAAGAGGTTGCGCAGAGCGTGTTGAAGGGCACTGGCCACGGCCCGCTGCCGCCGATGCTGGAGCAGTACGTGCGGATGCGGGACGAGGTGGCGGACAAGTTTCCTAATTCCATCTTGCTGTTTCAATGCGGCGACTTCTACGAGACCTTCGGGGAGGACGCCGAGCGCCTCTCACGGCTGCTGGGCATCGCCCTGACGCACAAGAGCAGCAAGGACTTTTCCACCCCGATGGCGGGTGTGCCCATCCGGACCCTCGACAGCAACGTCGAGCGGCTGCTCGCGGCGGGAGTGCGGGTGGCGGTGGCCGACCAGATCGAGGAACCCGGCTCGGGGCTGGTGGACCGCAAGGTCACCCAGCTGCTCACGCCGGGCACCGTCACCGAGGAGCGGCACCTCACCGCCGACGAGAATTACCTCGGCGCGGTGGCGACCGGGGACGGGTACGCGCTGGCGCTCCTCGACCTCTCGACTGGAGAGTTCCGCTGCGCGGCCTTTCACACCCGCACCGCCCTCTACGACGAACTCGCCCGTCACCGCGCCCGCGAGGTGCTGCTGGCCCCGGAGCTGTCGGGCAACGCGGCGCTGCTGGCCGACTTCCAGACGCGCTTTCCGGTGATGCTCTCGCCCGCCAACTTTGCCGAGGACGCCGCCCGCGACGAACTGCGGGCCGTGCTGGGCGAGGTGCCGGGGTCGCTGGGAAGCGCGGCGCTGGTGCGGGCCTGCGGGGCCGTGCTGGGCTATGCCCGCGAGGTGCTCCAGGGGCGGCTGGAGATGGTGCGCCGGGTGGTCCGCTACGAGCCCGGCGCCCACATGCGCCTCCCCGACGCGGCGGCGCGGGCGCTGGAGATCTTCCACGCGCAGTCCCCGCAGGGCGTGACCCTGACCGAGGTGCTGGCNCTGCTGTTTCAAGTCAGCGAGATCGAGTTAGGAAACTAACGCCCCTCCCTATACCCGCAGCACCACGTCCAGCACTCCGCCTGGCGCGATGCTTAGGCGTGTGCCCGAGCGCAGCAGCACCTCCCGCGTGGGAACGCCCTCCTGCACCAGCCGCCCAATCGCTTCGAGGGCGGCTGTCGTGTTGGGCAGGGTGACCACCTTCGGCGGCGCCACCTCCGTCCGCAGCTCCTCCAGCCGCCGCCGCGCCGTGTCCCGCAGCCCGGCGTACTCGTCGCCGGTCAGCAGCTCGCGCTGGTAGTCGGTGAGGTAGCGCTTGAGCTGGCCTTCCAGCCGGGCGATCTCCTTCAGTGCTCGGCTGTGGTCGGGGGGAGTCGGTGCCGCCTGCCCGGCATACCGCTCGGGGTGCTCGGCGATCTCGCGGACGATCCGGTTGGCATGCTCGTGCAGGTCGTTCATCCGGTAGTGCGTGCGCTGTGTGCAGGGAGGCACGTCCCCGTAGTGCCGGTGCTTGAATGCTCGGGAGCAGCGGTAGTGGCGGTAGCTGGTGCGGTTGGCCTGGGTGTTCGTTCCACTCATGGCCCCCCCGCACTCGGCGCACCGGAGCAGGCCGTTCAGCCAGAAGGTCTCGGTGTGCTTGATGGGCTTGCGGCGCAGGCTGTCGTGGGCGAGCTGCCAAGTGTCCTCGTCCACGATAGGGGGGACCGGGAAGGTGAACTCCCGCTTGGCGTGCCGAAGGGTCATGCGGGCCTCGCCCTTGTAGGCCGTGTTGCGGGCCATGTACCAGGGCCGCTGTGGGTGCCAGACGGAGTTCATCGCGCTGGGCACCCCCCGGGCGTTCAGGTCGTCGGCGATGGTGACCGTCGTGTCGCCCCGGATGAGCCGCTCAAAGATCTCCCGCACGACCGCCGCCTCCACCTCGTCCACCTCGATGCGCCGGATCGGACGGCCCCCCTCCAGCTCGTAGGCCTGCCGGTACCCGTAGCAGCGCCACCCGTGGGGGATGATCTCGCCCTTCTCGGCGGCGGCCAGCTTGCCTCCCAGCATGCGGCGCTTGATGCTCCGCAGCTCCTGGTGGGCGATCACCATGCGCATGTCGAAGGTCAGGACGCTGGAGTCGTCGTCCGGGTCGTACTGGCCGTCCGTGGCGTTATGGACGTGCAGGCCCAGGCCGAGCAGCTCCTCGAGGATGCGGTGCCCAGCGAGGGGCGTGCGGCCCAGGCGATCGGCTTCGCTGGTGATGATGGCCGAGTAGCGCTGCCGGTCGGCCTTGAGCTGCTCCAGGCCGTCGCGGGTCTCGCTGCGGCCGGTGATGACGTCCGTGTACAGGGCGCCGTCGGGGATGCTCAGGCCGGTGCGGGCGGCATAGGCGCGGGTCTCGGCCTCCTGGCGGGCGAGGCCGTATCGGTCGTCGCGAGCCTGGAGGTGGCTGGAGACACGGATGTAGAGGGCGGCAGGGCGGGTCATGGTCGGAGCTGCACGTAGAGCGCTACAGGCTGAACGGTGTGATCGGTCTCGCCCATGAAGATGCCCAACACCTCTTCAAAGTTGATGCTGGCGCCAATTCCGGTGCGGGTATGTGGGGTCGTCGCAGGAGGCGGCATAAAGGCCAACAGCGTCGCTTCAATCTCCTGAGGCAAGTAGACCGCACGCATCTGCTCAAGCGTGAGCGTGAGGTGCTCCGGATTGAGCGGTGACGTAATCGTGAGCTCTTGGGCGGTCATGTGGGCCGTAATGTCACTGAGCGACAGGATTTTCAGCAGCTTGGCAAAGGCTCGGGCATCCTGAGCTTTCATGCCCTGGGTCGCCCCCCCAAACGCCTTATTGAAGGTGTCGAAGTCGGCCATCACGCTCTGCAAGATTGTCCAGTCCACGAAGGAGAGGGAGCCTTGAAAGCGCACCAGTCCGGAGGCAGCACTGCCATCAAAGTCGGTCAGCAGACCGCGCTGCTCCAGCTCTCGCTCGACGATCAGGAGCACGTTATCGAGTTCAGCCTTCTCCTCCAGCAGGGCGGTGTAAGCCAGGTCGAGTTTCTGGTCCCCGCCTGTCTTGGTCAGGGTGCGCTCGCCCTCGGTGCGTTCGGCCTCGCCTTTCAGCTCCGCGCCGAGGTTGAGGCCCGCGCTGCCCGTGCGCCGAGCTTCTTTCGAGGTCTCGCGCTCGCGCTCCAGAGTGGAGATGATGTCCCCATGCTGACTGGCTTCCAGCAGCCGCCGCATGACGGTGACGCCGTCGAAGAGCTGCGAAGCATAAGAGAGCAGTCGCCCCCGGTCCAGATAGATGATCTCGCGCGGGTCAGTACCGTTGCCACTTCCGATGGATGGCCTGGACGCGCTGCTCATGCCGCGTCTCCAGCTCGGCTCGGCGGTACTTGGTCGCGTCTTCGTCCTGAGCGACCAGTCGCTCGACATCCGCCATGCTCAGCCCAGCGCGGGCCACACTCTGTTCGACGGCCTCGACCAGTGACGACAGCACAGCGCCCATGCGTGCGGCAGCGTCGGGTTTCGTCGCGTCCATATAAAGCCACTTTACCCCTCCCGATTCGTACTGTCTCTGGCTGATACACAAATTGTCCCTGAGGGAGACAATGGGTTCCGCTTAGCAGCGTCATCGGCCAAGCTGAGTCGTGTCCACGGTAAAGGTCTCGATGCCGTTGCCACCATTGACGATGACCGCGACCGACGTTCCCTTCATGGCTTGGTCGCGGGTGGCGGCGGGCAGCTTGGTGAGGTCGAAGGTGTAGAAGTTCGCGCCCCGCCAGGTGCACACGCGCGACGCGCAGTTCACGCGCCAGTGCCGGGGGTCAGCCTCGATCTGCTGGGTAGGGGAGAGGCGCACAAGCTCCTTCCCAGCCTTGTCCCGGACGCTGAGCGCCGCAGCCCAGGCTTTGGTGTCTTCCAGGCGTTCGCTGGGACCGCTGCCGCTGAGCATCACCACGAGCAGCCGGGAGAGCTTCGTCACGTCAGGCACTGCCGCAAGGTCGCTGGCCTGCGCGTGACAGTGGCTCAGGATGCTCCCCTGCACAGTTTGGAGGCTGTAGCCGTCCCCGAACGTCCCGGCCAGGGTGTAGATGTATTTGGGCAAGGGCGCATCGACGCCGATCTCCACGGCGGCGTAGCCGTCATCGCAGGCGGCTTTCAGTTGGGGGGCTGAAGGATTGAAGAGGGCGGCAGGTGCGACCGGCTCGGCCAGCGCAGGTGAGAGGCAGAGGGCGGTCATGGCAAGCAACTTCTTCATGGCGTCTCCTAACCCGCACACACGCCGATCATGCTGGCGCCGCCGGGCAGCGTGAGAAACGAGGCCTTGGCCTCCGAGGGAAACCGCAACGCAGGCTCGAGCACCCACTTCAGCGAAGGGAATGGGAGACTGCGCTGCACCATCTCGCCGATACAAGAGGCGGCCACACTCATCGCACGACCCCCGGCAGCGGTCCCCACTGCACGTCACGCTCGACCATCTTCAAGGTCACGAGGAAGTCCGGCCTTCCAGTCCCCTCCACAGCCTCGTAGACCTCTTCGTGGAGGCGGCCCCACTTGCGGATGTTTGGCGAAACGAAGGCCGTGATTTCCACGCCGTCGTCCTGGAGTTCCACCTCCAACTGTCGACTGAGCCTTCCTTCCCGCTGAAGTGACTTAACCGCTCGCAAGGTCGCTTCCGGAAGAGGAAGCGGTTCTGCAGGCTCGAAGTAGCCGCGGCGAATGCCTTCGTTGAACACCCGCACCAAATTTCCGTGGTCAAGGGGTTGCGGCTGGAAGCGGTAGGGGCGCTCGACGATGTCTTTGTAGACAGCAACATCTTCTTCAAAACAGCTCAGGCCTTGAGCGACACGCTCGGCATATTCCAGGGGGACCTCGTCGTCTGGCCACGTCAGGTAACAGGCCGCTTCATCCTGGCCATGCCGACTGAACTCCCCAGACACTTCGAGCCTTCCAGCAAACCGCTGAATACCGTAGACATCCCTCGTGTCTGGGACGACAACCGTGTAGTACCCCATCGCTAACTCGTCCCTCCCCACCCCCGGTACCGCGTCAACTCCCAACGCCGACCGTCCTGACTGACCGCGTAGACGCGCCCGCAATTGCGGATGCTGGGGTCAATCTGCACGGGAGGGTACGCCGCGTTGTCGCTGTACATCGCGGGGCGTCCCTGGAATAGCCGTAGTCGCTTGACCACCATCGTTCCGTCTGGCAGTTGGAAAGCGAACGTGTGCCCTTGGTCCGTGAGAAGGTCCTTGCGGTCAACCAGCACGAAGCTGCCGTGGGTGATCCCAGTGCCGTCCGCCAGCGTCATGCTGTCGCCGTCCACCTGGAGCACGAACATTCCGAAGCGGCGGAAGCCCGGTGGAATGGGCATCCGCCTGCGCACGGAGAACGGAGACGGGTCGAGCGGTGTTCCGGCACTGATTAACCCCAAGACCGGGGCTTTGCTCGGGGCATAACGTTTGGGCAAAAAGTACGACTGCACGAGGGAAACCTCCATCAGTTGAGCAGTTGAGGGTTGTAGTCGCTGGTCACGCCAGCCACCAGCCCGACCACCTGCGCTTCCTGGGCGGGGATGTCCTCGTACTGGCGGTTCTCGGCGCGGAAGACCGCGCCAAGGCGAGTGGTGGTGTAGAGGCGAACGTGGGGGCCGTCGGCGTCGGTGACGACGTAGACGCGGCCCTCTTCGAGCGTGGTGTGGGCGCGGTCGACGTGCAGGTAATCGCCGGGACGAATGCTGGCCGGGGTGGTGCCGTGCATCTCATCGGTGTCGGCCCGCAGCAGCAGGGGCTGCTCGACGCCGGGCACCACGGCCTCATGGTCAATCGCCCCGCCGGGTTTCTCGGGGTTGAGTGCGGCAGAGAGGGGATAGACGTCCGCGCTCCCCTCGCCGACCGTGGATGCCTCTGCAATGCCGAGATCTACCCCGGTGGCCCGCTGCATCTCGGCCAGTGTCCAGCCCAACGCACGTGCGAGCGCGACGACGCGTCCAATCGCCATTCCGCTCAGGGGGGTAGAGCCCGTCTCCAGTGCGGAGACGCTGCGCTGTGACACCAGGTCGGCGGTTTTCTCGGTGATGTCTTCCTGGGACAGACCGAGGGCAATGCGCCGCTCCCTTAGGGCCTCTGCCCATTTGGGGATGACCTTCTGGTTGGCTCTGGCGCGGGGTCTGGGCATAGGCGTGGTTAGCATTTGGCTGCTAGTACGGTAATGCTACTGACGAGGTTCCCGATCCGCCACACTTCACCCGCTCTAGCATTGAATTGCTAGAATATGACTGCTAGACTGTGGGTATGGAGCCGACAACCTCACCTGTTAGGGCCTATGGCCTGAGCCAGCTCCAGACGCTCAGGGCGTGGAGAAAGCTGACCCAGCAGCAGCTTTCCGACGTCTCTGGCGTAAAACTTTCGACCATCCAGAAGCAGGAGCGCGGTGTCGTCGAAGACGCCGTGGTCAGCGTTGCAGCCCCCATTGCGGAGGCCCTAGCTGTACCAGTTGAAGCACTCTGGGATGCCTCAATTACCAAAAAACTGCTAGAGCAAGAGGGGGCTGCATGATCCGCAAGAACTCCATCACCGAGGTCCGCATCCGCCGCGAGCCGTGTCCAGTCATCGCCCACCACTTCGGCGCCTTCGTGCTGGAGCGGGCCGCCGCCGCTGGGCTCGACGTCCGGGGGCTGGCCCCTCATCCCATCACTCCGCCCGCGCCTCAGGCGCGTCACGAGCAGGCCAAAGGAATTCGCCCGGCCTGAGCCAAAAGAAGAGGGCGCGTCCGAACACGCGCCCGCCTACGAACTTTCGAGGTCTTCATGACTGTACCACAGGCTTCCATCCTCGACCCGCTCAAGCGCCCGCTGTCCACCGTGGTAGACGGCCAGCCGCTCGACCTCTCCTCCCGCCTCGGCAAGCGCCGCCTTTTCCGCCACTCCGTCTCGCCGCAGGCTGCGGGCGAGGGCTGGACGCGCCTGGTGTTCGTGCCCGGCTGGCTTGGCCGCCTGCCCAGCGGGCGCACCTGCCACGTGATCGAGGAGGTCTGCCCAACCGGCGAGGTGGAGCCGACGCTCCAGCGGATTCAGGAGGAGCACGGCGTCCACCTGTGGGTGCGCCCGATCTCGCTGCCCATCAGCCGTCAGCGCGGCAACTACTGGTGGCCCGAGGTCTACATCACCCCCTGGGTCTACGCCCGGCCCAAGCTGCGGTCGCTGCTGGCGGTGGCGGCATGACCTCGCACGCTGCCCGCAACCTCGCGCAGATCGAACTGCTGCGCCGCGAACTTGCCACCCGCCCCATGGTGGGCTGTGGCTACCGCCCCAGCGCGTGGTGCCACCACTGCGGCGGGACCTACGACGCCTCCCTGACCGTGTGCCCCGAGTGCGACCATCCCCAGGCGGCGCCTGTGCGGGAGGTGACGCGGTGACGCGCCTCTCGCCCCGCGCACTCCTGGCCAAAAGCGCCCAGGCCGCGCTGCTGAGCGCCAACCCTGAGCGCGCCCCCCGGCACGTCGCTGTCGACGCGGTAGACCACGCCGACGCGCTGCTGGCTCTCCTGGGCCAGAGCGCCTTCTCGCAGGACGAGGCCAGGGCAGACACCGCACCCCTGTCTGTGGACGATCAGGACAACACCGACGAACTGCTCTACCAGCTCAGGAAGGGCCGCTGATGCCCCGCCAGGCAGAGCAGGTTCAGACCATGCGTGTCCTGGGCGCGAGCCGCCACGCGCCCGTCAGGACAGCCGAGCAGGTCGCGGCCCGCCTGAAGATCGTGGTGGAGGCCGCTCGCGCCCGGCTGAAGACGCTGATGGACCGGGGCGACGCCGAGCGGCTACCAGGCAACACCTACCGACTGACCCCCCAGGGGGCTGAGCGGCTGCGGAAGCAAGACCGCGCTCTACGCCATAGGCGCGAGCGTCACCTTGACGGGAGAGCGGCCTGATGCGCTCTTACCTTCGCGCACAGTTCGGCGTTGGCCCCCTGGGGCTGCTGCTGGTGCTGCCGCTCGTGCTGCTGGCGGTCGTGCTGACCCACGACGCCCTGAAACACGGCGCCCTGGCGGTGACTGAACCCCTGCGCCTGCTGCTGGCCGTCCCGGAGATCGCGGCGGCCCTGTTCCTGCTGTACCTCACCCGGCGCATTCAGGACGCCGTGCCCCAGGAGGCCCCACGTGAAGCTCTCTGACATTCAGCGGCGGCTGGAGATGCCCTTCCCCGCCCACCTCGTCGGCTGGAAGCCCCAGGCCCTGTCCAAGGACCGCAGCCGCGCCCTGCTGGTGGCCTACGTGGACGCCCGCGCCGTGCAGAGTCGCCTCGACGCGATCTGCCCGGATGCCTGGGAGTTCCGTTGCCGTGAGGTCGCTGGCACCCCCACGCCCACCGTCCACGGCAGCCTCACCGTCCTGGGCGTCACCCGTGAGGACTTCGGGGAGGCGGGCGAGGGAGATGCGGGCACGATGAAGGCCGCCGCCTCCGACGCCCTCAAGCGCTGCGCCGTCCAGTTCGGCATCGGGCGCTACCTCTACGACCTGCCCAAGTTCTGGGGCGACTGGGATGACAAGAAGCGCGAGCCGATCACCCTGCCCGAGTTGCCCGAGTGGGCGCGGCCCGAGCACGAGCGCAGCCCCGGTGGGGCGCACCTCGTCCAGGCGATGGAGCAACTCAGGTCCGAACTGCCGGACGACCTGGGCCTCCAGCGCGAGGTCTACAAGCACCTGAAGGCGGCGCTGACCAGCCTCCATCCGCCGCAGTCGTACGACAGCGCTCCCCACGAGTCTGAAACGGAGGGCGACTTGCCGAACTCCCGTATTGACCCGATCACGCGGGGCACCAAGGGCCAGATCGCCGCGCATCTGGAGGGCCGCCGCTGGCTGCTGGAGCGCGAGGAGCGGCTGGCCTTCACGTCCTGGCTGGCCGACCGCCGGGACGCGCCCCTAGCGACCAGCGCCGACCTGACCGAGGCGGAGGGCCGCAAGGCCCTGGCCGCCATCGAGCGGTGCCTCAAGCCCAAGACGCTGCTGGCGCAGTGGCGGGCCAACCCTGCCGGGCTGCCCGGCGAGGCCGAGGCGCTGGGGGCGGTGGGCTGAGATGGCCGAAATCCAGTTGCATGGACGGCGGGGGAAGGGCAGGGTGGCGCTTTGCGACGATGCCGACCTCGCCCTGCTCTCGCAGCACCGCTGGCACCTGAGCCGCCGCGGTTATCCCCGCACCTACTGGCGCAAGGAGGGCGTGCGCAGCGCCACGCTGGAGATGCACCTCCTGCTGCGCGACGAGAAGGGCGGCGGGTACAAGGACCACATCAACGGCGACCCCCTGGACAACCGCCGCGCCAACCTGCGGGCCTGTACGGCCCAGGAGAACGCCTGGAACAGGCGAGCGCACCGCAACAGCAAGACCGGCGTGAAGGGGGTCAGCCCCCACAAGGGGAAGTTCCGGGCCACCATCCACAAGAGCGGGGCGCAAATCTACCTGGGCACCTTCACCACGGTGGAGCTGGCCGCCGCTGCCTACAACGGGGCCGCTGTCGCCCTCTACGGGGCCTTCGCCCGCCTGAACCCTCTACCGCTGGAGGTGGCCCATGCCAGCGACTGAGGCCGCTCCCTTGACCGACGTGCTGACCGAGATGTTCGCGGCGGCAGCGGCGGGCCAGGTGGCCCGGCGGACGGTCTCGCGGGGCCTGCACCTGCGGGCGGTCGTGCGGGAGAGCGGGCGGCGCGAACTGCTGCTGTGGCGCACGGCCTCGCGTCTTCCCAGCGCGACCGAGTGCAAGGTCGTCGCCCGGGATGCCGGGTTCGTCGAGCCCGTGTTCAAGGCCTGGCCGGTCGAGGGCGTGGACGGGTTTCACCTCCGCGACCGGGCGGACTGGCAGCACCCCTGCACGCACGACTGGGGCGAGACGGTGTTCATCTCCGGGCGGCAGGAGGGCGGAACCTCCCGGACCTGCCGCCGTTGCGGAACCACGGCGAGCACGATCCACAAGCGCCGGGGCAAGGGCACCACGTACCTCTACAACGAGCACGAGGTCAGCGAAGCGGCGTACCTCGCGGCCACGGCGAGCGGGCCGATGCCCAGCACGCTGGACCGCGAGGCGCGGGCGGCGCTGATGGCCGAGGTCGCCCAGGTGCCCGTCGCCACGACCGACCGCCTGGCGCTGCGGGGCGAGGTCTGCGGGCTGTGCCGCCACGGGAAGCCCGAGTGGGACGGCATGATCGCCTGCACGTTGGGCTGGGAGGCTCATGACAACGTCTGGCGGGAGCTGCCGCGCAAGCAGTGGGAAGCCGTCCAGATGGGTCACCCCGGCGTACCCCTGCCCCTGCTGACGCCCCACTGCCGGTGCATGGCGACCGGCGGGCGCTGGCTGCCCAGGGTGGTGGCCGCATGAGGGCCAAGAACCGGGGCGTGGCGCTGGTTGCCCAGTTCATGGGCCGGGAGAAGAACATCCCGGTCCCAGTCCCCTTCGTGTACCTGCTGGGCGACTACACCGCCGCCGCTTTTCTCTCGCAGTGCCTGTACTGGAGCGAGCGCACCGATAACCCCGAAGGCTGGTTTTACAAGACGCTCAAGGAGTGGAAGGCCGAGATGCTGCTCTCGCCCGATCAGGTCCGCCGATGCCACAAAACCTGCGAGCCCTACCTCGAAGTGGCGACCGGCGGGGAGAACAACCGGACCCACTACCGGATCAAAGGCGACGAGTTGGAAGAGGCCCTGCACTTGTTGGGAAACCCCACAAGTGGTTATCGGGAAACCCAACAACCGGTTGTGGGGAAAGTCCGCAAGCACTTCACGACAAACCCCACAACCCTTAATAAGGAAGCAGAGATTACGTCAGAGAGTACGGCAGAGGAGGGCGCGAAGCGCTCCGCCGCCGCGACCCAGGAAGCCGGAAAAGGTCAACGCTCCGGAAGCGGCGCTGATCGCGCCGAGGCCCCTGGCGGGGCCGAGAAAGCGAATGCTCGACCCGCTTCAGGTGCTCAGTCGGAAGGTGGGCACGGAACAGATCAGGCCACGGGCACTGAAAAAGTTCCGGCCCGGCCCGGCGAAGCCGCGCTGCGCTCCGCGATGGGCGAGCGGTTCTACGGCGAGCTGCTGGCCGAGGATCCCGACCGTGAGACCTGGGGTGACCTGACCCCAGAGCGTATCGGCGAGCTACGCCGCGCCGCGAAGGCTGAGGCCAAGGAAAAGAAGCTCGACGCCTGGCGCACCCCCTTCATCCGGCTGCTGGACCAGGAGATCGTCCGCGTCCCCCAAACCCCCGCCGCCCCCGCGAAGGCCAGCGTGTCTGACCTCGTGCGGGCGCGCATCCAAGGAGCGAAGCCGTGAGCAACGCCGAGCCCATTCCCACCGAGCAGATCGACCCGCAGACCCTCAGCCTCGCCCGGATGCTCATGGCGTCGCCCAACGCCCGGCGCAGCCTCCAGCGCAGCATCGAGACCCGGCAGCAGCAGCGCGAAGCGAAGCGCACCGCCCGCCTCAGCACCCTGCCGATGGCCTGCCCCCACTGCGGCGCCCCCGGCATCACGTATCTGACGCTGCCGACCAAGGACGGCCCGCGCGAGTTCAAGCGCAAGCCAATGGACTGCTGCCAGCCCGCCCTGCGCGACGCCGCCGAGAACGCGCTGCACTACGCGCTGAACCCCAACAACTGCGCCGAGGAGCGCGTGGAGGCCGCCGACCGCTACGCCGCGCTGAAGGCCAGCATCACGTCCCCGGTTCTGCTGAGCCAGCTGGAGGAGCATGAGGCGATCCTGGCCGACATCGAGGCCCGCGTCTCCGGCCTGACCCGCGCTCAGGGCGGCGTGGAATGGGGGCCGCAGTGACCCGCGCCCTCTCGCCCGACGTGCAGGCGGTCCTGCGCGAGGCCACGATCAGCGAGGACGGCCTGACGCTGACCCTCGCCGGTGACCTCGACCGCAAGCTCTATCAGGCCACCGCCAAGGCGATCGAGGCCCTGGGCGGCAAGTGGAACCGCAAGGCCCAGGCCCACCTGTTCACGAGCGACGTGCGCCAGATCCTGGCCGGGGTGCTGGACGGCGACAAGCTGCCCAAGCGCAACCCGCTGGCCTTCTTCGAAACGCCCCAGTCGCTGGTGGAACTGATGCTCAGCTTCCTGGGCGACGTGTGCGGCGTGCGGGTGCTGGAACCCAGCGCCGGAGACGGGGCCATTGCCGACGCGCTGCTGGACGCCGGGGCCGAGGTGGACGTGATTGAGCTCGACGACACCCGGCACGCCCACCTCGTCGGGGCCGGGTATCAGCCGGTGGCCCGCGACTTCCTCCAGTTCACGCCGAACGAGCGTTACCCCGTGATCGTCATGAATCCGCCGTTCACCGCCGAGGGGGACGCGCAAGCCTACATCACCCACATCGAGCACGCCTGGACCAACTGCCTCACGCCGGGCGGCACCCTCGTCGCCATCGCCCCCAGCGGGTTCACCTTCCGCCAGGACAAGCGGGCGCAGGCCTTCCGTGCCCTCGTCGAAGACCACGGCGAATACGCCGAGAACGACGCCAGCGCCTTTGTCGAGAGCGGCACGGGCGTCCAGACCGTGACCCTCTGCGTCCGCAAGCCCGCTCCCGCACAGGAGGTTGCTATGCCCGTCCCCACCGAACAGCCCGCCAAGACCACCCGGAAGAGCAGCAAGCAGGCCGAGGCCCCCGCCGCCCCGCCCCTCAAACCCGGTGACGACGTGCGGGTGCGGACGGGTCGCAAGGACCTCGCGGTGATCGCTGACCTGAAGGGCGACGAGGCGCAGTTGCTGTACGCCGACGGCACCCGCATCTGGATGCCCGTTACGGCGCTGGAGAAAGCGGCGACCTGGGCGCAACCCGAGCAGGCCTCCCCCCCCGTTGAAGCCGCCTCCGAGCCTCAGCCCGTCACCCCCATCCTCGACGGCAGCAGCCAGAGCCTGTTCCGCGTCGAGCAGCTCGTCGCCTCCCCGCTCAACCCCCGCCAGTTCTTCGACCCGGCGGCGGTCGAGGAACTGGCCGAGTCCATCCTCCACAAGGGCCTGATGCAGAACCTCGTGGGCCGCGTAGCCGAGAATGGCCAGGACGTGGAAGTGGTGGCCGGTGGCCGCCGCCTGCGCGCCCTGCAGCTGCTCGCCGAGCAGGGTCGCATCCCCGCCGACTACCTCGTGCCCGTCCGGGTGCAGCCGCTCTCCGATCTGGAGGCGCTGCAACTGGCGACCGCCGAGAACGTCGAGCGGCGGAACATGACCCCCATCGAGGAGGCCGACGCCTTCGCGCAGATGGTGGCCCTGGGTGCCACGCCGGGCGACATTGCCCTGCGCTTCGGGTACAGCGCGAAAACCGTGCAGCAGCGCCTGGTGTTGGCCGAGGGGCTGGGCGAGGACGGGCGCGAGCTGTTCAACTCGGGGCAGATCGGGCTGGAGCAGGCCCAGGTGATCGCTCAGACTTCCGGCCCACTGCGCAAGCACGTCGTGGCAGAGGCCAAGCGGGGCGTGGTGGCTTCCGGCCTCCGGAGCCTGATTCAGCGCAGCACCCTCCTGGTGCAGAGCGCGAAGTTCGACGTGCCCGCCTCGGGCCTGGAGGTCGTGGAGGATCTGTTCGGCGACGAGCCCGCCCGCTTCGCGGACCCGCAGGCCGCGATGGCTCTCCAGATGGACTGGGCAAAAGCCCGCGCCAAGAGTCTGGAGGGCAAGAAGGAACAGTACTTCGTGGACCTCAAGCTGGTGAACTCGACGTACCTGAGCCCGTCGCATGACGAGTACCGCGATTACGGTGCACCGAAGGAACTGCGGGGGACCGTCATCATGCTGAGCACGATCACCGGCGAGGTTCGGGAGATCCGGACCTGCCGCGCGAGCGACATCAAGAGCCACGAGGCCAAGCAGCAGGCCGAGCAGCGCAAGCAGGCCGCGAGCGAGGCCTCGGGCAGCGACGGCGGCGCCATTCGCAAGTCCGGCTGGGTGGACGGTCACGAGGCTCGCGCGACGGCCCTGCGCGGCGCCCTGGTGGGCGACCACAAGCGCGGGGTCGCGCTGACCATCCTCTCCATGTTGGGGGCCGAGCCGGTCAGCCTCCACACCCATTTCCAGCACGTCCACACAGTGCCCATCCCCACGGGCCTCCAGCGCCTGCGCGACCTCGACGCCAAGCTGAACGGCCTCCTCCGGGTGCCCGACACGGCGGAGCCGAAGAACCCGGTCGGCCGGACGTTCGGCCATAACTCGGAGGGAGAGGACGCCTATCAGGTTCTCCAGGCCCTCCTGACCCTCACCCTGGAGGAGCTGCTGGACCTCCAGAGCGTGCTGATCGCGCAGGCGGTGGGCCGCTGGCGCGAGTACAACCCGATGCACGCGCCCTACGCGTTCTTGACCTGCCTCGCCGCCGATGTGGGCGCGAAGGTGACGTTCAAACTCACCGACGACCACCTGAAGGCCTACCCGCGCGACCGCCTGCTGGAACTGGCCGCCGACGCGAACCTGCCGTACATCGCCCAGAACGTCGGCAACCTCAGCACCAACAAGGACATTCGCGCCGCCATCCTCCAGCACGCCGACGAGCTGCACGCACGGGGCTACGTGCCGCCCCTGGCCCGTTTCCCGGAGGTCGCGGGGCCGGACCCGGCAGACGCCCAATACCGCGCGGATGCTCTCGCGCTGCTCTCGCGCCTGAGCGACCGGCAAGTGGGCGACCTGCTCGAAGACCTGGGGCACGATCCGACCGATCAGGACACGGCGGCGGATGCCCTCGCTCTCGTCCGGCAGGAGATCGGCGACATGGACGCCGGGGAACTGCGCGAGTGGGCTGCCCTGAAACGCATGGCCGAGGAACTCGGGCCTGACGCCACCGCGACCGCCGCCGACTGAACGCCGCAACCAGGGGGGCTGCCTCGCGCGGCCCCCCTACGGAGGCACTGATCATGACGACACCTGTACGGACCTCGCCGCACGCCCCCCTGTCCATTGAGCCCTACCCCCGCCCCGGAAACCCCGACCGCTACGGCCTGATCCTGCCGAGCGGCGAGATCGCGGGGTTCGGCTGCACCCGCTTCCACGCCTGCCGCTGGCGGGACGGCTGGAACGCCCGCATGAACCTCCAGAGCCAGCGCAGCGGCCCCCAGGAGCCCGAGGACGGCGCTCGGCACTGGCACCGGGGCTGGGAGCGGGCCAACGCCTACGAACGCCAGCGCGAGGAGCGCGAGCGGGCCAGAGAGATGGTCTGGGAGGTGGCCTGATGGATTACCTCCAGGCCCGCAACGCTCGCGGCTTCCTGCACGCCTCGACCTGCGACTGGCCCGAGGGCTTCGGTGAAGAGTTCCGCTGCTGCATGGAAGCCCAGGGGATGACAGTCACCCGCTACTCGCCCGAGCAGCTCGCGGCCCTGCGCTGTGCCCCCGTCCTCGGCGAGCCCCAGGCCCCTGAGCCCCAGGAAGCGGCGGCGGCTGGCCCGAGTTTGGCCCCCGAGCGGCCGTTGCCGGAGATCGGCCAGGAGGTGCTCTCGCCTGTGCTGGGGCGGGCCACCGTCACGCACTACCTGACCTGGGCCGACGGGAGTCGCGCCGCCGTCGTGGAGAGCCGCCGTGGTGCAGGCCTCGTGCGTCCGGGCGAGTGGGAGGCCGCTCCTGAGCAGGAATCCACCCCTGCCCCCGAGGCAGCCGTCCCCACGGTGCCGCCCGTCTCCATCCCGCCGGGCCAGTGCGTCATGCCCAGCCTGTTCGATTTCGGAGCCCAAGCATGAAACAGACCCTGAAAGTCAGCGTGGACGCCATCAAGCACGAGCGGAACAAGGAAGGCGTGCCCTTCACCACCCTGCACCTTGAACTGCCCAGCGGCGCGGACCTGAAGTACCTCCAGCGGGCGCACCGCATCACGCGTAAGAAGGACACCCGCGAGGCCGCTACCTTCACCCTGCGCATCTTCGGCGGCGGCGACTGGCGCACGTGGAATCTCACCAGCAAGGGCAGCAAGACCAAGGACTACAAGGTCGTGGCGGTCGTCGAGGTCCACTTCAACGAGCACGCCCGCTTCGAGCGGTACTTCGACCCGGCGGACCCGGACACCTACGAGGTGGAACTGACGGTGGAGATCGTGGAGCCGTCCACGCCCCTGTTCCCGCCCAAGGATGAAGACCGCGACGGCGAGGGGCTGAGCGCATGAAGGCGCTGTCCGTCTCCGTCCCCTGGCCCACCGCTATCGAGCGCCACGGCAAGCGCACCGAGAACCGCCCGCGCTGGGCCCGGCACCCGCACCTGATCGCGCAGGCCCGGCGCATGGTCGGCCAGGACCTCGCTATTCACAGCAGCGGCACCTACGACCGTGACGGCGCCGAGTACATCGAGCGACTGACCGGCGTGCTCTACCGCCGCCAGGACGTGCCCAGCAAGGCCGTCACCAGCGTGGTCACCGTGACCGGCCTGCTGCTGCCCGGTGACCCGTGCCCGCCCGGGCAGGAGCGCTGGTACTTCGGCAGCCTCGCCCTGGTGCTGGACAACGTGCGCGTGCTGCCCAATCCGGTCGCGGTGTCCGGGAGCCTGGGCTTCTGGGCACTGACTGGTGACGTGCTGGCCGACGTGAACACGCAACTCGAAGCCCTCTCCCACCTCCGGAGCGCCTGACCATGACGAACAGTCCCCACCTCGACCTGTTTCTCGACTGGGCTACCGACCCCCGCCTCGCCGTTCTCGACACCGAGACCACCGGCTTTCACGGGGAGGTGATCGAGCTGGGCATTGTAGACGCCTGGGGCCGGACACTCTTCAATGAGCGCATCCGCCCGAGCTGCCCGATTGAACCCGGCGCGCAGGCGGTCCACGGCATCACCGACCCCGACGTGCAGGACTGCCCATCTATCGCCGCGTTCTGGCCGCGCCTCCGCGACATCCTGAGCGCCCACCGCATCGTGATCTACAACAAGGCTTTCGACGTGCCTCGCCTGAGCGACACGCTCGACGCCGCGATGCCGCAGTGGTACGCCCACCCCAGCGGCCGGGGGCACAGCGACGAGTACAAACCCTTTCAGACCTTCTGTCGCTCAGCGGAATGCGTGATGGAAGCCTACGCACCTCTTGCGGGATTGTGGAATGACCATCACCGCTCCTGGCGCTGGGCCAAGCTGCGCGACGCCTGCATCCAGCGGGGCGTGCAGACCGATGACCTCCGGGCCCACGCGGCGCTCGACGACGCGCTGGCCACCCTGCGGCTGATTCAGGCGACGGCACTGCTCACGCCCGCAGATCTGCCCTGGCTGAACGAGGAGGTGGCCAATGCCTGAGGCAAGCACAGTTCCCGTGAACGCCCCTACCCCCTGGAACGCCACCCTGCACCTTGAAGTCCGCAGCAAGGGCAAGCCCGGCAGGCCCAACATCGAGCGGCGGGTTTACACGGGCGAGATCCGAGCCAGCGCGGCCGATCCCAACAGCGCTGAGGTCCATATGGTGAGGTCCCGCGACGACGGCCACTCGGTGTCCTTCTCGACGACCTCCTGGCAGCCGAGCGAGTTCGACCCTCAGGCCCGGACCTCCGTGTTCCGCGAGAGCCTGCGCCGCAGTGACCGGCTGGTCGACGAGTTGGAGCGGTTCGGCTGGACGCGCCGACCCGACCTCGAAGAGGGACAGGCGTGACCACCGCCGAGATCGAGGTCCAGCAGCTTCTGACCCCTGAGGAACGTGCCCGCCGCGCCGAACTGGAGGAACAGGTTCTCGTCGGCGTCCGCGCGGGCATCATGGCGGGCCGGGCGCTGCGGACCCTCCAGGGCGAGCGGCTCTACCGCAGCACCCACCCCACCTTCGAGGCTTACGGGCTGGAGACCTTCGGGCTTTCCCGCGCCCGTCTCTACCAACTGATCGACTTCGCAGAGGTGGCGGAGGAGGCTGCCGAGCGCGGGATCGAGATCAGCAACGAGCGGGTGGCCCGTGCCCTGGGGGTGGTGGCCCCCGACGACTACGCCCTGGTGCTCGCCGTGACCCGCGCCGTGACCGGCAAGGCCACGCCCAGCAGCGCCGACGTGCAGGGCGTGGCCGACACCGTCCGCACCCTTGCCGACGGGATGCAGGTCGAGCACCCCGACACCCAGGAGCCGGTGCCCCTGAGCGAGATCCCGCCCGAGCGCCGCGTGGAAGCCGTCAGCAAGGCGGTGCAGCGCGGCACCCAGGACCGCAAGGATTTCCAGGGCACCGACGACGTGAAGCCGATGGCCTACGTCGCGGGATTCCAAGAGATGGGCCTGCGCGGCGCCCTGCAGTTCGGCCCAGACGGCTACTGGCTGGAGGTACTCGACCCGGCGACCGGGGAGATGCGCCCCGGCCCCGCCACCAAAACCATCTGGGACGCCCCCCGGGCGTGGCGTCAGCAGCACGAAGCCGAAGGAAGCGAGGACCAGCCTTGACCTGCCGCCTCTGTGGTCACCCCACTGCCCACCATCCGCCCTGCCCGCTGGACCCCGTGGGCCGCGCCCGGGCACTCGCCGCCATCAACAGCACCGGGGCCGTCGTGCCCGTGGAGAACCTCATGCCGAAAGACCACGAGGACGCCGCACAGATCGCCTACGCCTCGCGTGTCTTCATTCCCTTCTGCCCGGAGACGGGTCTGGTGCTGCGCGGGATGTACCGGGGCATGGGCATCCGGCGGGCCGAGGAGATGGAGGTTTATCACCTCCTGAAGACCCACCACCACGTCCGCGTCGGCACTGTCACCCTGCGTCCCTGGTGGCGGTGGTGGAAGTCCACGCCCCACGCGGTGCTGACCCCGTCCAACCACCTCGAGGTGCTGCTCTGACGCCCTACGACGACGCCTGGCTGCGGGAGTACCGCCGCCGTCACACCCACCTGTTCCCGGAAGAGCAGGCCCCCGCCCCGGCCAGAGCGCCGGGCGCGGGGCTTCCGCGTTCTGCCAGCAACGGGTACGTCAGCGAGGCCGCGTTCCAGGCGGCGGCGGTCCGCGAGCTGGAGGCCATGGGCTGGACGGTCTGGCAGATGTACCTCGGCAGCGCGCGCGGCGGCAGCGTGTGGACCACCAAAGGCATTCCCGATCTGCTGGCCTTTCGTCCGCCCGGCACTCTCGTCTGGCTGGAGCTCAAGCAGCCCGGCAACGTCCCCAGCGCGGCCCAATTGGAGCGGCACGCAGAGCTGTGCGCCGCCGGGCTCCGCGTCGCTGTCGTCTGGACCCTCCCTGATTTACTCGCTTTTGCTGAAGAAAGGACTGCATGACCCACACCGCTGAGCGCCCCCAGGAGATCCGCCCCGTTCCATCTGGCCTGCCCCACCTCTACCGTCTCCTCGCCGTGTTCAGCGGCATCCCGAAGCCCCCCGCGCTCGCCGTGAAGGACGCGGGCCTGTGGACCCAAGACGAGCACGCTCCCCTGACCGATCACCACCGCGCCCTGCTGCGCCGCCTCGCGGAAGATGGGCGCGTCCAGTGGGTGACCTGGGGACCGGACGGCCCGGGGTACGTGCTGACCGGCTACGGCGAGATCGCCTTGGAGTCCTACCGCCAGCGCTACGGCCCGGCCTATGCGCCCCGGCGCGGCCCCTCGCTGGGGGAGATCGCCGCCCGCAACCGCCAGCGTGACCGCCTGGTCGTCCTGTTGGAACAGAGAAAGGCCACACGATGAACTGGAAAGACCGCCTGATCGAGGAGGAGCGGTTGACCGAGCGCCGCGCCGCCCGCAAGCCGAGGAAAGCCCTGCCGTCGGGCCTGCTGAGCCTGAAGCTCGGCGATCCGGTCTACTACCGCCCCACCCGCCCCCATCCCCGCGCGGGGAGCCGGGCGGTCATCGTGCGCGGCCCCCGGAGCGGCGTGCAGGCGCCCAGCGTCCGCCTGCGCTTTCCCGACGGCGCGGAGCAGACGGTCCCCGTTCGCCATGTCGGCCGCACCCCGGCCCAGCCGGAAACCCCGCCGTACCTGGCCGACGCGCGTTCCCGGCCCGTATGGAAGCGGATCATCAAGATGCTGGCGAGCGCCGCCCAGGAGGAGGGGCAACCCGGTGCCGAACCCCTGCGCTGGGATGCCGAGGAGCGGATGCGGCAGCTCGCGGGCATGATCGCGCCGGGGGGGAGCGAGAAGGCGATCAAGGCGGACATCGCCCGCGTGCTCCTCGAAGCGGCGGGCGCGGAGGCGGTGGCTGCGGCGGCGCGTCAGGCGGGGCGGGGTGGGCGCGGGCCGGTGACAGCGACCCACCTTCCCGTCCCCACCCAGGAGGCCGAGGTGGGCCGCCTGACCCAGGAGCAGCGGGCGATGATTAACAACATCGCCAGGTGCATCCACCGCCGGTACTTCCTTTCGGACAAGGAAGTGCGTGACCTCTCCGAGGGGGAGCGCGAGCAGGCCAAGATTCACGGGGTGTTGCGCCAGATCATCGGGGTAGGGGAGAGTGAGCTGGGGCCGATGGCCGTGAAGTCGGGTGGGAGCGGAAAGGGACATCGGCTGCACGGGGAACTGGCGGACGCGCTGACCCGCTCGTATGCCCTGGCCCAGGAGGCCTGCCAGATGCTGATCGCGGGGCGCGACGACCATGCGCTCACGCTGGCCCTCCAGGTGCAGGAGCAGCGTCTTCAATACGTCACCGTAGGCCGCGAGCTGGAGCGGGCGCGGGTCAAGCACTTTACGGGTCGCTACTTCCACGGCGACGTGCTGAGCGTCCGCGTGGTGGACGAGGACGGCGGCATGACCCAGTACTACACCCGGCTCACCATCGTCTACGGCGAGGACGGCCACAGCCTCGTGGTGGCGAACGCCGCCGAACTGGAGGCCCTGACCGGGACGCGGGTAGGGCCGGGGGGCTGGGCGGACCTGTGTCGCTGGGCCGAGGACCTGAGCGACCGCGCCGGGGGTAAGAAGCAGGGGCGGCGGCAGGACGACGACGAGCACCTGATCTACCGCGACCACGACGGCCACTTGGAACTGCGCGAGAGCGTGAGCCGCTTTCCTGGCCTCGTCCGGGCGCTGGAATGCGTGCGCCGGGCGCTGCTGGTCGAGCACCCCCTCAAGGACATCCCAGCGGGGGAGATTCCGCCCAATCATCCGCAGCCGGGGTACCACCCGCCCACCCCGACGGGAGGGCTTGACAGAGTTTCCCCAGAAACAGCCTAATTTCGTTCAAGCTGCACCACGTCTACCCGAATGCCACGCGCCCCTGCCTCTGCGGTGGGGGCGCTTCGCGTTGGTCTTACCCCGGTGCGGCCCACCCCACCCCTGGAGGTCCCGCCATGAAGCGCTGAGCCGCTCTTGCTCCTATTGTCCCAGCCTCAGACTCTGGGGGGAGCTGGGGGGGGCATGCCTCATTTTTGCTCTTGTGTCCGAGGTTTATGAGGTACCACAGACGGTATGAACTCTCGACTGCTTGGTCCACTGGTTTTAGCCGCCCTCACCCTCGCCGCGTGTGGTGGTGGGGGCGGAAGCGTTCGCCCGGTTGACCCTGGCCCCGTGCCTGATGTGGTTCGCACTTATGCAGTCACGGATTCTTCGCTCTACTCCATCGTTCTCAAGGGTGCGGCGAGCGACCAGAAGACCATGGAACTGACCTACGTTGACGAGATCACGGACGCCGCGCAGGTAGGCGACGTCATGTATGCCTCGACATTCTCACGTCTCCTGCGCATTGATCTGAATGCCAAGACCATCAGCGCTGTCGGTTCCTACGGCGTGGGGAATATCAACGCTCTGACGGTCGACCGACAGGGGCAACTGTACGCGGCTGCGCTGGACGGCAACCTCTACAACGTCAATACGTCGACGGGCCAGGCCACCAAGGTCATGAACATGGGCTATCGGTCCAGCGGTGACCTCGCGTTCGCGCCGGACGGCAGCCTCTACGCGACTGTTCGCACCAGTTCATCTGCGGACGCTCTCGTCCGTATCGTCTTGGCGACGCAGACGGTGCAGGTGGTGGGGTCCACGGGCTATGCGGATGTCTACGGCCTCGATTACCTGTATGGCACGCTTTACGGCCGGACCAATGCTGGGCAGATCATCACTGTGAACCCAAGTACCGGCCAAGGGACGCTGGTGCGCGCCACAGGCCTGCGTTTCGCCAGTCTGCCCTGACACCCCCTCGCCCCGCTTCCTTCCCCGCCTGTGGCGGGGTTTTTTCATGCCGTGGTGACAGGGCCACAGCGCGTTCGCCTCAGCGGCATGCGCTGCCCCGGTTCAACTCCGGGAGTCACCACCACCGGGCCGCAGGAATCCCCTGCCCCACGACCACCTCAAGACGCCGCTGCCCCATGGGCAAATCCTTGTGCGTCGCCCCGATGGGAGCCTGCCGTGTCCACCACGGTAGACAGTCGGGCTGGAGCTTGTATGGCCCCACGTAAGACCCCCGCCGCCCCTGCCGATGCCGCCCTGCGGATCGAGTACCTGCCGCTCGACCAGCTCGCCCGCTGGCCGGGCAACCCGAAGGAGCACGCCGACGGCGCGATCGCCGCCAGCATCAGCCGCTTCGGCTTCCGCGACCCCCTCGCCATCGACGAGGCCACGGGCCGCCTGATCGCCGGGCACGGCCGCCTCTCCGTGCTGGAGCGTGCCCACGCCGCCGGTCAGCCCGCGCCGCAGTTCGTGCAGGTCCGCGAGGACGGCATGTGGCTGGTCCCCGTCACGCGCGGCGGCAGCTTCGGCAGCGAGGACGAGGCCGCCGCCTACCTCGTGGCCCACAACCGTACGGGCGAACTCGGCGGCTGGAACGACGAGCTGCTCGCCGGGATGCTGGGCGGCCTCGACGATGATCTCCGCGCCGTGGCCGGATTCGACCTCGAAGCGTTCGTGAAAGAGACGGACGCCCAGGCGGCCAGCGCCCCCGCGCTCCCCGAGGCCCCCAGCGAGTTCCTGAACGACCTGATCGGCGTAGCGGCAGCAGCGGCGCCGCAGGCGCAGGCCACCCCCACCCCGGCGGCGGGAGGGGACGCGGCCCCCGCCGAGCCTGCCCCACCGGCCGCCCCTGTAGGGCCAGGAAACCCCGAGTACGTGCAAGTCGTGTACGTGGTGCCCGCGCCGGACCGCGACCTCGCCCAGCGGGCCGTGAAGCGTGCCCGCGAGCAGTTCGGCGTGGCGACCGCGCCCGAGGCGTTCATGGCGATCATCCGCGCCTACCTCAGCGAGGTGGCCGCGTGAATCCCGAGCCGATGAAGCACCACCCCGACGACGAAAACGAGATCCACGATGTGGCTACCTTCGTGGACCCCGCGCAGAACGTCGTCACGCCCGTCATGCAGCTCAGCGACGAGCTGGCCGGGCAGATGGTGTGGGCCTTTGCCCGCATCGTGCGGGCCGCCCACGGCAGCCGCGCAGCCCGCACCCCCGACGAGGACGGCATCACCCGCGCCCAGGAGTTCGAGGAAGGCGACGTGTACATGCTGGAAAAGCCTTTCGACGGCTACTTCGCCAGCCGCTACCTGATGGACTTCTACAACGTGGAAGAGCGCGGCATCTGCTCGCGGATGCACCTGCACACCGGCCTGCGCTTCGTGCGGATGATGACCGGTCCGGACACGGTGATCCGGGTGGGCAGCCTCTCGCCGTTCATCGTGACGAACGTGCCGGGCGTGACGCCCTTCGTGCCCTTCCAGTTCGAGGACGACATGCCCGACCTGCCGGAGGGCGTGCAGCGCACCCGCTACAACCTGCTGGTGCCGCCCTGCTCCTTCGTGGACATGCAGATCCCGCGCGGCGTCTCGCACCAGTTCAACGCCATCGGGCCGAACGCGGTGATCGACTCCGTACACCCCGAGGAGAGCATCGAGACGTTCCGCGAGCGCATGAGCGGGTTCAAGATGATGGCGCAGACCATCTTCCTGACCGACGACCGCCCCGACGCCAGCAGTTGCGACATGCGGGAGGCCGAGCAGTGACCCTCGGCCGCAGGCAGAACACCACCCAGGAGGCCTGGGACGCCGCCTGGAACCGCCCCGACCTGTTCCCCGACGCGGACCTCGACCGCCTCCTCGACGAGGCCGTGCGCGAGGTCTGCGAAGTCACAGCGGGCAAGCGGGCGGCCATCGCCTGGAGCGGCGGCAAGGACAGCCTCGCCCTGCAGGTGGTCGCCGAGCGGGCCGGAGTGCTCGACGGCGTGCTGGCCCTGACCCAACTCGAGTACCCGTCGTTCCTGGCCTGGCTCGCCCAGCACCAGCCCGGCTGGGTCCGCACGGTGAACACCGGCCAGGGCCTGCTGTGGCTGCGCGACCACCCCGCCATGCTCTTTCCTCAGGACGCGGCCACCAACGCGAAGTGGTACCGCCTCGTGCAGCACACGGCCCAGGACCTCTACTTCCGGGGCAAGGGCCTGGACGTGCTGATCCTGGGCCGCCGCAAGGCCGAGGGGAACTTCTGCGGCAAGGACGGCCTCTACGCCAACCGGGGCGGCACCCTGCGCCACAGCCCCCTGCGCGACTGGCCCCACGAGGCAGTCTTGCAGCTGATCAGGCGCGAGGGCCTGGCCCTGCCCCCCTTCTACGCCATGCGCGACGGGTGGGTGACAGGCACCGGCCCCTGGCCGCAGCGCCCCTACGCGCGGGACGTGGACGACGGCTTCGCGCAGACTTGGGAGACCGACCCGGAGATCGTGCGCGAGGCCGCGGCGGTGCTCCCGTCGGCGCGGCAGTTCATGGACGCGCGGGGCCTGACGTGACCGGCCCGGAGTACGCGCCCCCGCACCCCGCGCTGGGTCGCCCCTACCAGCACAACCCCAAGCAGAGCCGCCTAAAGCCGCAGACGGTGGAGCAGGACGTGCTGACCCTCGCCCGTGAGCGCCTGCACGTCCTCTTTGAGCGCTTCGACCACGTGAGCGTGAGCTTCAGCGGCGGCAAGGACTCCACCATCGTGCTGAACCTCGCCCTGGAGGTGGCCCGCGAGCTGGGCCGCACGCCGCTCGACGTCGTCTTCTGGGACGAGGAGTGCATCTACTCCGAGAACGTGGACTACGTGCGCCGCGTGGCCGCCGACCCGGACGTGGCGCTGCGCTGGATGTGCGTGCCGGTCAAGCACCGAAATGCCTGCTCCAGTGAGTCGCCTGTGTGGTCCCCCTGGGCACCCGAGGACCGCCACCTCTGGATCCGTGACCTCCCGCCCGAGGCGATCACCGAGATCCCCGGCTACGACTACCACGACCCGGCCAATCGCCTGTCCGTCCCCGAGGTGAGCGGCCTGCTGTTCCCGCCCACCCTGGGCAACGTGGTGCAGCTGCTGGGCATCCGCGCCGACGAGAGCCTGATCCGCCGGGCCGCCGTGAGCCGCCGCGCAGTGGACAACTACATCGTCAAGGACACCGGGGGTTACGGAGGAGCGAACAACCTCCAGCACGCGGGCAACGTCTGGAAGGCCTACCCGATCTACGACTGGCGCACCGAAGACGTATGGCTCGCGCCCAAGCGGTTCGGCTGGGATTACTGCCGGGTCTACGACCTGATGGACAAGCTGGGGTTCAGCCCGCCCCGCCAGCGCCTCGCGCCGCCCTTCGGCGAGGAGCCCATGCAGCGCCTAGACCAGTACCACCAGTGCGAGCCCGAGCTGTGGGACCGGATGGTCTACCGGGTGCCCGGCGCGGCCACCGCCAAGCGCTACTCCAGAACCGAGCTGTACGCGTTCGGCGAGGTGCCGGAAAAGCCGCCGGGCATCACCTACGAGGCTTGGCTGCGCGACCTCGTGCAGGCCAACTTCCCGCCGAAGGAAGCCGCCCAGGTCAGCAAGGCGATTCGCAGCCACCTCCGGATGCACTACCGCAAGACCGCGGACCTGCTGGCTCCGACCGCCGACCACCCACTGACGGGGTACTCGTGGAGCTTCTTCATCAAGATCGCCATGCGCGGGAACTTCAAGGACCGCCGCCAGCCCAACATCGGCAGGCGTCCGCCCGAGCAGGTACAGCGCATGCACGAGAAGTACCGCGCCGACCTCGCGCCCTACCTCGAGGAACTGGCCGCCCTCCAAGGAGACACGCCATGAAGCACGGACGTGACGCCCAGCCCCTCTCGGTGATCGAGTGGGTGCACCGCGACGACCTCTACGCGAACAACTACAACCCGAACTACGCGGCCAAGCCCGAGATGGAGCTGCTGAAGACCAGCATCGTCGAGGACGGCTGGACGCAGCCCTTGGTGGCCCGCCCAGACGGCGAGATCGTGGACGGCTTTCACCGCTGGACGTGCAGCGGCGACCCGCGCATCTACGCGATGACCGGCGGGTACGTGCCCGTGGTCCGGCTGCTGCCGCCCGCTGTAGGAGACCAGATGCTCAGCACCATCCGCCACAACCGGGCCAGGGGCGAGCACGGGGTCCTGAAGATGGCGGAGATCGTGCGCCGCCTGATCGACGAGGAGGGCATGACGCCCGAGCAGGTGATGCAGCGCTGCGGCATGGAGAAAGAAGAAGTCACCCGCCTCTACGACAGGGGCGGGATGACCGAGCGAGGAACACAGGGGAAGACCGAGTTCAGCAGGGGGTGGTCGCCAAAGGTCTAATAGCCACCCTGCACCGCGTCGGCACCGATGTCTAACAGAGCCTCCGGGCTTGCCCCAATCGCACCAAGGTCATGACGGGGGTGTCCGTTGATCACAAGGACGTAATCCTCAACGGTTTCGCTTGCGCCACCGATGAAGCTTTCGGTGCGGCTTACCCCCCAGACCTGCACAACGCTGCTACCTACCTGCCGCTGCCCCAGAAGTCTTTGCATACCTGATCTTCCCATAGGAGGTGAATCTACATGACAAAACATGCCCCCGCCAACCCCAAGACGACCCCGAAGAACAGTGGCAGCGGCGGGGCGCGAAGCGCCGAGGACAAGCGCGTCAAGCACGACTGGAGTGCCATCCGCCGCGAGTACATCCGCGGAGATGACACCGTCACCTACGCGAGCCTTGCCGCCAAACCGGGCTACCCCGACAAGCGGCAGATCGAGAAGCGTGCCAGCGCAGAAGATTGGGTGGATCTCCGGCTGGAGGTAAGACGGCAGGTTGACGGCAGGCTGCGTGCCCTCGACCTCGACATGAAGACCGAGGTGCGGATGCGGCAGGCCAAGGTCGGCAAGGCCCTGGTCACCCTGGGTGTGCGGGCGATGGCCCATCAGGACCCGGAGAAGATGGACGTGCTCGACATGGCCCGGACCATCAAGATTGGCACCGAGCTGGAGCGCAAGGCCCTGGGCATGGAGGAGCTGAACATCAACTTCGGCCGCATCAAGTCGCCCGACGACCTCGACAAGCTGCCCGAAGAGGAGCTGTGGCGCCTGGCCGCCATGATCCCGCCCGACGAGGACGATGACGCGGAGTTCTAGCCGCCCGCCCAGTTGGATGACCCGGGGCGCGGTGATGCAGGCCATCGCCCGCAAACGCCTGCGCGAAAGCGGCAAGCTTCCCACCCAGGGGCCGGTGCGCGACGAGCAGAGCAAGTGGACGGAGCGCTACAGCACCGATCTGATCGGCTTCTGCGAGCGGGTGCTGGGCATGAAGCCCTGGCGGGGCATGAACGGGAAGCCCGGGCAGTACGAAATTCTGGAGGACATTCAGGACAGCGTGCGGCGGCAGCTCGCGGGCGAGCAGAACGTCCCCTACGTGTTCGTGATCGAGGCGGCGCACGGCCTGGGGAAGACGTACGGGCTGGGCGCCCCGGCGATCATCTGGTTCTACCGGGTGTGGGGCGCGTCGGTTGTGCAGAGCACGGCGAACACCAACGACCAGGTGCGCGACACCCTCTGGAAGAACATCCGCATGCACGTCGCCAACGCGAAGGCCCGGCGGCGCAACGTCATGCCCGGCCTGATGCCCAAGGACATGCGCGCGGAGACCTCAGCCGACCACTTTGCCATGGGCTTCGTGACGAACGACGCGGGCGGGACCGGCACGGAGCGCGTGCAAGGCCAGCACAACGACTTCCACCTGTGGGTCTTCGAGGAAGCCGAGGGCATAGCGGAATTCATGTACGACGCGGTGAAGCGCCAGTTCACCGGCAACACGGTCCGCATCTGGCTGCTGTACGCCAACCCCAAGACCTCCTCCTCCACGTTCCAAGAGATGAAGATGCACCCGCTGGCCCTGGTGTACCGGCTCTCGCTGCTGGACTTCCCCAACGTCGTGAACGGCACCACGGAGGTGCCCGGCGGGACGACCCGCAGCACCTTCAACGAAATGATCGAGGACCAGCGCACCTTCGGGTGCGAGGTGGTGCCCGAGATGGACGAGACGCGGCACACCTTCGCGGTGCCCTGGCCGGTGCCGAGGGCGGGCGGCGGCTTCCACCCACCGGGGACGATCTTCGCCCCCAAGCGGGGCTTCCTGTACGGCGCTTTGGGCATCCCGCCCAGCGGCGGCGGCGGAGACACCTTCATCAGCGCGGGCCGCTTCGACGCCTGCCTGACCCGCGACGTGCGGCGCGAGAGCGTGGCGGAAGTGGGCGCCGCCGTCATGGTGGCGCTGGCCACCCAGCAACCCCTGCGCCGTCCGGTGCGCCGCGTGCAACTCGGCGTCGACTGCTCCCGCTTCGGAGACGATGCCGGGACGCTCTACGGCCTGTTCGAGCGTGTTCTGCGGTTCGAGGAAGCGATCCAGGGAGCGCAGGAACTCGACGAGATGAGCCGCACCGACCGCTACGTGCAGGCGGCGGCCAAGGCGCTGCGGAAGTACGCGGCGCAGGGCGCAACGGCCGCCAGCGTCCGCGTGGACGCCGGGTACGGCGGCGGCATCGTGGACGGCATTCGCAAGCTGGTGGACGTGGCCGCCCTGTTCCCGGACGGGTTCGTGGTGCATGAGGTCGCCTTCGGCAGCAGCCCCACCGACCCGGACCAGTACGCGGACCTCGTGACCGAGATGTACGCGATGGCCGACGAGGTGCTCAGCGCCATTCGCATCGAGCATCCGCCGCTGCTGCTCAAGCGCGATCTCACCGAACGCAAGTACGGCTACGTCACCAAGGGGGACCGGGATGTCCGCAAGCTGGAGAAGAAGAACGACTTCAAGAAACGCACCAAGGGCCAGTCCCCCGATGACGGGGACGGGGCCGTGCTCGCCCTCGCGCCGGAGAGGTTGTTCGGGGGCAGGGTCAGACATGATCCGGCTGCGCACGCAGCGGCGGTCCTGACCGTCAGGTCCGCACAGGAAGGAGGTGGGTACGACGACCTATATTCTTGGCCCTGACGGCCAGCCCGTGAGCAGTCAGCAGGAGCACGCCCCGCCCCCCGCCCAGTTGCGGGGGGCCTCGCTGCCTGCCAACCCCAGCATCGCCGACGCCTACGGTGCGACTCCGCTGGACCCCGGCCTGCGGGGCGGGTGGACCTACGCCGACGGCCTGGGTCGCCCCAGCCTGCGCCCCGGCCGCTACGGCATCAACCGCGACGCCGAGCGGCTCAAGTGCCGCAGCATGTACTACCTCAACCCCCTGTTCTGGGGGGCCATGCAGATCGCCATGAGCTTCCTGATCGGCGACACCTTCTCCTACGGCGACGTGTACGACCGCGCCGCCCGCACCGCTCTGGAGGAGTTCTGGCAGGCGAACAACCTCGGCACCCTGATCTCCGAACGCTGGCTCCCAGAGTTCTTCACTGACGGTGAGCAGGCCACGGTCTGGCCGACCGGTGCCGACGATCCCGGGGCCGACGCCCCCGCCCGCATCGCGTTCCTCGACCTGGAGGCCGGGGTACGGGTGGAGGGGGACACCTCGCTGGGGACAGTGGCGGCCGACATGGTGAGCGCCCTGCACCTGCGCCAGGGCCTGCGCGAGCGCACCTGGCGCCGGGGGGAGTTCGTCTGGACGGCCTCGGACGCCCTGTGGAACGACCCGCGCGGCTACCCCCTGGTCAGCGGTGCGGTGGACTCGGCGATGGCGTACATCGCCATGGCGAACCACCGCCTGAACATCCACGAGATTCAGCAGCGCATCGTGGGCGTCTACACGGCGATGCTCAACCCGGAGGAGCCCGACGGCGGCGAGGCCCGTTGGCGGGCGAAAGCGGGGGCGTTCCGCCACGTCCCGGCCAAGGGTGCCGTGGTGCCCCTGATCACCAAGCCGGGGTACACCGACAAGGCGGGCAACCGCTACGACGGGGTCACCGAGAAGCTGGAGTTCCCCCGCCCGGCCAGCGGCGCTTCGGACGCCAAGGAGGACATGCGGGTGTTCCTGCGGCTGGTCGGCCTCTGCCTGGGCGGGCTGCCAGAGCACTGGCTGGGGGAGGGCGGCAGCGTCAACCGCGCGACCGCCAGCGAGATGGGCACCCCCGCCGTGACGCTGGGCCTGCGGCGGCAGGCGACCCTGCGCTCCTACCTCGACCGGACCCTGCGCACCGAGCTGATCCGTCGCTACGGGCCGAACCGCAAGTACCGCGTGCCCTACAGCAAGGTCAGCCGGGACGGCCTGAGCCGCAGCACCGGATACCGGACCGTCACGGCCGACCTGCTGGAGTTCCCCTGGAACCTCCCGCGCCTCGACGACGAGTCACTGGACACGCTGCTGCGGGTGGTGACCACGATGGCCGACCGGGGCTGGCTGAGTGATCAGTCGGCCGCCGGTCGCCTGGGCGCGGACGTTCCGACCGAGACCGAGTTGATGGCGGCGACCGGGCGCAGCTTCGGGCAGGCCCAGGCCGCTCCCCCCACCCCAGGAGGTGAACCCGATGGGCCGAGTCGCCCCCCGTCCCCCTAAACCCCCGCCCCCGCCGCGCCCCCCCCAGGAGGACAACCCCGGCGAGGGGCCACCCTGGCTGATGGCGTTCATCGGCGTCGCCCTGGCCGCTTGCGTGGGGCTCTGGGGCTGGCTGCTGCTGTTCCCCGGAGGTTTCCCTTGAACCCCACCCCGTCCCCTCAGCACGCCACCCTCACTTCCCGTGAACGTGAGCGGGAGCGCCAGCGCCTCCGTCAGCAACTGGAGCGCGGTGAGATCACGCCCCAGCAGGCCGAAGCTGCCCTCGCCCGCTTGCAGCCCCCGCCCCCGCTGCGGGGCTGAAAGGAGCCCGTATGCCCGAACACCTCAACCGTTCGCCCTGCACCGCCCTCGTCTCCGGCCGCCTCCGCGAGAGCGCGGCCCCCACCGGCGTGTTCGCCCTCAGCGAGCGCCTCGCCCCCGACCGGGGGAACGCCACCCTGCGCGAGGAGAAGCGAGACGGCGAGACCGTGACTCTGGTGGACGTGACGGTTGCCACCGCCGGGCGCGTGAACCGCAACCTGCGGCTCTATCCCCGCGAGGTCTGGCAGGCCGCCATCGACGCGGCCCAGGATGACCTTGCGGCGGGGCGGCTGTGGGGCCTGCTGGAGCACCCCGAGGACACCTGGGACCGCTGGGACCCGCTCAAGGGCCGCCTGGAGAACATCTGGGTGCTCTACGAGCGGCTGTGGCTCGACGGGGACACCGTGCGGGCGACCGGCGTGCTGGTGGACGACCACGCCGCCGGGCAGACCATGCGGGCGCTGCTCAAGCGCAAGGTCGCCGTCGGCATCAGCAGCAACGGGACCGGCAGCGCCCAGTACCTGCCCGCGAAGGAAATCCCCGGCCTCGCCGACTTCCCTGACCCTGAGCAGATCATCGCGGTGATTCAGCCGGATTTCCGGCTGCTCACCATCGACGCGGTGTCCGACCCCTCTGACCTCTCCGGCACCGCCCGGCAGAAGGAAACCCACCGCCCCAAGGAGGGCAGCATGAACCCCAAACTCAAGGCCCTGCTGGACCGCTTCCCCGGCCTCACGCTGGAGCAGATCAAGGCCCAGCACCAGACCGAGTACGCCGCGACGATGGTCGCCATCGCCGAGGATGTGACCCAGGCTCCCAGCCCGGGGCCCACGCCCGCGCCTCAACCCGCCCAGAACCCGGCCCCCTCGCCCGCCCCGGCGCCCCAGCCCGCGCCCAGCCCCGCGCCTGCGAGCACCCACGCGGAGAGCACGCTGGAGCGCAACGTACTGGCCCTGAATGCCCGCCTGGAGGCCAGCGAGCGCCAGGCGTTCACCGAGAAACGCACCAACATCGCCATCACGGCGCTGGAGGCCGCGCAACTCCCCCGGGCGCCGAAGGTGGGCGATCTCGACCTCGACGCCCGGTTCCGCGAGCAGGTCATCCAGGTCAGCGTCGCGGCGGGCAGCGAGGACGAGGCCAGGCAGCTCGTCGGCCAGATGATCGAGGAGCGCCGGGTGCTGATGGGCGCGGCGGCCACTCCCCCACGCGGGCGCCCGCACGAGAGCGCCGCGCAGCGGGCCGGAGGCGTGTCCCTCCCCATCGGCAACAACAGTGCCCCCGCCCGACAGGTGGAGGGCCACAACCCCGTCGCCAACGTGCGCGGCAGCCTCGGCCTGCGCTGAGCCTCGCCCCGCTTCCCCGGCCCCTGAGCGCTTCGCCAGGGGCCTTCTTCTTTCCCCCGAGAGGTCCCACCCATGAAGACCCGTGCACACGGCAGCCCGATGGACGGCATCACCCTCCCGCTCGCGGTGCCTGCGAATACCCGTGAAGGCCACCCGGTCGCCATCGGCAACGCTGGCCTGCTGGGCGTGGCCGTCACCGCCCGCGTCACCGCCGACGACCTGAACAACCCCGCCAGGGTGACCCCCCAGGGCCTGGTCGCCGGGCAGGCCAGCGTCTTCCTCCCCGGCATCGCCGTCACCCTGCGCGTCGATCTGCCTGCCGCCCTCGCGCAGGGGGCCAAGGTCTACCAGCAGCCCGACGGTACCTACAGCGACGTGAACACCGGCGTGTTCGTCGGCTGGAAAGTGAACGGTCTGCTCGCCGTCCGCGCCAACGCCTGACCTTCGGCCCTCCGTCCTCTTTTCCCTGAGCACCAGCAAGGAGCCGCATGACCGTACAGAAACTCCGCATGGGGTACCGCGAGGCCGCCCTGCGCGGTTACATCCCCGAGCAGGTTGTCGACCGCCTCACCATGATGACCATCCTGGAAACAGGCATCCAGGCGTTTTACAAGGGCTACTACGGTGCCCTGCTCGACGAGAACCTCCAGCGCAGCCAGGACCTGCGCATCTCCAACCGCGAGGGCTGGGACATGGCTCTGGCGGCGCAGGACGGCGTGCTCGAAGACCTCACCGGCATCCGCTGGGCGCACCGGCAGACCGAGACGCTGACCACCAGTGACTTCCTGCTGGCGCTGGCCTACACCCGCGACGCGGCCCGCCGTCCCGGCTACGCCCCCTTCGAGAGCGAGCTGCTGAAGGTGGCCCGCACCCGCACGGTGAACAACTTCAAGCCCATCAAGGCGCGGGGGGCCACCAACCTGCTGCACCGCTTCCTGGCCCGGCGCCCCGAGGCGACGAACGTCCAGTACACCGGCTTCATCGGCCAGGGCGAGTTCTACAGCGCGGTGAACTACGAGCTGGCCATCGCCTACACCTGGGAGATGTACACCAACGACGAGATCGGCGAGTTCGCCGAGGCGATGGAGGAACTGGGCGAGGCGGCGGCGCGCACCCGCGCGTGGAGCGTCATCGACGCGGTCGCCCGCATGGCGCCGCGCCTGCCGCTGCTCAATGGCGAGCAGGGACCGACCATCCAGAACATCCAGGCAGTCAAGAGCTTCCTGGCCAGCCAGCGGATCGACGGGCGCTTCGTGGCCCGTACGATGACTGACCTGTATCTGCCCCCGGCCTGGGACTCGCTGGCTTACGTCAGCCTGAACAGCCAGGCGCTGGCGGGCAGCACCCAGGGAGGGCTGGAGCCCAACATCAACCCGGTCTACCGCGCGGGCACGCCGCACAACGAGCCGCTGATGGCGGAGATCTTCAACGACGGGCCGGAGGGCAACCCCCGGTACAACGACCCGGCCGCTGGGTACGCGGACCTCAGCGACCGGGACTGGGTGGCGCTGGACCGGAACGCCCGCCCGCTGGAGATCAGTTATCTCGAGGGGTTCCAGGCCGGGCCGCGCACCTACACCCGCGTGCCCGACACGGTGGAGCTCAACCACGGATCCTTCGAGAACCACACCTTCGCCGTGAAGGTGGGCGATGTGCACGCCGCGACCGTGGCGGAGCGCAGCGCCGTGGTGATCGCTCAAGGCACCTGAGCTTCCGCCTCTACTCCCCCTGACACCACGGACCGGGGAGTTAGCCCCGGTCCGGGAGGTTTTCCATGACCAAAACACAGAATCTGGTGCTGGCCAAGCCGTACTTCGACGGCTTGGTGTGGCACCGCACCCTTGGCGAGGGCTTCGATACCAGCACGCTCGACGACGCCGTGGTGGACAAATTGAAGGCCAAGCAGTTCCTGATGTCGGCGGCAGCGTACAAGGCGCAGACCAACCCGGAAGCGGCGCAGGCGCAGGCGGATGCGGATGACGCCGTGCAGCAGCTCGCGGCGGCAAATGCCCGGATTCAGCAGCTCGAAGCCCATCTCGCGGAGGCGGGCGGCGGCCCGGAACAGGCGGGCCGCGTGGCCGAGTTGGAGACCCGGGTGCAGACCCTGACGGGCGAGCGCGATGAGGCCCGGCGCCGGGGGGAAACCCTCAGCCAGGAGGTCGGCACGCTCACCAGCCAGGTGCAGGAGCAGACCCGCGAGGCGCAGACGGCTCAGGCGCGGGTGCAGGAACTCGAACCCCAGGTCACCACCCTGACCAGCGAGCGCGACAGCCTGCGCACCTCCCTGGAGCAAGTGACCGCCCAGGCTGCCGAGGCCGAGGGTCGGGCGCAGGCGGCCGAAGCCGAGCGCGATGCGGCCCAGCAGGCCCTTGCGGACGGCAAGCTGATTCCAGCCGACGCCCGCGAACGCCTGATCGCCGTCAAGGGCATCAGCGACACCCTGGCCGACGCTGCGCTCAAGGCGCTGACGGAGTAGGGCCATGCCGCTCACGCCTGCTGAACGCCTGGAGGCGGAGCACTCCCTGACGGCCGAGGCGCTGGGGATGAGTGAGGGCGTGTTCGACCGCCGCCTCGTCCTCTGGGAGGAGGTGGCCGGGGAGCGCACCGACGCCACCGAGTCTCAGCGGCAGGCCCATGTCGCGTCCCTCGCGCTGGGGGCCTGGATCGCCTACCTGCTCGGGCAGGCGGACAAGTTCCGGTCGGAGGGGCAGATCACAGTCGAGCAGGACATCCTGGGCCGCGTGGCGCTGTTGCGCGAGCAGCAGGGGGCCGCGCAGGCGCAGGCGGGTCTTGTTGCTCCGGCCGCGAATGGACCAGTCACCGCCAACCCCGCGCCGATCTTCGAGCCCTGGGGGGTCGGATGACGGGTCCGGCCGATCGGTACCGCGCGTTGGCCCAGCGGACCCTGCGGGCCAACGCGCCGCTGCTGTACACCGAGCGGGCCACCTGGTCCGATGGGCTCACCCGCCGTTTTTCGCTGGGGGACCCCAATCAAGAGGGTGGCAAGGGCTTCACCCGCCTCCAGACCGACCCCATTCCGGCCAGCCTGCGTCTGCTGCGGCTGTATCCGGGTGACCCCGAGCCCGAGCCCGGCACGCACGCCCCCTACCAGGGCGGATCGCTGGTCTTCGGCCTCTGGGGCGACGAGAGCGCCTGGACCGGACAGCGGGTGGGCGTCTGCCGCCTGGTGGACGAGCGGGCCTATCCCCAGGTGGCCACCATCGGCACCCAGGGCTTCCGCCTGCGCATCACCGCCCTGGACGCCCCGGCTCTCAGCGTGAGCGGGGGGAACGACCTCCAGGCCAGCGCCAACAACAGCCACCGTGGCCACCTCCCCCCTGGCGTGCACCTGCACCCCGGGGAGGAGATCACCACGGCGGACGGCGACCGGTACCTGGTGGTGCCGCCCGTGCAGCGCGACAGCCTCGGGGACGTGGTGGGGCTGAGCTGGCAGGGGAGTGGGGCTCCGCAGACCCAGCCGCCTGCTGAGGACGTCTCTGCGCCTGATCCGGCGCCTACACCAACCACCGGGGACGACTCGTGGTGGAAGGAGCGTCCATGATCTCCGCTGACTACGACGCCCAGGCCTGGGCCAGTGCCCTGAAGCCCCCTTCCCTCAAGGTCGTGCAGCGCGAGCTGGCGACAGAGTGGAAGGACAACGCGGCCCACCGCCTGCGCGAGAAGTACTCCGGCGGCCCCATGAGCCGCTACGTCACCTCCCGCACCGGGCGCACCCGCCGCAGCGTCCGCAGCCGCCTGACCCCGACCGGCGCGGCCCTCAGCGTCACCGGCCCCGGGGTGTTCTCCCTCGAGGACGGCGCGGAGATCCTGCCGAAGAGGGGCACCCCCGTGCGCGGCAAGGGCGGGCGCATCCTGCGCTACATCCCCTTCCTGCGTTTCCGGCTCTACACCCCCACCGACACCAGCCAGCCCACCGGCCGCTGGGTGATGGCCCGGCGGGTCCGCATCCGTGCCCGGCACCCGGTGCGGGACTCCGGGCGTGAGGCCCTCGCCAGCCTGTGGCTGGACCTGGGAGACCTGTGACCACAACCCTCACCGTGGCCGACCCCCGCCCGGCCCTGCGGGTGCTCTACCACGCCCTCAAGGTCACCCTGGGGCGCGACGGCACCCGCCCCGGCCTGCTGGACATGGCCCCCCGTCCTCTCCTCGCCGCGCAGATCGTTCCGGGGGCGAGCGAGTTCGCGGTCAGCGCGGTTGTGCCGCCAGGGGCTCAGCCCAAGGTGGCCGGGCACCTGATCAGGCGAGTGCTGCAGGGCTACGTCAGCCTCCATTTCCCGCTGGGCGACAACCCCGGCGACGGGGTGGACGAGGCGGCCCTGATCGGCGCGGTGCTGGAGCGTGCCGGGCAGGTGTTCGCGTCCTACCCCACCCCCGGCGTGACGTTCGCCGGGATGGGCGACCTGGCCTCGGACCTGTTCATCAACGACGCCCCCGCCGAACTCCAGAAGCCCGCCGTGCTGACCCTCACCACCAACTTCGACCTCGTGCTCGACCTGAGAGTCGAGCTGAAGGAGTCCCCATGACCAAAGGCAAGAAGGCCCCGGAGTACACCCTCCCGGCCTACTACGAGTACGAGGGCACCCAGACGGGCAGCCTGTTCGGGGCCGACGGCGAGCCCATCGCCCGCGTGACGCCCGGCCAGATCCTGCGGGTCGACACCGCCGAGCAGGCCGGGCGCATCGAGGCGCACGGGACCTTCCGGCGCACCACCGCCGCGAAGTACAACGCCCAGCAGCCCCAGGAGGACGGCGGGTCGGCCGACGCCCCCGCGACCGACACCTCCACCCCCACGCCTGACGGAGGCACCGAATGACGCTCCCCCCCGCGTTCACCCCCTGGCAGGCCGTCAGCCCTGACCACAACAGCGGCTTCTTCGCCATCGCCCCCCAGGCCGAGCCCGGCGTGTTCGTCGAGCCCACCCTGGTCATGCGCGAGACGACCGGCACCGGCTACCTGCCCGACCAGGACACGATCATGCCCCGCTTCTTCAACGGCACGGTCTTCGAGCCCGCCGGACAGTCGGCCACCGGCAGCTACAACAGCCGCACGGTCACGGTCGAACTCGACGCCCCCACCCTGGCCGCCGTGCTGCGGATGATGTACGGCGACGGCGCCGAGGCGGCGGGCGTGCGCACCATCACCCCGCTGAGCAACCGCCAGTGGGCCGCGCACTACCCCGCCCAGGCGTTCTCCGGCTACTGGTACGTGCCCACCATCGGGTACGTGAAGATCACCAACGGCCAGTTCTACCTGGTGGTCGCCACGGTGCCCGAGGACACCGGCCTGGTCACCGCCGTGCTCAGCTTCCACGCGGGGGACTACGAGGTCCACTACGCCAACGAGGCGGGCTTCACGGTGCCCGCCGTGGCCGTGCCCGACTTCGAGGGGGCTTTCGAGCGCGGGGCCTTCCGCCTGGATGTGAACGGGGTGGAGGAGGCGGTCGAGGGTGGCGTCACCCTGACCTTCAACCGGCCTATCGACCCCGGCGCCCGCAGCGGGAACTCCACCAAGAGCTTCCGCCCCGGCACCGGCAAGGTCAACATCGAGGTGGCCACCTCCTTCACGGGAGGGCGTCCCGAGCTGCTCCAGCTGCGCGACGCCAGCACGCTGGTGCCGCTGCGCTTTGACCTGATCCAGGGCAACCCAGCAGCCGGGGGCGTGCGCATCACGGTGAACATGCCGACCGCCCAGTACGTGGAGGCCGATGCCCCCATCAGCGACGGCCCGGTCACCACGGCGGTCACCCTGCGGGCCGTGATCCCCAACTCGGCCGCCAAGCCGTTCACGGTGGAACTCGAAGGCGACTACGCCGCCTGAACCTGACCCTGAGCCCGCGACACCCCGCCTGCTGCCCGCTGATCCAGGGGCAGGCGGGGTGCTCATCGACGACGCCTCGCGGGCCGTCGTCGGCCATCCAACAGGCAGGAATCCATGACAGACATCGCCGAGCGCCTCCGCGCCCGCAACCAGAGAACCGTCTACATCAACGCCGACACCGGGGAGAGCCGGGACACGCCCCCAGCGCCGGACGCCCCCGACCCCGACGCCTGGTTCCCCTTCGTGATCGGGCGCATCGACCCCGAGCAGGTGGAGCAGGACGGGCTGTTGCTGGCCTTCGCCGCTCATGACCTGGAGGTGCACGCGGAGGAGAAGCTCCGCGCCGCCCAGGAGGACCGCAAGAAGTTCGACGCCGCCCGTCCGAAGGACCGGCAGGGCAAACCCAGCTACCAGCCGCCCGAACTCAGCCGGGAGGGAGAACTGGAGCGTACCTACCTCGCTCGGCGCGGCGGGAGGGTCAGCGTGCTGATCGCCGGGATGGTCGACCCCCGGTATGCCGACGTGCAGGGCGCTCTGGGCAAGATGGAGCGGCCCCTGTACACCGCCATCGTGAATTTCGGCGGGGTGCGGACAGAGGGAAAAGCGCCGAGCGCCAGCTGAGGCAGTTGCGCCTCTACGCGCAGATGGCTGAGGCGGGCTACGGGTCCGTGCTGGAGATCATGCACTCGGACGTGGCCACGCAGGGGATGCTGCGGGCGCTGTTCCTGGACAAGGCTGCCTACGAGGTCCGGAAGAACATCTTTGAGGACTCGCTGGACGATCAGAAGGCCGCGAATCAGAAGCGGGCCGAGGACGAGGAGAGGGCGCGGCGGCGGGGGGGCGGGCACAAGATCGGGTAGCGGGCACTCACATGCGGCCACGCCCTGCGGGACGGACGCCTATGCTGCGGCCCATGCGACGCCTGCTGCTGACCGGCCTCCTCGCCCTGGTCCCGACCGCCCTTGCCGTTCCGCTGACGCCGGACGGGGAAGGCGCCTTCGTCGGCCGGGACGCCAACTACACCTACGGCGTGGTGCTGCGGAAAAACGCCCCCATCACCGACGCCTTCCTGACCCTGGGGCAGAAGCCGAACGACAGCAACACGGTGTTCTGTTTCAAGATGTACAACCTCGGGGTGGACGGGGATCAGCTCGTCTACCGCCTCCGGAAATTCACCGCCTCGCCGCGTCCCGTGGTGGTCCGCGGCGTCAAGGGCACCAAGCCCGGGGAAGTGCCCGTGGCCGCCCTGGCCAGTTGCCTGGACGTGGACGTGCGAAACGTGGAGTTCGACGTGACGGTCCGGGTGCCCCGGTCGGCACCCCTGGCCCTCCCCATCCCGCTGGGCGAATACGGGCTGAGCGCCACGCTGGACGCCCACCTGCGGCTCGCGCCCACGCTGGCGCCCCTGCCCTGAGTCCCCCGGGTAACCTGAGTCCATGACCGACCTCGACGAAGCGACCCGCGCCCGCATCCGCGCCGAGGAGGCCGAACGCTTCAAGGTCCGGACCGAATTGGAGGCTGAGCGGCGCGTACGGGAGCGACCTAACTACCTGGCAGGCGCCCTGCTCAACCTGCTGATCAGTGGTGGCGGCCTGATGTTCATCCGCCAGATGGGGCCGGGTATCGCCTGGCTGCTGGGAGCCGTGGCCCTGGCTTTCATCGCCTCTCCCTGGATCGCGTGGCTGGTGGGGCTCATTGGGAGCTTCATCCATTACAACGCGGCCTATGACCGACTATACGAGCCTCAGGCTGAGGTTGCCGAGGAAGCCCGGCGTCAGGGGCAGCTGACTCAGCGGCTGATCCTGGTGGTGGCCATTCTGTTTCTCGCAGCCCTGGGAGTGGTCCTCTTCACCTGACCCCGCGCCCCGCTTCACCCCTGCTGCCGCCCCCACCGGGGCGGTTTTTCATGTCCCCCCGGTGGGGAGGTGCCCATGACGCAAGACAGCCGCAAGCTCGAACTCCACCTCGTCGGGAAAACCAGCGGCGAGGAAAACCTCAAGCTGATGGCCGATCAGCTCGGCAACATCCGGACCCTGATGCGCGACCTGAAGAAGGAGTCCCAGGGCACCGACTTGCTCAAGGGGGTCGCGGCGAGTGCCCGCGAGAACGCCCGCGTCATGAAGGCGCAGTCCGACGCGGCCGTGGCCGCCGCCCGGCAGCAGGCCGCTGAGGCCCGCTCGCAGAAGGCCGCCTCTGACGCGCTCACGGCCTCCCTGCGGGCTCAGGGGGCACAGGCGACCCTCACGGCCCGAATGGGAGCCCAGGCCGAGCGTGACGCCCAGCAAACGGTCCGCGCCGCCATGCGCGAGCGCCAGAACCTGATCGACCAGGTGCGTCTGGCCCATGCCCGTGCCCGCGCCGAGTACGACAAGCAGGCCGGGGTGGGAGCCGACATGCAGGCCAAGGCCCGCGCGGCCCAGGTCTATCGCCAGGCCGTGAAGGAACTGGAAGAGGGGATGGCCGCCCTCGGTAGGCGGACCGACCTCACCACGAAAGAACTCACCCAGCTCGCCCAGATGCAGCAGCGGCTGGCCCGTGAGCGCAACACCCTCGCGGGTGGGGTCAACCCGCTGGGCTTATCGGGCAATGTGAGCAACGCCCTCCAGGCCAACATGCCCCGCCTGCTCACCGGACTCCAGAACGGGGCGGCGGCCATGAGCCCCAGTCTGGGAGCCGCCGCCGCCCAGGCCACCGCGCTGACCACGGCCGTGAACGGGGCGGCGGCGGCATCTGGCTTCCTGGGAGCCGCGACCGCCGGGGCCGCCGTCGGGGTGGGCGTCCTGGCGACCGCGACGGTCAACGCCGGGCGCACCGCGATGAACTTCGAGGCCATCATGGACGCCGCGAAGGTCAGCGTGGGCGCCAATGCCGAGGAGTTCGCCCGGCTGAACGACGCGGCCCTCAATATGGGCAAGGGGCTGGGGTTCAGCGCGACCCAGGCGGCTGCCGGGATCGAGGAACTGGGGTCCAGCGGCGTGAGCGCCGCGCAGGTGCTGGACGGCGCCCTGATCGCCAGCATGACCCTCGCGCGGGCCACCACGGGCGACCTGGCGCAGGCGGCTCAGGTCAGCGCCGGGGCGATGAATGCATTCAAACTGGAGGCGGCCCAGCTCCCCAGCGTGGCCGACACCATCTCCGCGGCGGTCAACAACACGACCCTCCGGATGGACAACCTGAAGGACGGGATCGCGGCGGGCGGCGCCGTGGCGAAGACGTTCGGGCTGGATTTTCGGGAGTACGTCTCCCTGCTCTCCATCGGGACCGACGCCATGCTCAGCGCATCGGACGCGGGCACCAGCCTCAAATCCATGTTTATGGCCCTGACGCCCAACTCCGAGGCGGCCTCGCGGGTGATGGACAAGCTGAAGTTCAGCGCGTTCGATGCCCAGGGCCAGTTCATCGGGATGGAGGCCGTGATCGGCAAGCTGGCGGACGCCACCGCCGGGATGAGCGACGAGCAGCGGGCCATGACGCTGGAAACCGTGTTCGGCTCCGACGCAGTCCGCATGATCAACCTCCTGATCGACAAGGGGGCCGACGGCCTGCGCGAGCGCACCCGACTGCTCAACCAGACCGGAGAGGCGACCCGCAGCGCCGCCGAGAAGATGGACAATGCCCGGGGCGCGACCCTGGAGTGGCTGCGGGCCACCGAGAAGCTCCAGATCGCCTACGCGAGCGGCATCCTGCCCACCTTCACGAAGTTCCTGAACGAGGTGGCGACGCCGCTCGTCGACAAGATCGCCGAGCTCGTGCGCGAGCTGAACAACGTGAAATCGCCCGGCGAGATCAAGGCCACCCTCAAGATCGAGGCGGGCGACGACGCGACGACCAAGATCCTGAAGTTCTTCTTCGGGGCCGGGCAGGGCATCAAGGACGGCCTCGCGCTGGAGGTGGACAACTGGGTCCAGCGCTGGGAGAACATCGTCGAGAGGTTCAAGCCCGCTGAACTCCAGGCCGAGCTGATCAAGGCGGGTGCGCTGAAACAGCAGGTGACCCCCTGGGCCATCCTGGGGCAGCAGCGCGAGATCGCCGCCAACATGCCGAAGTACCAGCAGATGCTGGTGGACGCCCTGGCCCGCAATGCCGAGGCTTCCGACCGGCTGGCGAAGTCGCTGGGGCTGCCCACGTCAGGCCAGACGGCCAGCGGCCCCAACGTCCTGGCCGGGCAGGGGCCGCTCATGCCGGGGCAGGTGCGGGCGGGCCAGGAGGCGGCGGGCAAATGGACGCTGGACTTCATCAGCGGGCTGGCGGACGTGTTCAAGCGGGACCCGCGCGTGGCGTCCGACTGCGCCATCGTGGCCTACGAGATCATGAACGTCCTGGGCGGCAAGATCGTCGGGACCGCCAAGGAAAACGCCTGGGTTCCGACCCTGGAGAAGAACGCGAAGGCCAGCGGATACGAGCAGGTCAGCCTGAGCGAAGCCCGCCCCGGCGACCTCGTGATTTTCAAGACCGGCAACGGCAACGTCTACAGCCCGCGCGGGAGCGGCATGCACGCGGGCGTGATCGCGGGCAATCAGAACGGGGTGGTCCGGGTGATCGACAATCCGGGCACCCAGAGCGACGGGGTCACGGACGGGATCACCCGGGTGCGCGACATCGGTTCGGACGCCCGGAGCGCCACGGTCTATCGGGCCCCCACCTCCCCCTACGCGGGGCGGGCAGGGACATCTACGGCCAGCCCCGGCGTCTCCAATGCCCCGCGCACCGCGAAGACCGATGAGGCCCTGCTCGCCGAGGCCAAGCGCATCCTCGACCGGATCGAGGCGACCAAAAAGGCCAAGGATATCGGGGGCTGGAACGCGGCCCGCGAGGCCCTGAAAGCCTTCGAGGACAGCGGTCCCCGCGCTGCCGCCGCCGTGGAGCTGGTGCGCGGCGAACTCGGGAAATCGACCCGCACCGCCAGCCAGTTCGGCAAGGAATTCGACGGGCTGAAGGACCGCCTCTCGACCGCCGATTCCCAGTTCAAGCTCAGCGACAACGCGGCCCAGTACGTCAAGAGCCTGGACAACATCAGCCGGGCCGCGAGGACGGCCGCGGAGGCAGAGCGCAAAAAGAACGGCGAGACCGACCGTGCCCGTGCCCTCCTCGACCTCGCCGGGGACGCGGCTGGAAAGGCCCGGCAGCAGCGCGACAAGCTCGCCCGCGAGGAAGACCAGGCCGGGGACGAGCGCACCCGCCGCGAGCAGGCCCGTGCCCGTGCCCTCCAGACCATCGCGCAGGGGGTTCAGAAGGGCAAGGAGGAGAGCTACAAGCGGGCCCTGGCCACCCTGGAGCGGACCCAGAAAGAAGAACTGGCCCAGGAGGGCCTGACCGCCAAGCAGAAGGAAGCGATCATCGCGCGGACTTCCCCCGCGATTCTCCGCGCCCACTACGCGCTGAACGCCGCCATCAAGAAGGGGAAGGACGCGGAGGCCGAGGCTTACCGCCAGAGCGAAGATGCCAAGGTCCTCACGACCGAAGAGGTCGATGCCGAGGTCGCCCGCCGCAAGGCCGAGAACCGGCAGCAGGAGAAGGACGCCAACCAGACCGCCCAGCGCGAGCAGCGCGAGGCCATCCAGCAGGCCGGGCGCAGCCGCGTCGAGGAGGAGAAGAAGTTCGCCGCCGAGGTCGCCGCCGGGAAGGAGCGGGAAGCCCGCGCCTCGGCGGACCGACTCAAGACCCTGGAGGACGGGGAAATCGCCCGCGCCGAAGGCAATGCCCAGAAACAACTGGAGCTGACCCGGAAATATTCCCAGGCCCAGTTCGACCGGGAAGCCGCGATCCTGCTGACGAAGAAGGTCAAGGCCGACCGGGGGGACGTGGGGAATCAAGCGGCCCTCGACGCCAACGAAGCCGAGTACCAGGCAGGGCTGACCAGGCTGCGGGAAACCCGCGTCGCGGCCGTGGCGGCCGCCGAGAAAGCGGTGCGGCAGGAGGAAGAAAAGGGGCGCCAGACCCGCGAGCGCGAGGCTGAAGAAGCACGCCAGAAGGAGGAGGCCCGCAACAAGGTGCTGGCCCAGCGCCTCGCTCAGGGGGCCGAGGCCGCCCGGCAGGCCGACATCAAGGGCGCGGAGCTGGCCCTGGGGGAGATCGAGCGTCTCCGGGGTCTGGACCTCAAGGGGGTCGAGGGCAACCTCGCGGAGGAGCTGCGGCTCGAAGAGCTCTACGCCGAGAAAATCCGGCTGGCCCGACGGGCGGTCGCGGATGCCCGGTTCGCCGATTCCAAGCGGGATCTGGAGAACCAGTACGCCGGGCGCCCGAAAGACCCTCAGTTCGCGGTGGACCTGGGGCTGCTGGAGCGCGAGCGCCAGCGGGCCTACAACGAAGCCGACGACCAGGCAGCTGAGCGGACCACGGCGGCCCTCAGGAAGCAGACCGACAAGGTCCGCGAGCTGCGGGACGCCTACTCCGAGCTGGCCGACGGCATCCGGGGCAAGATCGCTGCCGACTCGGTGGATCAGGGCACCCTGGACGCCTTCCGGGAGAAGATCGACGAGATCGACGCGGCCATCGCCCGGGCGGGCCTGACCGGCAACGCCTACCTCGTGGGGGCGCGGGCCAGCGCTGAGGCCCTGTACCAGCAGGGCATTGACGCGATGATCGCCTCCGGGGCCTACGGCAACCTCGCCGACAGCCACGACCGGGCGGCCCGCGCGGGGCAGGGCTACACCGTCACCCTGGAGGATGCTCTCGAGCAGATCCCGCTGGGCACCGAGGCCACCGAACAGTACGTCCGCGTGCTGGAGGAACTCGCCGCCGAGGGCAAGGTTGCTGCCGACGTGGTGCAACAGGTCAAACAGGCCATCGCCGACCGCACCGCCGTGTGGACGCTGGAGGCCGAGGCGATCGAGCGGGTCGTGTCCGAGGGCATGAAGTCGGCCGACGAGCTCGAAGCCCTGGGGGACACCGAGGGGGCCATCGGCGCCCTGTACGAAACGCTCGACGACCTCTACACCCGCCTGGAGAACGGAGAGGATGTGGCCAGCGCCATTCAGTCCGTGATCGACAAGCTCAACGGGCTGGGCGAGGCGCTGGAACTGAACACCGAGTTCAATTCCTTCGTGGTCGGACTGGAGGGCAACCTCTCGGACAAGATCGATCAGGTGACCACGAAGCTGGCGGACGAGACCCTGTCCAAGGGGTTGCGTGCCCGGCTCCAGGGTTACCTGGCCGAGCTGCGCTCCGAACTCCAGCAGGCCTACCCCACGGCCACCGGGTACACCCCGGGCAGCGAGGGCTACGGCACGGGCGGGACCGGGCGGGGTGGGCTGGACGCCATCATCCAGGCCGGAGACCTGCAAAGCCGCCTGGAGGCCGAGACCGACCCTGCCGCCCTGCGCGGGCTGATGGAGGACGTGGGGACGTTCCTCGCGTCCGGGGTTGCCGAGTCCCTCCCCGCCGCCACCCGCAAGGGCCTGGAGGACGGGGTGAAAGGGGCGCAGGAGTACCTCGATCTGCTGGGCACCCTCACCGAGGACACGGTGGAGGACGCCGTCAGCCGGGGCGCCCGCACCGCGACCAACCCCGCCAACCGCTACGGCGAGTTCATGGAGCGGCTGGGGGTCGGGGGAGACCTGCGGGACCTGGCCGAGGACGAGGCCGCCCTCCCCAGTCTGATTGCCGGGCTGGAGGAGGCCCGCGAGAAGGGGCAGCTCACCACCCAGCAACTCCAGTGGCTGAAGGAGGCCATCGAGCAGATCAACGGCGAACCCCTCGACCTTGATACCGCCGAGCAGCAGGCGGCCGACACCCTCCAGGATCTGATCGGCCTGACCACCCGGCTGCGGCAGGGGGCCATCGGTATACAGGAGTTCGGGGCTGAGGCGCTGACCGCTCTGCCCCGGCTGGAGCGTCTGGCGCAGGCGGCAGAAGCGGCGGGCCGACACGACATTGCTGCCGGGTACCGGGCGTGGGCCGCCGAGGTCCGCGAGCTGGGCGGCGCGGCCCTCGCCACGGCCGAGCGGGCGCAGGCCCTGAACGGCATCCGCAACGGGCAGCAGCAGCTGGTGGGCCTCGTGACGCTGGACCGGCGGGAGTTCCAGGCCCAGTACGACGCGGAGATCGCCAGCCTGCGCGACCTCCAGGTTCAGTACCCGGCCTACGCCGCGCAGATCGAGAAGGTCATCGGCAAGAGCAAGATCCTGAAGGGCCTCAACCTCGGGCACTCCTTCCTGAACGACGCCAAGCTCATCGTGCAGGGCATCGGCCAGATCGCCGACGTGATGGGCAACGACGTGCTGGGCTACTCCATGCAGGAGTTCGCCAAGGGCTTCGAGAGCGCCCAGACGGCGGCGGTGGGCATCGCGAAGGTGATGGTCAATCCTGCCGACGTGGGCGGCTGGATTCAGGCGATCACCGGGGTCGTCGGCGCCATCGACGGGATCGGCAACGCCCTGCTCAACCTCTCGCCGAAGTTCCGGGCCTGGAAGGCCGAGATGCTGGAGGTGGCCAAGCTTCAGAAAGACGCCCTGGGGCTCTCCACCGGGGGCTTCACGTCTCCCTGGCAGAAGGCCCTGGAGCAGGACGCTGCCAACCGCGAGAAGCAGGCGAACGCCGGGTTCTTCAAGCGGCTGTGGTGGGGGCTCACCGGCAGCGCCCCCGAGGTCATGAAGACCGAGAGCGCCAAGCTCCTGGCCGAACTCCAGACCATCTTCGCCACCCTGGGCGCGGGCATCAGCGGCGCGTTCCAGAACAGCATGACCAACGCCTTCCTGAAGGGCGATATGGCCAGCTGGGCGCAGGACTGGAGCAAGTCCTTCGACCAGGAGGTCGGGCAACTCATCCTGAAAACGATGGTGGACGCGGCCCTGAAGGAGGGGGCGGTCGCCCAGGACCTCGCCGAGCTGACCAGGGCGATTCAGGAGCAGCGCTACAGCGACATCCCCGCCATCATCGAGCGCATCAAGCGCAACGCGGGGCTCGCGATGGAGCCCATCGCCAACATCGCCCCCACCCTCCCCGGCTACGGCAGCCAGAAGGATGAGGCGGCGGGGGGAGCCCCTGACCCCGCGAACGACCGGCAGCGCCGGGAGCTCTGGTACCAGTACGAGCGGGAGCAGGACGAGGCCAAGAAAGCCGAACTGCGCCGCCAGCTGGATGGCGGCGTGGGCGGCGGCAGCGGCGGCAGCACGGTCGTCATCGGCGGGGCGCAGGCCGCGCCGCCCGACTGGGGGGTGCTCTCGGCGAGCATCACCCGGCTGACCGACCGGCTCGCCCTGTACGACCAGGCCGGGCAGATTCACCTGGCGGCGGCTCAGCTCCAGCGGGAGGCGGCGGGCATCCAGGCTCAGGCCGCAGGAATCATCTTCCAGGCCGCTGAGCGACTGAGCGTGGCAGGAGCCACCCCCACGCCTCCGCGCACCGTGTTCTGAACAATGAAAGGAGGTGAGCCATGCTCACCGGCAGCTATCACCCAGGGCGCGAGCCCTGGGTCATTCACGTCTACCGAATCGACCCAGGCGGCAACTTCAGCCTGGAGACCGTCTGGACCCCCGCCAACCCAGGACCCCTCAACGGGGCCTGGGCCTTCACTCACGGCCCCATCCACGAGTGCCGCTACGGCGAGCTGGGACTCGACCACGACCCCGGCTGGCCTCCCGACTCCCGCCTGCTCCTGATCTGGGAGCAACCCGACACGGGCCAGAAACCCGACTTCATCGGCACCGCGGGCATCCTGCGCGGCGGCCGCAGCGAGCTGGGCGGCAGCTACACCCTCCCCGTCCTGGGCCTGGGGGACCTCGACGCCAAAGGCCTCGCGGGAACCTACACCGCCGTGGGCGGCTGGGTGAACGACACCATCAGTGCCCACGGCCTCGAGCTGGGCGAGCCCAAACGCGGGGAGACCGTCGAGGCGCACCACGCCCGGCTGCTGGCACCTTTCCCGGACGGCGGCTGGGGCGTGCGCCCGGACGGGCAGCGGGTCATCGGGCGGCCCTCGGGAGGCGCCCCCGTCAACCTGGGGGCCGAGCAGGTCCAGCGCCTCCAGAGCAGCGGCTACGAGCGTCAGGCCTACGTGACCGAGGCCGTGGGCAACCCGGGCGAGCGCTGGGCCACCCTGGTGCAGACCCGGCTCCGCCCCACTGTCCTCACGCCACGGGTGCTGGCGGCGGCGGGGACCGACAACCTCATCCTCCCCGACGTCGAGTTCGTGGTCCGGCTGAACTTCGTGCAACTGATCAGCCGCAGTGCCGATCAGGCGGATGAGGGCATCGAAGCGACCTACGGGCAGGCCAATTTCACGGGGCCACGCCCCGAGAAGACGGTCTACCTGACCCTGCCCGCCGCCGCCACGGTGAGGGGGGACGCTCCGGCACCCCGCTCCAGCGTGCGGGTGAAGGTCCGCATCAGCGTGCCGCTCAGCCAGATCGTGCGGGAGAGCGCGACCAGTCGGCACGCCCTGGCCGCCCGCTGGTCGCTGAAGAACCTGCTGTTCCCTTTCCGGGCCTACGTGACTGGCGGGAAGGAAGCGCTCACCCCACCGGCCCACGAGGACTACGAGCTGGCCGCTCCCACGGCGGCAGACACGGGCGCCGTGCTGTCCCTGCGGGACTGGCTCAGTCAGACCCCGGACGGGCGGTGGGAGGACGCACTCTCACACCTCTCCCAGGGCGAGCGGCCCCTGCAGGGTGCGGAGCTGCAACTGCGCCTCTCGCCGCCCCAGGACCTGATCGCTGAGGCGTACGAGAGCATCGGGGGCGGCACCTACCACTACCTCCTGGAGGTGTGGGTGGACTTCCCGGCGGCCCAGCAGGTCTACCGACGCCGTCCAGGGCGGGACGCGTCCCTGCCCGCCTACGTGACCCTGGTGCGCGGCGGGCGGGTGCACCTGGAGGTGGGACGGCCGGGGGCCATCACAGATGCGCTGGCCGAGGCCTTACCCCCGGAGAACCTTCCGGACGGCTGGGACGCGCCGACCTACAGCGATCCGACCTTCCAGGGGGAGGTGGCCGGGCGGCTGATCGCGCCCGCGGTCATCACAGGGCTGCCCCGCCCGGACGGCCTGCAACTGAGCCAGGTCGTGACGGAGCTGCGGCGGGTGCGGACCCACAGCAGCTACCACACGACCATCCAGACGGCCGCGCGGCAGACCCGTCAGCTCACGGCCGCTGAGCAGCAACTCAAGACCGCGAAGGAGGGGAGCGCCTGGTGAGCCTGATCCGCATCCACATTGCCCCGGCAGGCCTGCTGCCGGGCGAATCCGAGTGGCTGGACGCCGAACTGCTGGACTATGACGCGCCCTTTGACCTGCAGGCCGCTCCGGTGGAGGGGGGCCGCGCGGTGGACAGCGTCGTGGTCCGCCATACCGGGGACCGGCTTCCGACGAGTTACGCGTACACGGCGACGGGGTATCTGTACGGGCGCAGCGACACCGAGCTCGATGCCCTGTACTGGCGGGTCAAGCGGCAGCTCGCGCATGCGGACCAGATCTGGCGGGGCGAGCGGTACCTGAAGGTCGGTGGGGCCACGCTCGCGGGCGGGGAACCGCTGCGGGGGCAGACGGTGGTGCCTGCCCCCATCGTCTGCCAGGTGACGGAGCTGCGCTGGTACCGCGCGAACGGCACGCCGCTGCACAACGGGGCGTCGGGAACCAACCCGGTCGCGCCACCCGCTCCACCACCTCCGCCTGCCGCGACGACGTTCACGCTGACCCTGACGCTCACTGGGCCAGCGCTCGCGCCGGTGACCGTGACCAACCTGACCACAGGGCAGCAGGTGTTCGGGGCGCAGATCGGCGGTACCTCGTCCATTCCCGGCCTGACTGGGGGGCATACCTACCGCGTCTCAGGGGGTGCGGTGAACGGCTGGACACCGCCCCCCGACCGAACGCTGACCCTGACGGCCAACACCACGCTCAGCCTGACCTACACGCAGGCCGCGCCGCCTCCACCGCCTCCGCCGCCTGACACGGGGTACTACTGATGGCACTGAACATTCCACCAGGCACCAAGCTCAAGGACCGGGTGATGCCCACCGTCCCCGCGAAGGAGGACATTCCCGAGTACCTGGACCGCGCCCGCGAGAGCAACCTGAACGACCAAGAGGTCCGGCACACCAACGTCATCGGGTCAATCATCACCGACCGAGCCACATGGACCACCTACCGGGTGGATGGGCAGCCCCCCTATGGCACGCCAGGCACGCTGGACAACTACACGTTGACCCCCTGGCCCGACGGGGCCGAGATCGCCGCCCTGGAAGCCCGCATCGTGGCACTGGAGGCCCTGCTGCTGGCGGGGCCCCCTCAGGCCGGGGTGGATGCCATCAGCACGGGCCGCCGCGCCAGTGACGGCGTGGTCCGCGAGTACCGGTTTGCACCCGTCACCCTGACGAGTGGCATGACACTCACGGGGGTGGCCCTGACGGTCACCACGGCGCACCCGGCCCAGTTCATGGAGGTCAGCGTCTACAACGCGGCGGGGCAGCGCGTGACCACCACCGAGCGGCGCGAGATCGTCACGGCGGGTGCGGTCACCCTGGCCCTGCGCCCGGTCGCGGTGGCCGGAGGCGAGTACTACGCCATGATCGCGTCCACCTCGCCCACCGCGCAGTTCGGACTGACCGGCAACCTGGAGGGCCTCGCGCTCCCCCTGCTCGAATCCGGGGTCCTGACCAGCCCCACCAATTTCACCCACACCATCGACGTCGGGACCATGCCCGCCGATTCCATTCAGGAGTACTACCTGGCTGCGGTGAATGGGGCAGGACAGGAAACCACGTGGGTGCAGCGTGAGGTCACCTGGGGCACGCCCTACCAGGTGCAGCTCTCGTGGGACGCCGTGGCCGGGGCTACCGGGTACCGCATCTACAAACACAGCGCGGCCCTGAACGGGTTCGGGCTGTGGGGCACGACCGAGGCGGGCACCACCACCATCCTGGATGACGGGACGGTGGCTCCGCTCGCGCCCGCCGTGCCCATCGGGTACCAGAATGGGACGGCGGGGCGAGGGGTGCCGCTCAGCCCGGAGAGCGTGGACCTGAGCAGGGCCGCGCTGGGGAAAGCCCCGCCCGCGCTGACGCTGTACGGCAAGCGCACGCCAAAGATGACCGTGCCGGTCAAGCATGAGCAGATCGGGCAGGGATTTAAAGAGGTGTGGGTGTACGGGGAGGACCCGGTGTCGCAGCAACCCTATGGCTGGCGCACCAACGCCGGACGGATCTGCCGCAGCACGGATTCCGGCATCACCTGGGAGAACCTGATGCTGCTGCCGCCGCCGGTCGCCAATCAGGTGACCTCGCCGTCGGACATGCTGGTGCACGCGGGAAGGCTGTACGTCCTGATGGCCAATTTCGACCTGTGGCGGACTTCGGACCTCACGGCGAACGCGACGTGGCAAAACATTTCCTGCCCGGTGGGGGACGCCCTGCGGCATCCAAACGCCGTGGCGCGGCCGTTGGCCCTCGCCATCTTCGGCAACCGGGTCTACCTCGGGGAATACAGCCACATGCCCAATGAACTCACCCGCGCCGGGGGGAGGCAGGGCAGCAAATGCCGGGTGCTCAGCCTGAACCTCGATACGATGGTGTGGAAGGTCTCGGGGGAGTTCGACGCGAGGCACGCCCACAGCGGGAAGGTGATGGGCACGGCGGCGCTGTGGTGGACGTTCGGGGACGCTGGGTATGGCCCCGACGTGGGCGTGAGCTACCTCCCGGTGGAGGGCCTGCGCCCCGACGGGCAGCGGGACGCCTGGGTGAGGGACACGCTGTACGGCCTGGAGGGGGAGACGGGGCACTCGGACCACTACCCGATCGCCATCGGCGCGATTCTTCCGGAGGACGTGACCAGCGGCGGGGTGCGCGTCCCAGCAGGTCTGTATATGGAGTCGGACCGGGTGGGGATTCACGTGCTGATGGTGGGCTGGGCGGGCATCACGGGGCAATTCAGCATCGACGCCCTGGTGTTCCCGGATGTCCTCAGGCCGGGCGAAACGGTGGCGGGGCTGGTGATGGATGCCCGGCGCAACCTGTACTACCTGACCCAGGAGAACGACAAAAACCGGTGGTACGTGTGCCCGCCACCGTACACGCAGACCATCCCGTTTTACGAGCACGTGGACAACCGCATGTACATCGGCCGCGCCGTGGTGAGCGGGAACGCGGTGCTGGTGCACGGGCACCGCGTGGAGTTTGCCCGCTTCGAAGGGCAGTGAGGAGCAACATGATTCAGATCACCAGGCAGGCGGGACGCGCCGTGATCGTGCCGCTGGGCAGCGATCCCGTGCCCGTGCGGGTGCGTCTCGCCAACGGCACCATCGGCCACACCACCACCGTGACCCCGGAGGCCCCCCTGCGCCTGCGGGTGCAGCCCGGCAGCGGCGCACAGATTGAGTACACCGACCCGGAGACGGGCGGCACCGTGCAGGTGGGACTGTGAAGGGCGTCGAGGTCAAGCAGGCCTTCGTGCAGGGTGACGACGAGGAGATCATTTTCGTCCCGTTTGACGTGGACCCGGAGTTGGAGGTCACCGACACCGGAATGGCGCTGGTCCCCGGCACCGGCATCCCCGCCGACCTGACCGGGGTACAGTTCCGGGCCAAGCTGAAGGCTAACCACGACGCGAAAGAGGCAGAGGCGGAAATCCCCCCTGAGCGCTGGAGGGTAGAGACTCGGGACTGGGGCGTGTATGGGGAGCTGCCCACGGTGGTGGGGTGGCTGCCCAACACCGTCACGCAGGCCATGAAGGCCCTGTCGGGGGTCTATGACGTGGAGGCGGTCGAAAACCTCGGCACGCCGGACGAGTACGTGCAGAAACCGCTGTATGGGACGTACACCCTGCGGCGCGAGGTGACGACATGAGCGCAGGGCAGAAGCTGCGGAATACGGTGGGCGTCCTGACGCCGGATGGTCCTCGGAAGCTGGACCGGGTGACGTCCGTGCTGGTGGGCGTGAGTGGGCGGCAGGGGCGGCAGGGGGACCCTGGTGTGACCGAGGCTGAGCGGCAGACCCTGCTGACGGCGGCAGAGGCGACGGCGGGGCAGATCGCGGCGATGGAGGCGGCGGCGGCGTTGGCAGAGCAGCGGGTCGGCGAGGCGCTGGCTCCGGTGCCGCAACTGCTGGCCGATACCGCGCAGGATCGGCAGCAGAACCAGACCATCATCAGCAACCTCTCCGCCGTGGGGGCCGTGCAACAGGTGGCCGCCACCCGCGCTGAACTGGACCCCCTGCTCACCGAGGGGCAGCGCGGCCTCGCCCTCTCCGGGGAGATCGTGCGGAAGGTGGGGGCGAGCGTCTCCCGGCTGGGTTGGCTGAGCAACTCCAGCATCCCTCTCGCGGGGCTGAGCAGCACCGACGCCTACGGGGACATGCAGCAGCGCGTGGCCGATGCAAGGGCGACTGGGAAGCCGCTGGACGGGGCAGGCAGCACCGCCACCCTCGCCGTCCCTGCCGCCCTGGACATGCGCCGCGTCACCTTGCGGAACGTCACCCTGCAAACCACCGGGGCGCTCGCGGGCGGGGTGCTGACCTGGGATCACACCAACGAGGTGCAGACGCTCACTGAGACGTTCATCGCCGCCAGGGGGAGCGTCTCTCTCACCCTCCCCGGCCACGGGTGCAGCGCCGGGGACGCCCTGCTGATTTTCGGCAGCCAGGAACACAGCAACGCCCGCCAACCTCTCGCGGGCGGCGTCCCGTACTACCGCACCGGCGAACGGCGCCGCGTGCTGCACGTCGCGGACACGAACACGGTGATCGTTGACGCGGGCCTGCTGTTCGACTACTCGGCAGAGTTCCCGGCCCGCGTGGTGCGGCGCGGGCGCGAGGTTGTCACGGGCGGTATGGAGCGCGTCACGCTCCTTCATGACCCCACCGACCTCAACAAACGCAATGGGGTGACGTTCAACTATGCCGAGGCGCCCACGCTGCTGGATAACGTCACACTGCGGGGCTTCCGGCAGCAGGCGGCGGGCTTGCTGAACAGCGCAGGGGCCGTGGTGGGCCTGGTCGCGCACGACGGGCGCAACCCAGCGCTCAGCGGCGGCAGTTACGGCCTGAGCGTGCAAGACCTCAGCGACGTGGACATTCTTGGAGCGAACATCAGCGCCGGGTGGCACGCCCTGACGGCTGGGGGATTCTGGCCGACCATCTACCGCGTGCAGGGCGGCAGCTTCCAGGGTGGGCACTACGGCCCGGCCATTGACGCCCACGCGAATGCGTACTGGGCCAGCGTTCGGGGCGCAACCGTGACGGGTGGCCTGAGCCTGAACGCCTTGCACTCGCGGGTGAGCGACTGCGACATCACAGCGGGCATTGCTGGGGCCGTGTCTGGGCTGAGCGAGGCCCCAGCCGGGGCCACCTTCGAGGTTCGCAACAGCCGGATTCATCGCCGCACCGGGAGCGCGGTCACGCCTGCGCTGAACTTCGCCCGCGCCTGGGCGTATGACGGCACGTCCACCGCCACCCCGGACGTGCGCTATGAGCGCCTGCTGATTGAGAACGTGGAAACCGTGTTTGAAGGGGGAAGCGCGACCAACGAGCACGCGCTGACCATCAACGTCTCTCTCAAGCGGTTGGTTCTGCGGAACAACACCCTGACCCGCATCGGCAATCCTGGCGGGCAGCGCAGCCGTATCTACTACAACCGCATCGAGAACATCGAGGTGGACGGGCTGGTGCTCCAGGGTGAGCGCCTGGTAACGGATCGGGCTGTGCCTCCTGCGGGTGGGTTGCCGTTGCTGGAGGCCACACCGAAGCGGGCGGTGTGGCGCGTCCGGGTTGAGAACGTACCGGGGGCCAGCCTCCTCGGTGCCCTGCACCTCGCCGCAGTCGCCGCTGTGCCCTGGGGAGAACTCACAGTGGACCTGGAGGCGAGAGACAACCCGGCACTGCCCCTGCTGGTGTCCAACGCTGCCCGGCTGAACCTGCGGCAGCGCAGCAGCGGCAACTCGACGGCGCAGGGCGCGATGAGCAGCACGTACCAGACGGGCGCGTTTCTGCTGGAGGTAGGGGAGGTGTGCCTGGCCCCGGATACGGAAATCGACGAAACGGATGCTGGAGCGCGTTTCGCCCTCACGCTCAACAACGTGGGCACGGTCTACGCGCCCGAGGGGCGCCTGCGTGGGCGGCTGGCGAGCGTCAGTGTCACGGGCACACCCACCTGGGCAGATCGGCGCAGTCTCCGGCAGGCGACGGGGGCAGGAACGGCCTACCCAACCCTGGCCGGAACGTCCACGCAGGCGCCCCTAAGCGTGCCTGCCAATGGTGTGGTGGCGTTCAGCATCACGGTCACGGGTGCCGTGGCGGGTGACATTCCCATCCTCTCGCCGCCTGCTGACCTGAGTGCCGATCTGCGCTACACGGTGCGGGTCAGCGCGGCGAACACGGTTCAGGTGCGGCTCTACAACGGCACCGCCGCCGTCATCAGCCATACCGGGACGTGGACGGCGCGGGTGATCCGTTCGTGATCTGCCGCGCCGTGAGGGCGAGGGCCAGCCCCGCCCAGAACAGGCGGTTGTCGTTCACATCGCCGGAGACCAGGGCATTCACCAGCCCAAACAGCAACAGCCCCAGAGCAAGGACGCCCGCGATACTGGTCCGACTGGCCTTAAACACCCGGGACAAGCCCAAGCACAGCAGCCCAACCAGGGCGGCAAGAGCCAACCAGCCTGCCTCCAAGCCAATCTCCAGCAGCAAGTTATGGGGGTAGATGATCGGGGTTGTGGTGATGGTGAGAGGCACAACCTCCTCAAAGCGCCCAAACCCCACTCCAAGAGGGTTTCGAACAATCTCGGGCAGGGTGTAGGTAATGGCTTCAGCCCGTGTGGCGCTTGACCGGTCCAGGTCGCCCGAGAAAAAAGTCTGGAGGCGGGCCAAGCTTTGCGCGGGGACAAAGGGGAGGGCAGTCAACCCGCCTGCCAGGAGCATGAGACCAAACAGTCCCACCCGTCCCGCGCCTCGTGCACGTCGCAGGCTCATGAGAAGAGACGGGGTGATGGCAAGCGCAACTGCAATCAACGGGCCGCGTGATCCACTGGACACCAGCACGAAGGTCATAGGCGCAGCCAGGAGCAGCGTGGCCGCGCCACGTAGATGCCCCCCCAGCCAGAGCAGCAGGGCGACCAGTAGACTGCTCCCCACGGTTCGCCCCAGCGCAATCGTGTTGGCGTCGAACGCCTCTAGGCGGTCGAAGGCACCAAGAGACTGATAGCTCTGCAAGGCGTTAAACGCAGTCAACCCGCCGACGAACAGCAGGGCATATCCGAACCGGAGAACAGCATTTCGGTCATGCAGCAGCACAGGCGTAGCCACAGCCCCTAGGAGGGTCAAGGTGTAAAACCGGGCCGCTTTTTCCAGTCCATAGCCGGGGCCGACCTGAAAGAGGCCGAGCATCATGACCACCCACAGGCCGAGCATCCAGATCGCGGCGGACGGCAGGCGCTGTGTTTGAACGACGCGCCAAGCGGTAGCAACCCCGACAACTCCCGCGAGCGCGACTGTCAGATCAAACGGTAGGGACAGGGCCGACTTGAAGACCCCGGCGAATAGAAAGGCGGCCAGGGCGAACTCGCGCCACCCCACAGCTCGCATATAGACCCGAGGGTGCGGAATGGTCCACGTCATGCGGCCATGCTACGGGGTCTGAATGCTGCTGACTCGGAGGACGCGCCCGCTGGGGCGTTGGAAAGCACTGCCATTGACGAAGATCAGGTCCACATCGCCCCGAGCAACCTCTACGCGGTAGGTCACTGGTTCGGAGGTTACCGGGTAAGAGGCCAGCACCCGTCCATTTTGCTGCACCTCTAGGACAGGAGGAGACGGCGCCTGTGGGGCCGCCGACCAACTTTTGAAAGTAAGCGTGCCAGCATCGCACGATCTCACGACAAGAGCACTGGTCCGGGCCAACTGCCACGTCCCAGGCGTGATCTCACGCGGCGGTACCCGGCGCTCTGGCAGAAGACTGACCTGCCCACACCTCTCTGTGTGTGTAGCCGGTACGGTCACGTTCAGTTTGGTCCGAGTCGTCAGCGCAGTCGGGAATACCAACGTCAACGCTACGACGACAGCCACGAGAACAGCCGAGCCAATACCGACCCACAGAGCACGCACCTGTCTGAGATAGCACGACCCCACACAGCATCGGGTAGCCTTTAGGTGGACGCCTGAGAACGTTCCGAGCAACACCGGGCTGTGGTGCCTGCGTTGGGCTACTACGGTCAGCCGCCCCCCTCGCCGGGGCGGTTTTTCATGCCCCCCGTCCATCGGAATCCCGATAGACCCCCGAAACGGGAATCCCCGTATCGCTCCCCGATACGTGCCGCTATCAGGCTAAAAATCGGTCAGCAGCGACACGCCTAAGCGATTCAGCCCCCGCCCCATGCGGGGGTTCTCTGTTGGCCCACCGCTCCCTCGGCGGCTGTGGGCCACGCTCCTAGCCGGTGCCCCCGGAGGCTCACCATGATTCCCGATTGGCTCGCCCGACTCCTCGGCTGGCATACCCAGCCCACGCCCCCCGCTGCTCCCCGCACGCCCGGCGCGGCTCAACCCGGCCCCCATCCCTACGCCGTGGCTGAGCCGCAGGCAGACGGCACGGTCATCGTCCGCATCCGCCCCGGCCAGGGGGATGCCCATGTTCGCCATGCACGCCCCGACTCCACCTACGGCCCGGACCTCGGTGGCAAACACGGACAAATCCTGAGCACGATGACCGGGCAGGTGTCCATTCGCGTCACGCCCCTCACCGGCTCTGTGCTGGAGGCCAAGGACGATCAGGGCATCTGGCTGCCCTTCTACCGCCACTAGACCCTGCTCCCCGCCCCGGCTCCCGCCCTGGGCGGGCGTTTTCTGCCGGGAGATCGGAGTCCCATGCGTTACCCCCTCCGCGCCGCCCTGCTCCTGGGGGCGGCCCTCTGCACGCTCGCGCCCCCCGCACGGGCGAACACTCTCGCCCTGGCGACCACACCCCCCATCCCCGCCTACTCCCCACCCGAGTGCGCGGTGGAGGCCCGCTGGACCGGCTATAAATCCTGGCTCAAGCAGTACCTGATCGAGATTCGCCTGCCGGACGCCTGCCCGCGCAATGCCGGGCGGCTGGCGCGGATCATCACCAAGCACGGCGGCGTCCTGCCCCCCATCGGGTACTTCCGGCTGGGGGGCGGGTATCCCCGCCGGGTGACCTACTGGGTCCTCTCCCCGGCCTACGTGCGGGACCGGGCGGCCCCGAACGTCTGGGTGGGCGTCCCGATTCAGGGGGCGCCGTGGGTCCGCTGATGGAACGGCGCTACCGCACCCAGGTGCAGACCGGGCAGATCATGGTCGGCCTCGCCCTGCACCTCACCGCCCCGGTCGCCAAACCGACCCTGTGGGTGCTCGAAATCTGGGGCGGCTTCCAGCTTCCGGGGTGGGTGTGGCCTGCGATCTTTCTCGCGGTCGGGCTGGGGCTGCTGCTCGCCCGCCGCCCCCGCGTGGCGCAGTTCGGGATGATGACCGCCTCGCTGCTGTACGTGACCATCGGCGCGGCGTCCTACCTCACGCTGGGCTGGAACGCCTTCACGCTCGTCTGCCTCTTCGCTGCCGTCCACTGCGTCTGGACCGCCATCGACCTCCGCGCCCGCGCCGACTACCTGCGGGAGGTGGAGCGTGGCCGGGCCTGAGCTGACCGTGGGGCAGATTCTCGGCTCCATCTCGGGCATCGGCGGCGTGGTGATTGGGGCCTGGACCCTGCTGGGCAAAAGCAAGGACACCACCTACCTGCGGGTGGTAGCCGACCGCGACCGGCTGGACGGGCAGCTCAAGGAGTTGCGCGAGCAGCAGCAGGCGACCGACAACCGCCTGGCCCGCGTCGAGTCCGAGATGAAGACGCTGCGGCTCGACCACAAGGTCGTGCTGGATTTTCTGCGGGACATTCGCTCCGGGGTCTTCGACTGGGAGCAGATCAAACGCCGCGCCAGCGACCTGCTGGACCGGCTGGGAGACAGTGCTGATGAGCAACTTTGACTTCGCCGCCGCCATCAAGCAGCGACCCGGCGGCGCGACCCAGGCCGAGCTGATCGCCGCCTACGGCAACCCGCTGCTGGATTCCACGCCCCATCCCACCCAGCGCGGGTGGTTCACCCCCGGCCCCATGTGGACCCGGCAGAACCTGGTGGAGATTCCCACCGCCGAGCTGCCGGGGTTCCCCCCGTTCGGGGACCAGCAGGTCCGGACCATCCGCCTGCACCGCCTGGTCGCGCCCGTGTTCCGGGCCACCTGGGCCGAGCTGGTCGCCCGGAACCTGCACACCCGCCTGCGCACCTACTCCGGCGCGTTCGCCCCCCGCCACATGCTGCACGACCCCCGCAGGCCGGTGTCCGTGCACGCGTACGGCGCCGCCATTGACGTCGAGGCCGCCTGGAACGGGTACGGCATCCCGCACGAGCGCATGGGCATCGACCGCGAGGTCGTCGAGGTGTTCGAGCGCTGCGGCTGGGAGTGGGGCGGGCGCTGGGATGTGAGTGACGGGATGCATTTTCAGTGGACCGACCCGCTGCCCGGCGTGCGGCAGGCCGCGTGGCGGGACGCGGGGCCGGTCCCCATCACCCCGCCTGCCCCACCCCCTCCCCCCACGCCCGCAGGCCCGGTCTACATCTGGGCCGCCGTGCGGAACGGGGACGGCAGCGTGCGGCCCGGCGAGGTGGTCAGCATCCCGGTCAGCGCGGACGGGCGGCTGCTGGTGCAGGCAGACGGGCGGCCCAAGATTTACCGGGTGCCCGAGAGCCGCCTCGCGGAAAGGGAGGTCTGACCGTGGAGCTGCAAGTGATTCAGGCGCTGGGCGTGCCCGGCTTGCTCTTTCTGGCGGCCTACGTGGTCGCGCATGTCTACATCACCGAGTTCGTGAAGACGGTCCTGGCCCGGCTGGGCAAGGTGCCCCGCGACCTCGCGGTGGTGGCCCTGAGCCTCGCCCTGGGCGCGGGACTCGGTGCCCTGCTGCTGGGCGGACTGGCGACCACGGCGGGGGTGACCCTCGCGCCCCCGTTCGCGGGGATGACGCTGGGCGTGGTGCTGGCGGTGATCGCGTCCGGGTACGTCGCGTACAAGACCCGCAGGCAGACGGCCGGAGTGCAGGCCCAGGCCACCTCGCAGGAGGCCACCCTCGCCGCGCTGTTCGAGGCCCTGGGGCGGATGCAGCCTGCCCCGGTGGTCGTCACGACCCCGCCCCCGCAGGTGACGGTGGAGGTGCCCACGACCGCCCAGCCGCTGGACTTCCCCTTCGAGCCCCCGCCCGACTTCCCGATGGACGACCTGCGCCCGATGACCCCGGCCGACGTGACCCAACTAGGCACGGACGGCCCGGTGCGCTGACGCCACACAGAATCGGCCACAGGAGACACATGACGGAATCCAAACCGCAGAAGGTCATCGGCCATGCCCACCTGCGCCTCGCCACCCTCATTCACCGCTCTGATCGGGAGGGAGGGATTGACGAGGTGACGCCTCCCAGCCCACCGCTCGCGCCGCTGATTCAGCGGGCATATCTGCATGGGTACGCGCTGGCCGTGCATGGCAGCCTGCACCGTGATCTGGACCTCATCGCCGTGGCGTGGACTGAGGAGGCGTGCAGCCCGGAGGAACTGGTGGAAATGCTGTGCCAGCACGAGGGCCTGATTCACGCGGGAGGCTGGGCACAGAAGCCACATGGACGGGTGGGCGTGACGCTGCTCACCCGCGACTGGAACAAGCCCATAGACCTGAGCATCATTCCGCCCAAGTAGCTCCCCGATACGTGCCGGTAGCGGGACAGGTATCGGCCAGGGCTACTCGCTCTGGCCGGGCTTCTCTCGCACGGTCAGTTCCAGTCCGAAGTGGTCGAGAATCGTTTGCCACACTGGGGCGATCTTCCCGCGCCCCTGGAGTGCCCGGTTGAGTTCCTGTGGTTCTAGCCCCATCTGCCGCGCCGCCTCCGCCTGACTCACGCCTTGCTTCGCAATCTCGGCGCGGATGCGAGCGCGTATCTCATCATTCACCCCGACAGGGTACGTCATCCGTTCTGGTCTACGGGCCATGAAGCGAGTATAGGCCAAAAAGGTTGATACATAGGCCGAAAGGGTATACGATGCTGGAAAGGAGGAACCTATGACCGACCGTGAGCACAAGGCCTCTACTCGCCTCCAAGACCGCGTGGACTGGGATGAGGTGCGGGAATTGACCGCACGCGATATGGCGGAGGCCGCAGAGGACTCGCGCCGGGAGAAGTTGGCCCGCGAGGCTCGCATGTGCGACCTCTGCGGAAAACCAGCGACTACCTCCTGCGAGGGCACCCCTGTCTGCCACGAGTGCTCGGACGCTGTGTACCGCGCCGACATGGAGCTTGACCGGGCGCAGGAGGAAGCCGCCAGACGGCACTTTGAGGGCATCCATATCGAGGCGGTCGCCGCCTCACGCCCCGGTTGGTATTGGTGCCGCTGGCACGCGCTCCCCTGGTACTTCAACTACGCCATGCCCAGCCCCGACACGCACGTTGGGCCGTTCCCCGACTTTGACGCGGCCAGCGCAGATCGCGCTCAAGCACTCAAGCTCGCCCAAGAGCACGAGGGCACGCCGACGCCAGAGGGCTGGGCGCTCAGCCTGTGGGACACGAAGCAGCCCGACGCCCCCTTCAAGCACTGACTGATACGTGCCGGAATCGGGAGAGTAATCGGCCACCCCCTGCGACACACCTGACGTAAGCCCCAGCCCCCTGCCCCACGGCGGGGGGCTCGCCTTCCCGCACCCTGGAGGTGCCCCATGTCCGTAGACCCCCGCATCACTGCCGCCACTGCCGCCGCCCGCGAACGCGCCCGCCTGCGTGACGCCATCCTCGTCGAGCGCCAGCGCACCCGGACTCAGATCGTCCTTGCGCCGCCCGTCCAGCCCCGCATCCGTACCCACCAGTCCCTCCCCACCGCGCCTGCTCCGGCCCCTACCCCTGCAACCGACGAGCAGCTCGCCAGCCTGCTGGACACCCTGCTGGTGCCGATCCTGGCGGGCGTGGCCCAGGCGCGGGCGGCCTACGGGGACCGGCGCATCACGCTCCCCGAGGCGGCAGCGCTCGGCGTCACCGTCATGACCATCGTGTCGGCGGCCGTCCATGCGCTGCCGGTCATCGAGAGTACGAACGCCCGGGCACTGGTGCTGCTGGTGTACGGCGTGCTGTGGGACCGCTACGTGATGCCGCTGCTGCCCGCTTACCTGAGGCCGTTCGCGGGGCGGGTGAAAGGCCGGATCATCGAGCTGCTGGAGACGCTGTACCGGGCGGTGGTGAATCGTCGAGTCGCCCAACCCCTCTGATCTGATTGCCCCCTCCCCCTGGCCCTCGCGGCTGGGGCGGAGGGGGCTTTTTTTGTTCACCACCCCCCCCGCAATCAAGACGCGCCTTTTGACTAACTCAGCCCCATCTGGCAGACTTGGCGGGACGCCCAGAACCACCGCAGGCGTCCCAGGAGCCCCCATGCCCAACGATCAGAGGCCCGCCATTCTCGTCAGCGAGTGGGCGAAACTGCACGACGTTCCCGACCGCACAGCCAAGGCGTGGGCCGCCGCTGGACATCTTCCTGCTTGGCAGTCTTTGGGAACTTGGCTTATCCGACCTGAAGCGCCCCATCCCGGCCGAATGCCCACGGGCGCTGCCGCCCACAAACCGAAGGGTTGAACCGATCCCCACCGTCCCAGACAGTGTTTTTCGTTTTCGGGTGCTTGACTTACTCTGCCACATCTGGCATACTTAGGCCATGAAGAAGAACCCCATGACCGCCGAAGCCAAAGACCTCCTCATCGCCCAGGCCGCCGAGCACGGCATCACGGTCGAGCGCACCAGCAAGGACTTCTTCCTTGTGACGGCAGGCGAGCGCCAGCGCGTGACGCCCGGCCAGATCAAGGGCTTCATCGCGCAGGCCGAGGAGCTGGCCCGTCTCGAAGCCGAGGAACGCGCCGAGGCCCTGGCACTCGCCGACGAGCTGCGCAGCCAGCCGGTCGAGGAAGAAGCGGTCGTCGAGGAAGTCGAGGCCGAGCCCGCCGTCGAGGAGCCCGCCCCCACCGCGCCCGTCCAGGCCGCGAAGTCCGGCAAGGCCGTTATCCAGTGGGGGCCGCCCTGCGGCGGCGATCTGAGCGCCGTGGCGGCGGCCACCAGCCCCGAGGGCGACAACCCCCTGGTGCACCTGTCGTGGACCCCGGCCACCACCTACCGCAACAAGCAGGAAGCGGCCGAGGCCGGGAAGCGCCTGGGCGGGGGCTGGCTCGCCTCGCTCGCCCAGGACGCCGACGGGAAGCAATTCTGGATCGTGGTGCGGGTGGGGCGCGACCCCGGCCAACTCGTGCTCGACGGCGAGGCGGTGCAGCTGGAGCTGCTCACCGGCCAAGAGGCCGAGGCCTACCGCGAGAAGGTCAGCGGCGCCCGGTTCAAGAGCAAGGCGCAGTGGGTCGCGCAGGCCGTCTGAAGGCCACAGCAGAAGGCCCCGAGTCCGCGGACTCGGGGTCTTTCTCTTGGGGTGTCAACCGCTGGTAGACGGCTCCTCCGGAGGCACGGGCCGCAGCTCGTGCGGCGGCACCGCCCACTCCCAGCCCTTCGTCGGCCCCGTGATCTGCCGGACCTTGACGTTCTTCGGCCCCACGCGCACCACCTCGCAGCGCCCGTAGCGCTTGGTGTCCACCACATCCCCCTTCTTGTATGCCGTGACCGGCGCGAACGGCTCCGGGTTCAGGCTGGCTAGCCGTGCCCGCTCGAACTCCAGCCGCAGGTCCAGGTGCTCGGCCCAGCGCCGCCAGTGGGTCACGCTGCGGTCCCACGAGGCCTGCGTCTCCGGAGTGGGTGGACGCGCCTCCAGATCTGCGAGCGACCGCTGTATCACGCGCCGCTCCGCTTCCAGCTTCTCGATCCGGCGCCGGATCACGCCGGGGTCGCTCTTCTGCCTGGCCCGGCGCTCCGCGCCCGCCGCCCTGCCGCGCCAGTACTCCGCCTTGCGGCCCTCCTCGACCGCCCTACGCATGTTCTGATCACTGCGCTCAATGGCCCGGCGATGCCGCCCCTCGGAGTGGTGCCCGACCTTGATCGGCTCGCCCATCGGGGGCAGGCCCTGCATGGCGGCCCGCGCCCGTTCGTCAGACCGTCCCTCGGCAGCGGCGGCGCGGCCCGCGAAGCGGGTGATTCTGGCATCCGGGTCGTCGGGGTCGGCCTCGTGCCCGATCTCCTCCACAAACTCCAGCAGGAAGTCCTCGCGGCGGGTCGTCCACCTCGCCACCCACGCCTCCGAGCTGCGCCACCACTTGAACCCAGCCGCGCGGGTCCGGGCGTACTCGTCGGCGTCCAGGCGGGCGCCGGGGCTCCAGCGCAAGGTGTCGTCGTCGAGGTTGTAAACGGCCGTGCCCAGCGTCTCGCGCTCGCCGTTCACAGCTCCACCGTCCAGGCCCGCATGACCAGGCCCTCAGCCTCGTCGATCTCCACGTCCACGCGGTGGCCCATGATGCGGCCGAGCTGGACGGCCTCGCGGACGGCAGGCACGGCGGCGATCAGGGCATGGAGTTCGAGGACATCGCTCCCGGCCTCCACGATCAGGGCGAACGGCTCCCGCCAGTCCTCGGGGATGATGATCTCGACGTCGGTGAGGGTGCGGCGGCCCGCGTCGGAGGCGGGCAGGTCGGCCAACCGCACGACGGCCAACCCAACTGCCTCCAGCCTCTCCAGGGTGCGCTCGGCACCCCGGCCCAGGGCGGCGAGGGCTTCCGCCCGCGCGGCCTCCAGATCGGGGCGCCGCATCAGGCCACCGCCTCGACGATCAGGGTGTCCTGATACCCGAAGGTGCCGACGCCCTCGCGGGTGACGAACACCTCCCAGTGGACGTTGCTCACCTGCACCGCCGTCTCGGCCTCGACGCCCAGAAGGGGCGCGGCCTTCACGGCGGCGGAGGCGGGGCTGGGCGCGTGCAGGCGAACCGAGGCATCGCCCCGGCTCACGCGGTACTCCCGGCGTAGTTCCTGGGCGAGGTCGTTCAGCTCGTCGCGGTCCAGGTGCACGGCCATATACGCGCAGCATCCGGCGAGCAGGGCGCGGTGGACTTCGAGCGCCTCGCCGCTGCCAGCCAGGAGGGCCTGCATGTCGCGGACCTCCCCCAGACGGCGCTGGAGGGTGCCGGGTAGGGGAGAGGCCTCGTCCCCCTCCCGGCGCAGGATGGCGGCGAGGGCAGCCGCCGCCGCGTGCCGCTGGGAGCGGCCCAGCCGGAAGGAGGGGATCACAGGGCCACCTCCCGCAGGACTTCCATCAGGCGGAGCTGATAGCGCAGGGTGTTGAGCATCGCCTGGGCCACGTCGAGGTCGCGCCGGGCGTCCCGCAGGCCATCCTGCGCCGCCTTGAGGGCGCTGTACTCCTCGGCCAGGGAGAGGCGGAGGCTGGCCTTGCGCTCGGCCTCGTTGCGGCCCTCGACACCGTCCGTCACCGTGTGGGCCTCGGCGAACTCCAGCTCGAAGCGCACATCGGCCTCCATCTGGGCGCTGCGGGTGTACTCGCGGGTGGCCCTGACCAGTTCGGCGGTGGCGGCCTCCAGCAACTCGGGGGTGAGGCGGGTCATGCGGCCACGCTCCCGGTGGTCAGCCCGAGCTGGCCGTAGGCGTAGCTGCGGACGACCCCGGCTTCCTGCGCGGTCAGAGTGGCGAGGCTGGCGACGGGGCGCTCCAGGGCCTCCCCGGCCACGCTGTAGTGGTTCCGGTAGCCCAGGCGGCCCAGTTCGCGGTGAAGCTCACAGCCCTGAGCCTTGCCGATGGTGGGGATGGAGCGCTCGTCGCTCAGCAGAGTGGCGCGGCCGTCGCGCTTGGCCCAGGTCAGGAGTTGGACCGCTTCTTCGGTGGGGACTTCAGCGCCATCCACCGTGGCGACGATGGGAAGAGCGTGGCCCTGCTCGTCGCGGCCCCCGCTGAGGGTGACGGTGCGGGTAGCGACGAAGACGCGGGCGCTGGAGCCGTCGCCGTAGTCGGCGTAGAGGTCGAGCTTCCAGGTGCGGGTGACGCTGATGGGGCTGGTATCCTGCATGGCGATCCTCTTCAAACGGTGGATTCCAAAGCGGGTCTTGGTTTCCTAGGCCCTCCCGCTTTGGTGTCTGTATAGTAGGCGATATGTCTACTATTGTCAATAGTCGGATTGTCTACTACACTGGTCCGATGGAGCTGCTGTCGCCGACCGAACAGGGTTTGAAGAACGCGCTGGAATCGGCGCGTCAGGCCAAGGGATTCACTCACGCCGCCCTGGCCCAAAAACTGGGGATCAAGCCCCCTTCGGTGACCGCAGTGCTGACGCGAAAGCGCGGGCTGATCCCGCAGAGCCTCCTCGACGTCTTGGACGCACTCGATTTGGAACTGATCGTTCAACCCAAGGAGCGGCAGTGACTCCACAGGAGTTCGCCACCAAATGGCGTGAGCTGGCTCCCCGACTGAGCGAACGCGCGGCCTACCAGGAGCACTGGCGTGACCTCTGCGCTCTGCTCGGCGAGCCAACTCCCACGAGCGACCTGACTGGCGACGACTACGCCTTCGAGAAGCACGTCAAGAAGGCGGGCACCGGCGAGACCGGGTACGCCGACGTGTTCAAGCGCGGCCACTTCGTCGTCGAGTACAAGGCCAAGGGCAAGAGCCTGGGGAAGGCCCTGCAGCAGGCCCTGCTGTACGCCCGAGAGCTGGGCAACCCGCCCCTGCTGCTGGTCAGCGACCTGAGCACCACCGAGATCCACACCAACTTCACCGGCAGCAGCCCCAGGGTCATCCGCCTCACCCTCGACGACCTCGAGCGCGACGCGCCGGTCGGCGGTGACCTGACTGCCCTCACCGCGCTACGCGCCTGCTTCCGTGATCCCGGCAAACTCGACCCCCGGCAGCTCCGCGAGCGCGTCACCCAGGACGCCACCGCCCGCGTGGGTGAGGTGGCGCAGGCGCTCGCGGCCCGTGGCATGCCCCAGACCCAGGCCGCCCACTTCCTGATGCGCGTCGTCTTTGCGATGTTTGCCGAGGACGTCGGCCTGCTGGAGCGCGGCCTGCTGACCCGTCTGCTGAAGCGTGCCCGCGAGTACCCAGACCGGTCCCAGGGCTACTTCCAGGAGCTGTTCAGCGCCATGCAGGGCGGCGGCGAGTTCTGGGGCACCGACATCCGGCATTTCAACGGTGGGTTGTTCGACGACTCTGCCGCCTTGGGCATCACGCGGGAGGATGCCGACGCGCTGCTGGTCGCCGCGACCCTGGACTGGGCCGAGGTCGAGCCCGCCATTTTCGGCACGCTGTTCGAGAACAGCCTGGACGCGGCCACGCGCAGCAAGCGCGGCGCGCACTACACGGGCGTGGGCGACATTCTGCGCGTCGTGGAGCCGGTGGTGATGGTGCCCCTGCGCCGGGAGTGGACCGAGGTGAAGGCGCAGGCGGATGCGCTCAGCAGCAAGCGGGGCGGGAAGGCTGCGGCGCTGGAGGTGGTGCGCGGCTTTCACGACCGCCTCGCGCGGGTGACGGTGCTCGACCCGGCCTGCGGCAGCGGCAACTTTCTGGTGGTGACGCTGGGGCAGCTCCTCGACCTGGAGCACGAGGTGCGCTCGCTGGCTTTCGAGTTGGGCGCGGGGCCGTTCGCGATGCCGCCGAAGGTGCACCCCCGGCAGCTCCTGGGCATTGAGGTCGAGCCGTTTGCGCATGAGCTGGCAAGCGTGTCGGTCTGGATTGCCCATTTCCAGTGGAAAGCCGCGCACGGCGGGGAGTGGGAGACGCCCGTGCTCCAGCGGCTCGACACCATCCAGCACCGGGACGCCCTGCTCAACGAGGACGGCAGCGAAGCCGAGTGGCCCGAAGCCGAGTTCATCATCGGCAATCCCCCCTTCCTGGGCGACAAGAAGATGGTCGGGGGATTGGGGCGCGGGTACACCGACACCCTGCGCCGCGTGTACGGCGACCGCCTGCCGGGGCAGAGCGACCTCGTCTGCTACTGGCCGGAAAAGGCTCGGGCGATGGTGGAGGCCGGGGTCACGAAGCGGGCCGGGTTCGTCACCACCAACAGCATCCGGGGGGGCAAGAACCGGGTGGTGCTGGAGCGCGTCAAGGCGACCGGAGACATCTTCGTGGCCTGGCCCGACGAGCCCTGGGCGCAGGATGGAGCTGCGGTGCGGGTGAGCCTCTTCGCCTTCGATGACGGCGCCGAGTCGGTCAAGCGGCTGAACGGCGAGGTCGTTCCCACCATCAACGCCGACCTCAGCGCTCGCGTGGACGTGAGCGCCGCCGTGCCCCTCCCGGAGAACGCGGGGCTGAGCTTTATCGGCACCCAGAAGGGCGGGGACTTCGACATTCCCGGCGAAGTCGCCCGGCAGTGGCTCACCCTGCCCAACCCCGACGGGGTCAGCAACGCCGACGTGGTCAAGCCCTGGGTGAACGGAATGGACCTCACCCGCCGTCCCAGCGGGCGCTGGATTGTGGACTTCGGCCAGATGACCAAGGAGGAAGCCGCCCAGTACGTCGCGCCCTTCGAGTACGTGGTCGAGCAGGTGAAGCCCGAGCGGGAGAAAAACAGTGACCGCGCTTCGAGGGAGAGGTGGTGGTTGCACCAGCGCTCCCGTCCCGAGATGCGGGCTGCGACGGCGGGTCTACGCCGCTTCATCGGCATCCCCCGCGTCGCCAAGCACCTGCTGCCGGTGTGGCTGCCCGAAGGCACCTTGCCAGACAGCCAAGTCGTGGTCGTTGCCCGCGACGACGACTTTACCCTCGGCGTGCTGGCTTCCAGCTTCCACCGGGCATGGGCTCAGACAATGGGAACTTTCATGGGGGTGGGCAATGACCTGCGGTACACCCCGTCCACCTGCTTCGAGACCTTCCCCTTCCCCCATGCCACGGACGAGGTGAAAGCCGAGGTGGAGAAGGCCGCGCGTTACGTCGTGCAGCTCCGGGACCATCTGCTGGCGCAGGACCCCAAGGCGACGCTTACGGGGCTCTACAACGCCGTGGTGGCGCTGCGGGCGCATCCGGATGCCACTCACCCCGCCCACGCCCTCCTGAAAGCTCATCAACGTCTTGACCAGGCTGTCGCCGCTGCTTACGGCTGGACATGGCCCCTGAGTGATGACGAGGTCCTGGCCCGACTACTGGCGCTGAACCAGGAGCGAGCATCTGCCGCCACGGCGCCGGTCTCATCCGAGTGATGTCCGGACCGTGGCGAGCGCCTGCTTGAAGGGGCTCAGACTGCGCTAAGTTGCTGCGTGATCAAAGACGATATGGCTCTCCACGCGGGCATCCCTGAGAAGGCGGTCAAAGCGGCCCTTCAGCAGATCGGGTCGCAGGACGCGCTGTCAGGAGTGACCTGGGATGTTGCACGCTCTCGCCCGGGGCGGCCCATCAAGGTGTACTTCGAGGCAAGCAGCTCGGCCGAGCTGCAACTGGCCAAGCGGGCGCTGGAGCAGGCACTCCAAGCCAGCGGATTTGAGCTGTATCCCTGAGCCGATCGCGCTACTTTGCAGCATGAACCGAGATCACTCCTCCCACGACCGGGACGACACCCCACCCACCCTCGCCGGGCCGACCCAGATCACCGTGGACGGCATCGAGGGCAACGTTGCCCGCATTGAACTGCCTGACGGCACGACTGCGGACTGGGACCTCGCCAGCCTGCCGCGTGGTGTGCGGGAGGGGGACGTGGTCCGCCTGCACGTCGAGCATGGCGACCTCGAGATCGAGATTGACCACGCGGCAACGACCCGGCGCCGGACGGCCGCACAGTCTCAGCTCGACGCCATGAACAGGGCCGCCCCCACCGGGGAGATCGACCTGTGAGGCGGCTGCTGACCCTGGCGGCTCTCTCCCTGGGGATGGCGGCGGCCCAGGCCGCGCCTTCCGGCGTCCTGACCATCCGC